>NZ_AP024322.1:306913-613827 GCF_018408855.1 Caballeronia sp. NK8 | reverse complement strand
GACGCCGTTTCACTATAGACGGTGCTTCCCGCGCTGCAAGCCATAAGCCGCGCGCGAGTGCGGCCGCATCAGCTCATCCAGTTGCCGCCATCGACGTTGATCGTCTGCGCGGTGATGTAATCCGAGTCCGATGACGCCAGAAAGAGCGCCGCGCCAGTCAGATCGGCGGGCAGCCCCATGCGCCCGAGCGGCACTTCCTCGCCGACGAGCCGCTTCTTCTCGCCGAGCGGCCGGTTCTCGTAGCGCGCGAAAAGCGCGTCTACTTCCTTCCACATCGGGGTATCGACGACGCCCGGCGCGATGCCGTTCACGTTGATGCGCTCCTTCGCGAGCGCGAGCGCCGCCGATTGCGTATAGCTGATGACCGCCGCCTTGGTCGCGCAGTAATGCGACACGAGCGCCTCGCCGCGCCGTCCGGCCTGCGACGACATATTGATGATCTTGCCGCCGCGCCCCTGCTCGACCATGCGCTTCGCGACCGCCTGCATCAGGAAGAACATGCCTTTCACATTGACCGCGTAGAGGCGGTCGTAGACGTCCCAGGATTCGTCGAGGATCGGGCGCATGTCGAAGAGCGCCGCGTTGTTGAAGAGAATGTCGACGCCGCCGAACTGCTCGACGGTACGCGCAACGATGCGCTCGATATCTTCGCGTCGCGTGACGTCCGCCTTGAGCGCGAGCACGCGCGCGGCGACGTCCGCGAAACGCTGCGCCATGTCGTGCTCGTCTTTCACGTCGACGGCGACGATCTGGGCGCCTTCCTCCAGATAGCGCCGCGCAACCGCTTCGCCGATGCCGCTCGCAGCGCCCGTGATGATCGCGACCTTGTCTCTCAATCTCACCGATGTCTCCGATAGCTTTGAATCGCTACTCGCCCGAGCGAACGCTCTGCGAATGAACAATTGCTCTCTGTTTGATCGAATGATCGGCGTTGCGCGTGATCGTGTCAAGGCATCGGCACGGGTTTCGATGTTGCGGCGCGCAAACGGCTTGGGGTGTTGGGGAAAACCCGTCTGGCAGGGGCGAGGCAGCAAGGTACGTACCGCGCACGGCAAAAAGAAGCATGCTCGAACATGCACACGATCGTGATACGTTATATCATCTCGGAATCGTCCGACGAGCGGCCTGCCCGCTCGTGCTTCAACCCTTGCAGGACCACGTCATGACCGCATCCCTCGAATCCATTCTGGCGCGCGCCGAAGCCCTCGCCATCGAACGCGGCGTCGCACTCACGCCGCTGCGCCGCCAGGTCTACGAACTCGTGCTGAAGGCGCACAAGCCGATCGGCGCCTACGACCTCATCGACGTCATGGAGCCCAAGCGCGGCGCGCGCGTGCCGCCGACCACGGTGTATCGCGCGCTGGATTTTCTCGTCGAGAACGGCTTCGTGCATCGCATCGAATCGAAGAACGCGTTCGTCGCGTGCTGCGACGCGGGCACGCCGCACGAAAGCCAGTTCCTCATCTGCGATGAATGCGGCGCCACGCTCGAAATCCAGGGCCGCGAACTCGCGTCGTCGCTCTCGGCAAGTCCGCCCGCGCATGGCTTTCAGGTGCATCACCAGGTCGTCGAACTGAGCGGCCTGTGCGCCGACTGTCAGAAAAAGCATCGCGGCGCCTGAAGCGCTTCGCATCGAGAACACTACAACCCGAGGAACCCGATGAAATTCGCGCACGTCCTGACCTGCCTCGCCCTCACGCTCGGCTTTTGCAACGCGGCAACGGCGCAGACCGCGCGCGTGCCGGTCGTCGCGGCGGAGAACTTCTACGGCGACGTCATCCGCCAGCTCGGCGGCGATCGCGTGCAGGTGACGAGCATCCTCAGCAATCCGGATGAAGACCCGCATCTCTTCGAAGCGAGCCCGAAAACCGCGCGCGCGTTGCAGCATGCGGCGCTCGTCGTCTATAACGGCGCGGACTACGATCCGTGGATGGACAAGCTGCTCTCGGCATCGAAGAGCAATGACAAGCGCACGGTGATCGTCGCGGCGAAGCTCGTCGACAAGAAGTCCGGCGACAATCCGCATCTCTGGTACGACCCGGCGACGATGCCCGCCGTCGCCAAAGCGGTGAGTGCGTATCTCGCGAGCGCGGACCCGTCGCACAAGAGCGACTACGACGCGCGCCTCGCGACTTTCCTCGATTCGATGAAACCCATCGACGCCAGCGTCGCGCAGATGAAGGCACGCTACAAGGGCGTGCCCGTGACGGCAACCGAGCCGGTATTCGGCTATATGGCCGATGCGATCGGCTTCGAGATGCGCAACCAGCGCTTCCAGCTGGCGTCGATGAACGAGACCGAGCCGAGCCCTGCCGATATCGCCGCGTTCGAAAAGGATCTGCGCGAGCGCCGCGTGCACGTTCTCATCTACAACAGTCAGGCGACCGGCGCGCTGACGAAGCGTCTGCTCAACGTCGCGAAGGACGCGCATGTGCCGAGCATCAGCGTGACGGAGACCTTGCCCGCGAAGAAGACGTATCAGCAATGGATGCAGTCGCAACTCGACGCGCTCGCGGGCGCACTGCAAGGATGGCAACGATGAACGCCGCCGCACCCACGCAGGCCGCGCTGGAAGTCGATCGCGTGACGCTCGCGCTCGGCGGGCGCGAGATTCTCAACGACACGAGCTTCACGGTACGCAACGGCGAGTTCATCGGCGTGCTCGGGCCGAACGGCGCGGGCAAGACCACGCTGATGCGCGCGCTGCTCGGGCTCGTGCCGGTCAAGAGCGGGACGATCCGCGTGAACGGCGAAGCGGTCGAGCGCGGCAATGCGTCGATCGGCTATATGCCGCAGATTCGCACGGGACTCGCCAACCGGCGCGTGCTGGGACGCGATTTCGTCGCGATGGCGGCGGACGGGCATCGCTGGGGTCTGCCACATCGCAATGCGCAGATTCGCGCGGATGTCGAACGCGTGCTCGATCTCGTCGGCGCGCATCAACTGGCTTCGCGACCGTTGTCGGAACTGTCGGGCGGCGAGCGTCAGCGCCTGTTGCTCGCGCAGTGTCTGCTCGGCAATCCGCGTCTGCTGCTGCTCGACGAGCCGCTCATCAGCCTCGATCCGCGCCATCAGACGGGTGTCGTCGAACTCGTTCGACGCGTGCAGCGCGAGTTGAACATCACCGTGCTGTTCTCGGCGCACGAACTCAATCCGCTTTTGAATTCGCTCGATCGCGTGCTGTATCTCGGCAGCGGGCGCGCGGCGCTCGGCACCGTCGATGAAGTCATCTCCAAACCCGTGCTGTCGCGTCTGTATGGATCGCCCATCGACGTGATGCGCGTGAACGGCCGCATCTTCGTGATGTCGGGCGATGTCGAAATCGACAAGCTCGATCACGCGCACGAGGAAGGCGAAGAGCATGAACACGAGCATGAGCATGATCACGCGCATGAGCACGGTCACGGTCACAGCCACATCAAATAGAAAGCACAATGTTCGAATACGACTTCATGGTGAATGCATTCGCGGCGTCGGGGATCGTCGCGGTGCTGGCGGGAATCGTCGGGTATTTTCTGGTGCTGCGCGGGCAGACCTTCGCGGGTCATGCGCTGTCGCACGTCGGCTTCACCGGCGCGACGGGCGCGGTGCTGCTCGGCGTGTCGCCGCTCTGGGGGATGGTCGGCTTCACGCTCGCGGCGGGCGTCGGCATGGGCGCGCTCGGCGAGCGGCTCTCGGGCCGCGATGTGGCGATCGGCGTGATTCTTTCGCTATCGCTCGGGTTCGGGCTGCTGTTTCTGCACTTCTTCACCGCGTATGCGACGCAGGCTACGGCGCTGCTCTTCGGTAACGTGCTCGGCGTGAGTCATGAGACGCTCGTGGTGCTGGCGGGCCTCGCCGTCGTGAGCCTCGGCGCGCTCGGCTTCATCATGCGGCCTTTGCTGTTCGCGTCGTTGCAGCCGGAGCTTGCGGAGGCCAAGGGCGTGTCGTTGCGGCTCGTTTCCGTGCTGTTTCTCGCCATTACCGCGCTGGCGGTTGCGGCTTGCACGCAGATCGTTGGGGTGCTGCTCGTCTTCGCGTTGATGGTCGGTCCTGCGGCCGCGGCGCAGAATGTGACGACGCGGCTGTCGTCAGGGTTGATCCTCGCGGCGCTGTTCGCGCTCGGGCAGGCGTGGATCGGGCTCGCGCTCGCGTATTACACGGACTGGCCGACGAGCTTCTGGATCACGATGTTGGCCGCGCTGGTGTATGGCGCGAGTTTGCTTGGGCGACGCGGGCATTGATGCGGTTGGCTTGGGCTGCTACGGACCAAGCCAACCAGATCCTTCACCGACACAGCACCTTCGCATGATGCGCGACATGCTCACCCACAAAAGTCGCGATGAAGAAATACCCGTGGTCATAACCTTCGTGCCGACGCACGATCACATCATGCCCCGCTTCCCGTGCGTTGCGCTCGAAAACCTCCGGATGCAACTGCTCGGCAAGAAACTGATCCGCCAGCCCCTGATCGATCAGAATCCCGCCTTCGAAGCGCGAGGCAGCATCCCCCTTGATGAGCTCGCTCGCATCGTATTGCTTCCACGCCTCGCGATCATCGCCGAGATAGCCCGAAAACGCCTTCACGCCCCACGGACACTGCGACGGCGCCGCAATCGGCGCGAACGCCGACACTGAAGCGTACAGATCCGGATTGCGCAACGCGAGCACGAGCGCCCCATGCCCGCCCATTGAATGCCCGAAGATGCCGATACGATCCTCGCGCACCGGCAACTCCGCCAGCACCGTCTCACGCAATTCCCGCGTCACATACGAATCCATGCGATAACGCCGCGCCCACGGCTCACGCGTCGCATCGACATAAAAGCCCGCGCCGACGCCGAAATCCCACGCGTCTTTCTCACCCGGAATATCCGCCCCGCGCGGGGATGTGTCCGGCGCGATCAGCGCAATGCCGTGCTCGGCCGCGTAACGCTGCGCGCCCGCCTTGATCGGAAACGTCTCCTCGGTGCAGGTAAGGCCGGCGAGATAAAACAGCGCCGGCACCTTTTGCGACGCGGCCTCCTTCGGCAAGAAAACGGAAAAGCGCATCGGCAAACCGATCGTCTGCGAATCGTGACGATAGATGCGCTGCACGCCGTCGAAGCAACGATGTTCTTCCACGAGTTCCAGCATCGACTTCTCCTGGCTCAATAGATGACGACGGAACGGATCGATTCGCCTTTCTTCATCAGGTCGAAGCCATCGTTGATCTGCTCCAGCTTGAGATGATGCGTGATCAGATCGTCGATATTGATCTTGCCTTCCATGTACCAGTCGACGATCTTCGGCACATCGGTGCGTCCGCGCGCGCCGCCGAACGCCGAGCCTTTCCACTCGCGGCCCGTCACGAGCTGGAACGGACGCGTGCTGATCTCCTCACCCGCCGCCGCCACGCCGATGATGAACGACTGCCCCCAGCCCTTGTGCGTGCATTCGAGCGCCTGACGCATCAGCTTCGTGTTGCCGACGCATTCGAACGAATAGTCCGCGCCGCCATCGGTCAACTGCACGATATGGTCGACGACGTTCTCGACTTCCTTCGGGTTGATGAAGTGCGTCATGCCGAACTTCTTCGCAAGCTCGACGCGACCTGGATTGATATCGACGCCGATGATCTTGTCCGCGCCGACCATCTTCGCGCCCTGAATCACGTTCAGGCCGATGCCGCCGAGCCCGAACACGACGACATTCGCGCCCGCTTCGACCTTCGCCGAATACACGACGGCGCCCACGCCCGTCGTCACGCCGCAGCCGATGTAGCAGATCTTGTCGAACGGCGCGTCTTCACGCACTTTCGCGACCGCGATCTCCGGCACGACGATGTAATTCGAAAACGTCGACGTGCCCATGTAGTGAAAGAGCGGCTTGCCATCGAGCGAAAAGCGCGAGGTGGCGTCGGGCATCAGGCCTTTGCCTTGCGTCGAGCGGATCGCCTGACAGAGATTCGTCTTGCGCGACAGACAGAACTTGCACTGGCGACACTCCGGCGTGTAAAGCGGAATGACGTGATCGCCCTTCTTCAGCGTGCCGACGCCCGGCCCGACATCCACGATCACGCCCGCGCCTTCGTGTCCGAGAATCGCCGGGAAGATGCCCTCCGGGTCCGCGCCCGACAACGTGTAGTAGTCGGTGTGGCAGATGCCCGTCGCCTTCACTTCGATCAGCACTTCACCCGCGCGCGGGCCTTCGAGATCGACTTCCTCGATCGTCAACGGCTTGCCGGCTTCCCATGCGATTGCTGCTTTCGTCTTCATCAATTAGCTCCCAAGGTTGTGAAAGTGTCAGCGCACGACATTCAGGACTTCGTAGCATGCGCCCATCGTGTGATAGTCGACCTTGCCGGCCGGGCTCTTTTCGTCGCTGTACTGGCGGTTGTCGCGCGTGAGGATGCGATACCACGCGCCCCACTTGTGATCGACGAAATGCTCCCAGCTATAGGCCCACAGGCGATCGTAATCGTTCCAGTAACGCACGGCGAGCGCGGCGTCGCCATCGCGTTGCGCGTGGTCCGCGAGCAGCGCCGCCGCCGCGAGCGATTCGGCCTGAACCCAGAAATATTTGTCTTCGTCGTAGAACTTGCCGTCGGGATCGAAGCCGTAGACCATGCCGCCGTGCTCGTGATCCCACGACAGTTCCAGCGCGCGGTCGAACAGCTCGCGCGCACGCTTCGCATGCCACGCCTCGGGACGATGACGGTCGAGAATCAGCAGCAGCTTCGCCCATTCCGTCTGGTGTCCCGGCTGAAAGCCCCACGGCCGGAAGATGTTGCTGCGGTCGCCCTTGTTGTAGTCCCAGTCGATCGACCAGTCCGGCTTGTAGTGTTCCCACACGAGGCCGCCCGCGAGCCCGGCCTGACGGTTCACCATGTTGTCCGCGAGCAAGGCCGCGCGATCGAGATAGCGCGCTTCGCCGGTCGCTTCGAACGCGGCGAGCAGCGCCTCGCAGGTATGCATGTTCGCGTTTTGCCCGCGATAGCCGGACACCTGCCAGTCCGCGCTCGCTTCGTCCTTGTAGAGTCCGTGCGGCGCATCCCAGAAGCGCGTTTCCATCAGGTTCCAGGTTTCGTCGAGATACGCGCGGGCTTCGTCGAATCCGGCTTCGACCGCCTTCGCATACGCGAGCACGACGAACGCGAGGCCATAGCAATGGTTGGTCGCATCGGTGACGTCGCGGCCATTCAACGTCCACGCATAGCCGCCGGTCTGCGGATTGCGATGAAATTCGCGCAGATAGTCGATGCCATGCGCCACGCCGCCGCGATATTCATCGAGCCCGAAGTGCTTGTACGCCATCGCGTAGTTGAAGACGAAGCGCGTGCTCGATACGAGATGACGCGAAGTACGGTCGTAGATCGTGCCGTCGTTCTTGTAGAAGTGGTAGAAGCCGCCCGCCGGGTCCATGCAGTGCGGGTGATAGAAGGTCATCGTGCGCAGCGCGTGATCGCGCAGGAACGCGCGCGAGCGGAAATCGGGATGTGACGGCGAGGGTGCGGGCATGGCTGAGGTCGATGTTGTCGTGACGAAGCGAGCTTCAGTTACCGCTCATATGAAGCGCCGCTTCATACTGCCCGACGCGAATGGCATCGGGATCAAAGGTACGAAAGTTTAAGCGGACTCGCGCTTCACTGCGAACCAGTCTTCGGCACGCCTGTACAGATCGATGAAGCGTGCGAGCCGTTCGTCGAGCGATGGGTTCGCGCGCGGCGTCGCGGCGAGCGTCGCCGTGGGTGCGAGCGATACGAGATCGCCCATGCGCCAGTGGCCCGCCGCGATGCCGCCGAGCAGCGCCGCGCCGCGTGTGGCCGCGTTCGGGCAATCGACGGCGTGCAGCTCGACGCGCAGTGCGTCGGCCAGCAACTGACGCCAGCGCGGATCGACGGAGCCGCCGCCCGCGAGCAACATCGAATCGAGTGCGGCGCCGTTGGCGCGTATCGCGTCGAGTCCCGCACGCGAGGCGAATGCCACGCCTTCGAACGCGGCGCGCATCATCGTGCCGCGCGTGTCGTCGAGGCCCAGACCGAGCCAGCCGCCGCGCGCGTTGGGGTTCATCCACGGAGAACGCTCGCCGCTCAGATAGGGCAGAAAGCTCACGGACGCGCTCGCGTCGGCGGTGAATGCGTCGTCGTAGGCTTCGGGCCACGATGCATGGCCGAGCCAGCCGCGCACCGCTTCCAGCGCGACGCCGACGTTCTGCATCGCCGCCATGCGATACCACGCGCCGGTCGCGGCACGATACGTGTGCAGACCGTGCGCCGGCGCGGGCGCTCGCGCACACATCACGACGATCTGGCCGCCCGTGCCGGTGGTGAGCAGCGCGTCGCCATCGGACGCGAGGCCGCTGCCGAGCGCGGCGCACGGCGTATCGCCCGCGCCGACGGCCATCGGAATGCCCGCGCGCAGGCCGAGTTCCGCCGCCGCTTCCGCCGACAGCATGCCGCCGCTTTCATGCGATGCTGCGAGCGGCGCAAACCACGCGCGCGGCAAAGCGAGTTTGTCGATGAGCGCATCGTCCCAATCGCCCGATGGCAAGGCGAGCGCGGTGGCGCATGCGTCCGACGCATCGGTCACGAACGTTCCGCCGAGTTTCGCGCGCAGCCAGTCCTTCGGCTGGAGCGCCCAGCGCGTGGCGGCAGCGGTCTGCGGTTCGTTCAGCGCAAGCCAGCGCAGCAACGGCCCGGCCATGCCGGGCGCGACCGGATTGCTCTGCGGGCCGGGCCACGCGTCGAGCAGATCGCGGGCGCGCGTGTCGGGCCAGAGCATGGCGGCGCGCAACGCGCGGCCATCGGCGGCGGCCGGCACGACACCGTGCATCTGCCCGGAAAAGCCGATCGCGCACACCGCTTCGCGCTCGTTCGCGGGCAGGCGCGAAGCGGCGCTGACGAGCGCCGAATACCACGCATCGACGGTCGTTTCGGCCCAACCGGGCTGCGCGCTGGTCACCGCATAAGCCGCGCTCGACGCTGCGGTTTCGCGACCGTCGCCGTCGACGATGGCGAGTTTCAGGGAGCCCGTGCCGAGATCGATGCCTAAGAAACGCATGGAATTTCGAGTCTGAAAAGACGTTAGGGAAAACGCGTAAAACCGGGGTTTACCCCGCCGTCACGCGATGAATGCGAAAAACGGACTATACGCGCGGCGTGATGCACATCATAACGACCACCCGAAGACCGCGGCCTTCCGTCACACGACGAATTTCGCGCGATATGCGTCAAACCCCTTGTGGCCGGGGCCTGCGGCCATTTGCACCACCGATGGCGCGCGCAACCCATATCGGCGCGCGAACGCGGCGTATAGCGCCGCGCGGTCTTGTTCGCACCTTTTAATGCACTTAACTTGGAGGCCAATCAAATGGAAGGCGATAAAGGAGAGAGACATGGCTTCAAGTTCAGTGAAACCGTCCGTGCACCCGTGCGACGAACGGCTGCCCGCCGGACAACTGCTCACGCTCGGCATACAGCACGTTCTCGTGATGTACGCGGGCGCGGTCGCGGTGCCGCTGATTCTCGGCGCCGCGATGGGCCTGCCCAAAGACCAGGTCGCGTTCCTCATCAGCGCCGACCTGTTCTCGTGCGGCGTCGCTACCCTGATCCAGACGCTCGGCCTCTGGATCTTCGGCATCAGGCTGCCCGTCATCATGGGCTGCACGTTCGCGGCCGTCGGACCGATGGTCGCGATCGGCACGAATCCCTCGCTCGGCATTCTCGACGTATTCGGCGCGACCATCGCGGCGGGCGTGATCGGCATCCTGCTCGCGCCGATGATCGGCAAGCTGCTGCGCTTCTTTCCGCCGGTCGTGGTCGGAACGGTGATCGCGGTGATCGGTCTTTCGCTGATGGGCGTCGGCATCAACTGGGCGGCGGGCGGCATCGGCAATCCTGATTACGGCAATCCGGTGTATCTGCTGCTTTCGCTCGTGGTGCTGTCGCTGATTCTGCTCATCAACAAGTTCGCGCGTGGGTTCATCGCGAATATTTCGGTGCTGCTCGGGATCGTCGTGGGGTTTGTCATCGCCGCGACGCTCGGCCACGTGAACATGGATGGCGTCGCGAGCGCGCCGTGGGTCGGCATCGTGCTGCCGTTCCACTTCGGCATGCCGCATTTCGATGCGCTCTCCGTCGCGACGATGGTCATCGTCATGTTCGTCACGTTCATCGAATCGACGGGCATGTTCCTCGCGGTCGGCGATCTCGTCGAGCGTCCGGTCGATCAGAAAGCGCTCGTGCGCGGTCTGCGTGTGGATGGTCTGGGCACGCTGATCGGCGGCATCTTCAACTCGTTCCCGCACACGTCGTTTTCGCAGAACGTCGGGCTGATCGGCGTGACGGGCGTGAAGAGCCGTTTCGTCTGCGCGACGGGCGGCGTGATTCTGGTCGTGCTCGGTCTCTTTCCGAAGATGGCGCAGGTGGTGGCTTCGGTCCCGCCGTTCGTGCTCGGCGGCGCGGGCATCGTGATGTTCGGCATGGTGGCGGCGAACGGCATCAAGACGCTGTCGCGCGTGGACTTCTCGAAGAATCAGCACAACCTGTTCATCGTCGCGGTGAGCGTGGGGATGGGCATGGTGCCGGTGGTCGCACCGAAATTCTTCACGCAACTGCCGCACGCGCTGGAGCCGATTCTTCACAGCGGGATTCTGCTGGCTTCGGTGTCGGCGGTGGTTTTGAACATCGTGTTCAATGGCGTTCGAAAGGAACGCGAGGCGCGGCGTGACGCGCGTGAGGCAGCGCATGAATTCGAAGGCGCGGCTCATGCGGGCGACGCGCATTGAGGAAGTCGTAACCCTGGAAGTGTTTGCTGGATGCTTGCGTTGGGCGCCGCGGTGAGAGCCGCGGCGTTTTTTTTGTTTTGTGTCGCAAAGGTGTTTCGCGGTGGCAGGGTACGGTCAGGACGGATATACTGACTGTGCCTCGCAAAGCTTCATGGCGTCGTCCCACACTTGGCAATCAGAGCCTCTGTTGTCGTGACGCCTGCGGGGCATTTTCTTTTCTGCTCCCACAACAGCAGTCCTCGCCTCTTCCAGACTTCTTCGATTCTCACGAATTCCTTCGCGTAGATGCTTGCGATCACGTTGCATACTTTGCGACCGAGCAACTTTCCAGGATGCAGGGCAACGATCACCGGCAACTCGACTGGACGAACTTCGAAAGTAACGATGACTGCCCCGCCCGCAGTGTCGGATCGATAGACGGCCTTCGGCTGAGCGATTGTGTCGTACAAGCGCTCCAACATCGGTCGGGTGATGCCGTGATCGAAATGAACCTTGTCGATGACCTTTCCCGTGATCACCAACGGCAACTGACTGATAGCCAGCCCAGGTAACGCGAGCAGCACCGGCGGCGTTTCGCCGACAACGACGAGGCGACCATGCTCTGTGTTTCCCGCCATGTTCGCCTGCATGACCCTGTCGAGCAGGTTCTGGTAATCGAGTCTTCCATGGCGGTACCGGGAACGCCTCGAGCGCGAAAATCCTACCCTCGAGGCGTCGCCTCATCTCACGAATCCACCGCCCGCGGCACATCCCCCGTCCGCTCGACCCACCCGCCTCCCAGCGCCTGATACAGCGCCACGAGATTGGCCAGCCGCTGCGTCCGCGCCGAAATCAACGTCTGCTGTGCCGCATACAAATCCTGCTGCGCCGTCAACACGCCGAGATAGCTATCGACACCTTGCCGATAACGCAGCGTCGACAAATCCAGCCGCCGCTGCTGCGCAGCCGTATCACGCTCGAGCGCCGCGATCTGCTGATCGTAAGTGCCACGCGCGGCAAGCCCGTTCGCGACGTCGCTGAAGGCCGACTGAATCGCCTTCTCATACTGCGCGACCTCGATTCTCTTCTGGATGTTCGCGAGATCCAGATTCGCAAGATTCTGACCGCCTTCGAAAATCGGCAATGTGATCGTCGGCGCGAAACTCCACGCCGCCGAGCCCGGCTTGAACAGCCCGCCGAGCGTCGGGCTCAGCGTGCCGAAGCTGCCGGTCAGCGAAATGCTCGGGAAGAACGCCGCCCGCGCCGCGCCGATATTCGCGTTCGCCGCCAGCAGATTCTGCTCGGCCTCCATGATGTCTGGCCGACGCAGCAACAGATCCGACGGCAACCCCGCCGGAATATCCGTGAGCAGGTTTTGCCCGTCGAGCGACATGCCGCCCGGCAGATCGTCCGGCATCGGTTCGCCGAGCAAAAGCACGAGCGCATTCACCGCCTGCGCCCTCGCACGCTCCTGCGCCTGCAGGTTCGCCGCCGCGCTTTCCATCACCGTGCGCGCCTGGCTCACGTCGAGCTCCGACGCCGTGCCGTTGTCGAACTGCAGCTTCACAATGCCGTAGGAATCGCTCGCGCTCTTGAGCGTCTGCCGCGTGACGGCGAGCAGGTCATCGGCTTGCAGCACTTGCAGATATTGCGTCGCCACTTGCGACACGAGCGAGATTTCCGTCGCCTTGCGCGCGTACGCCGTCGCGAAGTACTTCGCGAGCGCCTGATCCTTCAGGCTCTGCACGCGGCCGAACAGGTCGATTTCCCACGACGCGTTCAGACCCACCGAGTAAGTGTTCTGGATCGTCTGGTTGAAAAAGGACAGATCCTTCGGCGTGCGCTGCTTCGACTGGCCGGCCTGCGCGTCGAGCGTCGGAAACAGCTCCGAACGCGTGACGCGGTATTGCGCCTGCGCGGCTTGCACGTTGAGCATCGCGACACGCAGGTCGCGGTTGTTCTTCAACGAGATGTCGATGAGCCGCTCGAGGCGCGCATCGACGAAAAAGTCGCGCCAGCCGATATCCGCCGCGGCCGCGCCATCCGCGCTGCGCGCGCCGCCATTCGCCGCGACGGGCTGCGTCGCATACACGCCGTCCGTCGGGAAACTCGCCGATACCGGCGCGGCGGGGCGTTCGTACTTCGGCGCCATCGTGCAGCCGGTCGCCAGCATGGCGATGGCCGTTGCAATCAAGGAAAGTCTACGCATGTCAGTGTCCTTCGTTGCCCTGTTGCGCACGCCGCTGCGTTTCATAACGAGCAAGCGCGGCATCCGTGTCCTCCTTGTCGCCACCGAAGCGCGCGCGCACGACGACGAAGAACATCGGCACCATGAAAATGGCGAGGAAAGTCGCGGTCACCATGCCGCCGATCACGCCCGTGCCGATCGCGTGCTGGCTGCCCGAGCCCGCGCCGTTGCTGATCGCGAGCGGCATGGTGCCGAGAATGAACGCGAGCGAGGTCATCAGAATCGGCCGCAGACGCAGGCGCGCCGCTTCCAGCGCCGCTTCGATCGGCCCCATCTTTTGCGAGAGCTGGAGATCGCGCGCGAACTCGACGATCAGAATCGCGTTCTTCGCCGATAGCCCGACCGTGGTGAGCAAGCCGACCTGGAAGAACACGTCGTTCTCCAGTCCGCGCAGCGACACGGCGAGCAATGCGCCGATCACGCCGAGCGGCACGACCATGATCACGGAGAACGGAATCGACCAGCTCTCGTACAGCGCCGCGAGACACAGGAACACGACGAGAATCGAAATGCCGTAGAGAATCGGCGCCTGCGAGCCGGACTGGATCTGCTGATACGACAGCCCCGTCCACTCATAGCCGATGCCGGCCGGCAGCTTCGCCGCGAGCGCTTCCATCGCGGCCATCGCCTGGCCGGTGGATTTGCCCGGCGTCGCGACGCCCTGGATTTCGATCGACGACAAACCGTTGTAGCGCTCGAGCTTGGGCGAGCCGTAGCTCCATTCGGTCGTCGCGAACGACGAGAACGGCACCATCGAACCGGACGCATTGCGCACGTACCAGCTATTGATGTTCTCCGGCGACATGCGGAACGGCGCATCGCTCTGCATGTAGACCTTCTTGATGCGGCTGTCGGTATCGAGGAAGTTGTTCACATACTTCGATGCCCACGCGATCGAGAAGGTCTGGTCGATCATCGACGGATCGACGCCCTGCGCGATCGCCTTCTGGCGGTCGATGCTCACCTTGAACTGCGGCGCGTCGTTCAGTCCGTTCGGCCGAACCTGCGCGAGGGTCGGGTCCTTCGCGGCCATGCCGAGCAGCATCGCGCGCGCCTGCATGAGCTTTTCGTGCCCGAGACCGGCGCGGTCCTGAAGCTCGAAGTCGAAGCCCGAAGCCGTGCCGAGTTCCGGAATGGACGGCGGATTCACCGGGAACACGAGCGCGTTCTTGTAGCCTGCGAACGTGCCGTAAGTGCGGCCTACCAGCGCCTGGACCTTCTCGTTGGCGCTCGTGCGCTGCTTGAAGTCCTTCAGCCGCACGAAGACGAGGCCCGAGTTCTGACCATGACCCGCGAAGCTGAAGCCGTTCACCGTGAACACCGACTCGACGACGGCGCTTTCCTTCTTCAGCAGATAACCCGCGACATCGTCCAGCGCGCGCTGCGTCATTTCCTGCGTGGCACCGGCGGGCGTGGCCACCAGCACGAACATCGTGCCTTGGTCTTCATCCGGCAGGAACGCCTTCGGCAGACGCGTGAACAACATGCCGACCGCGACGATGATCACCAGATAAATGATGAGCCAGCGCCCCGAGCGTTTGATGACGTGCGCCACGCCGCCGTGGTACTTCGCCTGGCTCTTCGCGAAGGTGCGGTTGAACCAGCCGAAGAAGCCCGTCTTCTTCTCCTCGTGCCCCTTCGGATGCGGCTTCAGCATGGTCGCGCACAGTGCCGGCGTGAGCACCATCGCGGTGAGGACCGAAAGGCCCATCGCCGAGACGATCGTCAGCGAGAACTGACGGTAGATCGCGCCGACCGAGCCGCCCGTGAACGCCACCGGCACGAACACCGCCGCGAGCACCAGCGCCACGCCGACGAGCGCGCCGGTGATCTGGCTCATCGCCTTTTTCGTGGCTTCCTTCGGCGAAAGCCCTTCTTCCGTCATCACGCGCTCGACGTTCTCCACCACCACGATGGCGTCGTCCACCAGCAGGCCGATCGCGAGCACGAGGCCGAACATCGACAGCGTGTTGATCGAGAAACCAGCCGCCCCCATGATCGCGAAGGTGCCGAGCAGCACCACCGGCACGGCGATGGTCGGAATCAACGTTGCGCGCAGGTTCTGCAGGAACAGATACATCACGAGGAACACCAGCACGATGGCCTCGAAGAGCGTCTTGATCACGTCGGCGATCGACTGCTTCACGAACGGCGTCGTGTCGTACGGGTACTTCACGACGACACCGTGCGGAAAGAACTTCGAAAGCTGATCGATCTTCGCGCGCACCGCGTTGGCGGTGGCGAGCGCGTTCGCGCCGGTCGCTAGCTGAATGCCGAAGCCCGCCGCCGGACGGCCGTTGTACTGCGTCTCGAAGTTGTAGTTCTCGCCGCCCAGACCGAGGCGCGCGACATCGCGCAGGCGCACCTGCGAGCCGTCCTGGCTCACTTTCAGCAGCACGTTGCCGAATTGCTCGGGCGTGCGCAAAAGCGTCGCTTCGGTGATGGTCGCCTGCATCGACTGGCCGGGCACGGCGGGTACGCCGCCCAGCTGCCCGCCCGCGACCTGCACGTTCTGCGATTGCAGCGCGTTCTGCACGTCCACCGGCGTGAGGTTGTACTTGGTCAGCTTGTTCGGATCGAGCCAGATCCGCATGGCGTACTGCGAGCCGAACAGCGTCACGGTGCCGACGCCGTTCAGACGACTCACCGGATCCTGCACGTTCGACGCCACGTAGTTCGCGAGGTCGTCGCGCGTCATGCTGCCGTCTTCGGACACGAACGCCAGCACGAGCAGGAAGCTGCTGCTCGACTTGGTCACGCTGATGCCCAGCTGCTGCACGACCGCCGGCAGATTGGGCGTGGCGAGCTGCAGCTTGTTCTGCACCTGCACCTGCGCGATGTCCGCGTTGGTGCCGGCGGCGAAGGTCAGCGTGACGGTCGCGGTGCCGCTGTCATCGGATGTGGATGACAGATACAGCAGGTGATCCAGCCCGCTCATCTGCTGCTCGATCACCTGCGTGACGGTGTTTTCCACGGTCTGCGCCGACGCGCCGGGATAGTTGGCGGAAATCTGGATCGCGGGCGGCGCGATGGTCGGATACTGCGCGACCGGCAGCGTCGTGACCGACGCGAGACCCGCCAGCATCAGAATGATGGCGATCACCCACGCGAAAATCGGGCGATCGATAAAGAACTTGGCCATGGGGCGTGCCTCCATCAGGCGCCGGATGCGGGCTTCGCCGCATCGGCGGGCGCTTCAGGCAGATGCGCCGGCACGGCCTTTACTTCCATGCCCGGACGCACTTTGTCGATGCCCTCGACGATCACGCGATCGCCCGCGTTCAGGCCGCCGTCGACCACCCAGTTCTGGCCGTGCGTGCCCGACGTCACGAGCGGACGCAGCGCCACCTTGTTGTCCTTGTCGACGACCATCGCGATCGGCGTGCCCTTCTGGTCGTGCGTGATGCCCTGCACCGGCACGACGAGCGCGGACGGATTCACGCCCTCCTCGATGCGCGCGCGCACGAACATGCCCGGCAGCAGCACGCGGTCCTTGTTCAGGAAGACCGCACGCACGGTGACCGAGCCGGTCGACTGGTCCACGGTCACATCGCTGAATTGCAGCTTGCCCTGCTCCGAATAGACGCGGCCGTCTTCCAGGATCAGCGTGACCTTGGCGGCGTTCGGGCCGTTCGTCGATAGACGCCCTTCCTGGATCTGACGGCGCAGCTTGAGGCCGTCGAGGCTCGATTGTGTGAGATCCACGTACATCGGATCGAGCTGCTGGACGGTGACCATCAGAGTTGCCTGCGCCGCCTGCACGTAGGCGCCAGGCGTGACCTGCGAGATGCCGGCCTGTCCGGTCACGGGTGACGTCACGTCCGTGTAGCCGAGGTTGATCTGCGCGGTATCGATCGCGGCCTTCGCGGACGCGACATCGGCCTCAGCCTGACCTTGCGACGCCACCGCGTTGTCGTAATCCTGCTTGCTGACCGCATTCGCCGCGACGAGCACCTTGTAGCGCTCCGCCTGCGCGGTCGTCGAGACGAGGTTCGCCTGCGCCTTCGCGTACGACGCCTTCGCGTTGTTCAGTTGCGCGATGTAGGGCGCGGGATCGATCTTGTAGAGCCGCTGCCCAGCCTTGACGACACTGCCTTCGGTGAATTCGCGGCGCAGCACGATGCCGTCGACGCGCGCGCGCACCTGGGCATCGACGAAAGCGCTCGTGCGGCCCGTCAGCTCCGCCGTGACCGGCACCGCGATCGATTCGAGCGTGACGACGCCGACTTCCGGCGTATGCGATGCCATCGCGGGAGGTTTCTCCCCGCAGCCGGCTGCCAGCAGCGCGGCCGTCGTGACACCGATGAGGCGGTATGGAATCCGTTTGAGAAGCATGGGACGCAAACCTCTGAAGTTGCTGAAGATGAAAGGCGCGCGAACCGGTGTTTCGGCTCGACGGCGCGTCGGGGGTGGCTGATCGTCGCGTCGCTTGGCAAAGCGCCGCCGGCGCGTGGAGACGGCGCCGTCATCTCCTGGAGAAGGCGACGATATTTTTCGGATAACTGAATTTAGACTGAGCCCGAACGCGAATTCTCCGGCCGAATGCGGTGAACGATTCGCGCTGCTTGCATGACAAGCCGCCGATTATAGATATCGTTCGAGATGAGGATGCCTAAACTACCGGCAAGTCTGTGAAAATTTGATTGCGATTAAAACAAAGATGGCGAAGCGTCCGTAAAGGCAAAATTTTGTCGCAATCGGACGCTTCCGGACGCGGGAACTGACCGCGGAAACCCAAAAAAAAGCCCGGCGCGAGGCCGGGCTTCACTTGCAACAAATCGAGTCGATTCAGGTCATCAACCCGCCGCCGGCGCCGAGGCCGGCTGCGGCGCACGATCCGAGCCGTAGTCGACGGGCGCATCCGCCGGGCGCGGCATATCGCCGGAACGCTCGATCCAGCCGCCGCCCATGAACTGATACAGATCGACGAGGTTCGTCAGGCGATTCAACCGCGCCGTGATCAGCAGTTGCTGCGCTTCGTAGAGCGCCGTCTGCGCGGTCAGCACCGCGAGATAGCTGTCGACGCCGTTGCGATAGCGCAGGTCCGACAGCTCCAGACGACGGCTCTGCGAGTTCACGAAACGCTCGAGCGACTTGATCTGCTCGTCGAAGGTGCCGCGCGCGGCGAGGCCGTCCGCGACTTCGCGGAACGCGGTCTGGATCGCCTTCTCGTAGTTGGCGATCTCGATGCGCTTCTGCACGTTCGCGAGATCGAGATTGGCTTTGTTCTGGCCGCCCTCGAAGATCGGCACCGTGATCTGCGGCGCGAACGACCACGCCGCCGAACCCGGCTTGAAGAGGCCGCCGAGCGTCGGCGACAGCGTGCCGAAGCTGCCCGTCAGCGAGACGCGCGGGAAGAACGCCGCACGCGCCGCGCCGATGTTCGCGTTGGCCGCGAGCAGCGACTGTTCCGCCGCCGCGATGTCCGGACGGCGCGTCAGCAGATCGGACGGCAGGCCCGCCGGGATATCGGACAAGATGTTCTGCGTGTCGAGCGGCATGCCAGCGGGAAGATCCGCCGGCAACGGCTCGCCGACCAGCAGCACGAGCCCGTTTTCCGCCTGCGCGCGCAGACGCGCCTGCGTTTGCAGATTCGCCTGCGCCTCTTCGACCACGCCTTCGGACTGGCGCAAGTCCAGTTCCGTGCCCGTGCCGTTGTCGTACTGCAGCTTGGTGATGCGGAACGACTCCTGCGCGGTCTTCAGCGTGTTCTGCGTGACGGCGAGCGCGTCGTCGTAAGCGAGCATCGTCAGATACTGGTCCGCCACCGACGACACCAGCGCGATCTCCGCCGCCTTGCGCGATTCTGCCGTCGACAGATACTGCGCGAGCGCCTGATCCTTCAGGCTGCGGATGCGCCCGAAGAAGTCGATTTCCCACGACGCGTTCAGGCCGACCGAATACGTGTTCGAGATCGTCTGGTTGAAGAACGACAGATTCTTCGGCGTGCGCTGCTTGCTTTGCGACGCGGCGCCTTCGAGCGTCGGAAAGAGCCCGGCGCGCGTGATCTGATACTGCGCCTGCGCCGCCTCGACGTTGAGGACCGAGACGCGCAGGTCGCGGTTGTTCTTCAGTGCGAGCTCGACGATCTTCTGCAGGCGCGCATCGGCGAAGAAATCACGCCAGCCGATTTCCGGCGCGCTCTGTCCGTTCGCGGTGCGGCCATTGCTCGCCGATGACGACGCGTCCGGCTGGTGCGCGTACACGCCGCCTTCGGGAAACGTCTGCGTGACGGGCTCGGGCGGCCGCTCGTACTTCGGCTGGAGCGTGCAGCCCGCGGCGAATACCGCCACGGCGGCCGCGATCAAGGAATGTTTAAGCATCTCAGTGTCCTTCCTTACCGTTCGTGCCTTCGATGTCGCCCGACGAACCCGGTGCCGGCATGTCCTTGCTCTTGCTGAACTTGCTGATAACGACGAAGAACATCGGAATCATGAAGATGGCGAGGAACGTCGCGGTCAACATGCCGCCGATCACGCCGGTGCCGATCGCGTGCTGGCTCGCCGAGCCCGCGCCGTTGCTGATCGCGAGCGGCAGCACGCCGAGAATGAACGCGAGCGAGGTCATCAGAATCGGGCGCAACCGCAGGCGCGCCGCTTCCATCGCCGCTTCCACCGTCGACATGCCCTGCATGCGCAGCTCACGCGCGAACTCCACGATCAGAATCGCGTTCTTCGCCGACAGACCCACCGTCGTCAACAGGCCGACCTGGAAGAACACGTCGTTCTCCAGACCGCGCAACGTCGCGGCCAAGAGCGCGCCCAGCACGCCGAGCGGCACGACCATGATCACCGAGAACGGAATCGACCAGCTTTCATACAGCGCCGCGAGACACAGGAACACGACGAGGATCGAGATGCCGTACAGGATCGGCGCCTGCGAACCCGACTGCCGTTCCTGATACGACAGACCCGTCCACTCGTAGCCGATGCCCGCCGGCAGCTTCGCCGCGATGGCTTCGATCGCCGTCATCGCCTGACCCGTCGACTTGCCGGGAGCCGCTGCGCCCTGAATTTCCACCGCCGAGATACCGTTGTAACGCTCGAGCTTCGGCGAACCGTAGGTCCAGTTGCCGGTCGCGAACGCGCCGAACGGCACCATCGTTCCCGCGCCATTGCGCACGTACCACTTGCTCAGGTCGTCCGGATTCATGCGGAACGGGCCGTCGCCCTGCACGTAGACCTTCTTGATCCGGTTATCGACGTCGAGGAAGTTGTTCACGTACTGCGACGCCCAGGCGATCGAGAACGTCTGGTCGATGTCCGAAATCACGACGCCGAGCGCGTTGGCCTTCTCGCGGTCGATGTTCACCTTGAACTGCGGCGTGTCGTTCAGGCCGTTCGGACGCACCTGCGCGAGCGTCGGGTCCTTCGCCGCCATGCCGAGCAGCATGTTGCGCGCTTCCATCAGCTTCGCGTGGCCGAGGCCGCCGCGATCCTGCAGCTCGAAGTCGAAGCCCGCCGCCGTGCCGAGTTCAGGAATCGAAGGCGGATTGACCGGGAAGATCAGCGCGTCCTTGTAGGGCGCGAAGTGCATGAACATGCGCCCGACCAGCGCCTGCACCTTCTCGTTGCTGTGCTGGCGTTCCGCGTAGTCCTTCATCCGCACGAACACGAGGCCGGAGTTCTGGCCGCGGCCCGCGAACGAGAAGCCGTTCACCGTGAACACGGATTCGACGATCGACTTTTCGTCCTTCAGCAGATAGTCCTGCACGTCCTTCAGCACGTGCGCCGTGTATTCCTGCGTGGAGCCGGCGGGCGCCTGCACGAGCACGAACATCGTGCCCTGATCCTCATCCGGCAGGAACGACTTCGGCAGACGCAGGAACAGCATCCCCACCGCGACGATCACGACGATGTAGATGATGAGCCAGCGCCCCGAGCGGCGAATCACGTGCTGCACGCCGCCGTGGTACTTCTCCTGACTCTTGTTGAAGGTGCGGTTGAACCAGCCGAAGAAACCCTTCTTCTCCGGCTCGTGCCCTTCCGGATGCGGCTTCAGGAGCGTCGCGCACAGCGCTGGCGTGAGAACCAGCGCGACCATCACGGACAGCACCATCGCGGCCACGATCGTCAGCGAGAACTGCCGGTAGATCGCGCCGACCGAGCCGCCCGAGAACGCCACCGGCACGAACACCGCCGACAGCACCAGCGCCACGCCGATCAGCGCGCCCGTGATCTGGTCCATCGCCTTGCGGGTGGCGTCGCGGGGCGACAGATGCTCCTCGGTCATCACCCGCTCGACGTTCTCCACCACCACGATCGCATCGTCGACCAGCAGGCCGATCGCGAGCACGAGACCGAACATCGACAGCACGTTGATCGAGAAGCCCACCGCCGACATGATCGCGAACGTGCCGAGCAGCACCACCGGCACCGCGATCGTCGGGATGATCGTCGCCCGCAGGTTCTGCAGGAACAGATACATCACGAGGAACACGAGCACGATGCCTTCGATCAGCGTCTTGACCACTTCCTCGATCGACAGGCGCACGAACGGCGTCGTGTCGTACGGATACTTCACCACCAGTCCATGCGGGAAGTACTTCGACAGATCGTCGATCTTTGCCCGGACCGCCTTTGCCGTGGAGAGCGCGTTGGCGCCCGTCGCAAGCTGGATACCGAAGCCGGCCGTCGGCTGGCCGTTGTACTTGGTGTCGAAGTTGTAGTTTTCGCCGCCGAGCTCGATTCGCGCGACATCCTTCAGACGCACGCGCGAGCCGTCCTGATTCACCTTCAGCAGGATGTCGCCGAACTGCTCGGGCGTGCGCAGCAGCGTCGCTTCCGTGATGGTCGCCTGGAGCATCTGCCCCGGCACCGCCGGCGTGCCGCCGAGACCGCCCGCCGCCACCTGCACGTTCTGATTGGTGATGGCGTTCTTCACGTCGACCGGCGTGAGCGAATAGTTCGTCAGCTTGGTCGCATCGAGCCAGACGCGCATCGCATACTGCGAGCCGAACAGCGTCGTGGTGCCGACGCCGTCGATACGCGAGAGCGGATCGGCCACGTTCGACGCCACGTAGTTCGCGAGGTCGTACTTGCTCATGCTGCCGTCTTCGGACACGAACGCGAGCACGAGCAGGAAGCTCGAACTCGATTTCGTGACCTTCGTGCCGAGCTGCTGCACGACCTGCGGCAGAAGCGGCGTGGCGAGCTGCAGCTTGTTCTGCACCTGCACCTGCGCGATGTCCGGATTGGTGCCCGCCGCGAACGTCAGCGTGACGGTGGCCGTGCCGGAGTCATCGGAGGTCGACGACAGATACAGCAAGTGGTCGAGACCGGTCATCTGCTGCTCGATCACCTGCGTGACCGTGTTTTCCACGGTGCTCGCCGATGCGCCCGGATACGTCGCGCTGATCTGGATCGCAGGCGGCGCGATCGTCGGATACTGCGCGACCGGCAGCGTGAAGATCGACGCCATCCCCGCCAGCATCAGGATGATCGCGATCACCCACGCGAAGATCGGCCGATCGATAAAAAACTTTGCCATGTAACAGGCTCCCTTTCGTTACGCGCCCGAAGCGGCCGATGCGGCTTGCGCACCACTCGCCCCGCTCGCGTTGGCCGGAGCGGCAGCGCCCGGCGCGGATGCCGCCTGCGCGTCCGATGCGGGATACGGGAATTTCGCGTCGACCGGCTTCACCTGCATGCCGGGCTTCGCCTTCTCCACGCCGTTCACGATCACGCGATCGCCCGGGTTCAGGCCGCTGTCGACCACCCAGTTGTTGCCGTAGGTGGCGCTCGTGACGAGCTGGCGCAGTTCGACCTTGTCGTCCTTGTTGACGACGAGCGCGGTCGGCGTGCCCTTCTGGTCGTGCGTGACGCCGATCTGCGGCACGACGAGCGCGTGGTCGTTCACGCCTTCCTGAATTCGGGCGCGCACGAACATGCCCGGCAGCAGCACGCGGTCCTTGTTCTGGAAGATCGCGCGCACCGTCACCGAACCGGTGCTCTGATCGACGCTCACGTCCGAGAACTGCAGCTTGCCCTGCTCGGTGTAGGTGCGGCCGTCTTCGAGCACGAGCGTCACTTTCGCGGCGTGAAGGCCTTCTGTCTGCAGCCGCCCTTCCTGAATCTGGCGGCGCAGCTTCAGTCCGTCGACGCTCGATTGCGTCAGGTCGACGTAGATCGGATCGAGCTGCTGCACGGTGGTGAGCAGCGTCGCGGCGCTCGCCTGCACGTACGCGCCCGGCGTGACCTGCGACAGTCCGGTGCGGCCGGTGATCGGCGAGACGACATCGGTGTAGCCGAGGTTGATCTGCGCGGTATCCACCGATGCCTTGCCGGCCGCGACATCCGCCACGGCCTGGCCCTGCGAGGCGACGGCGTTGTCGTAATCCTGCTTCGACACCGCGTTGGCCGCGACCAGAACCTTGTAGCGCGACACGAGCGAGTTCTGCGACGCGACGTTCGCCTGGGCCTTCGCCAGCGTCGCCTTCGCGTTGTTCAGCGCGGCGATGTACGGCGCCGGATCGATCTTGTAGAGCCGCTGACCGGCCTTGACCTCGGCGCCTTCGGTGAATTCACGGCGCAGCACGATGCCATCCACCCGTGCGCGCACTTGCGCGACGAGGTAGGCGTTGGTGCGGCCCGGCAGATCGACGACGACCGGCACGCTCGTCGGCTGCACGGTGACGATGCCGACTTCGGGCGTTTGTGGCGGAGGTGCTGATTGTTTTTGTCCGCACGCTGCCAGGAACACGGCAGCCGTCGCGGCGGTGATTAAGCGGAGTGGAACCCGTTCGACGCGCATGGAGCGACCTCTGTCTAAGACTGAGAGTGAAGTGGGTGCGCGGCGGCCTTCCCCGGGCAATGCCGCGCACGAGCGTCATAAGACGCCGACCAATAAACAAGACAGTGAGACCAGTGAGCGCAACCGCCGGCCAGCGGCCGGGTCGTCATGCCCGTGCGCAGCGCTTATGAAGCGCCGCCCCAAGGCCTGAGGACGGCCAGAACGGGCAATCGAAGTGCAAGCTTAAATCGGAATCTGCTCGCTGGCTGAATTGTAAATATTGGTGAACGGGTGGTATTGTATATACATTCGTGGATGAATGTAAAAAACCGTACGTGTTTATCCCCATTGGAAGCGCGAAAGAAACCGCTCAGGGGAATCGATTACGTTCGACGAATCTTCGACAAGACCGCCATCGCGCGGTCCTTCAATTGCAGTAGCGGGAGCAGACGGCCAGCGGCCGCAGGATATGGTCAGACGAACCAAGGAAGAAGCGCAGGCGACGCGCAACCGGGTGCTCGACGCAGCCGAACGCGTCTTCTACGAGAAAGGCGTGTCACGCACGACGCTCGCGGACATCGCCCACGCTGCGGGTGTGACGCGCGGCGCGATTTACTGGCACTTCGCCAACAAGGGCGATCTGTTCAACGCGATGTTCGACCGCAGCCTGCTGCCGCTCGACGAGCTCATCGAAACGACCCTGGACGGCAAGGAAGAAGACCCGCTCGCGCGCCTGCGCGAGCTGTTCATCTGGTGCATGCGCAACATCACGACCGACGCGCAGCGGCGCCGCGTGTTCGACATCCTGTTCATGAAATGCGAGTTCGTCGAGGAGATGGGGCCGGTTCGCGAGCGTCATCAGAACAACATGCGCGACGGCATGGAGCGCATCGAGCGCGCGCTGCGCAATGCCGTCGAAAAAAAGCAGTTGCCCGCGACGCTCGACACGCGCCGCGCCACCACCATGCTGCACTGCCTCTTCACCGGCATCCTGCGCGACTCGCTGATGCTGCCCGATCTCGTCCATCCCGAGCGCGACGCCGAAGCGCTCATCGACGCGTGCTTCGACGCCGTGCGCTTCAGCCCCGCCCTGCTGTCACCGGCTGCCGGCTGACTTCGCGGCGCGCGCCCGCTGGTTCGACGCGTAAATGTTGTCGCGCGCGGGCGGCGCGCCGGTTTGCAGCGCGGCGATCCACTCATCGGTGCCGAGCACGGCGGCGAAGCGTGACTGCATCACGACCGTGAACACGCGGTGGATTTCCTCCGCACTCGCCCGGCCCGCGCTGTTTTCGTAGGGCACGGCGCCCGTCGCATCCACGAGAAACTCGACCGCGAGACCGGCATGCACCGCGTGTTTGACGGTGGAATCGTCGCAATTGTGGGTCATGTAGCCCGCGATCACGAGCGTGTCGATGTCGTGCTGCGTCAGCCAGTCCGCCAGATCGGTGCCCGCAAAGGCGCTCGGCAGCGATTTCTCGACGTAATGCGCGCGCGGCCGCGACGCCACGGTTTCGTGCAGTTCCGCCATCGCCGAACCGCGCGCGAAGATCGGCGCGCTGGCGGGCGCGAAATTCTGCACGACGACGACCGGCACGCCGTGCGCTTCGGCGGCGTCCATCGCGCGGCCGATATTGGCGAGCGACACGTTCACGTCGGGATATTCGATCGGCAGGTTGCCGGTGACATATTCGTTCTGCACGTCGATGACGATCAGGGCACGGCGCGGCATGTTCAACTCCTTCGTGGATGGTCGAAGCATTGTCGCCGCGTATGCGCGCCGATCAGAAGTGGCCCGATTGCCAACTTTCGGCGGAATCGGGCCAAAATACCCGCATTCATCGTTTCGCGGGAGTCGTTGCCATGCATCGCCATTCGATCGCCGTCGTCGCGTTCGACCGCATCAGCCCGTTTCATCTCGCGGTGCCGTGCATCGTGTTCGGCGAGGAGCGCGGCGGGATCGGCGTGCCGTCGTTCGACTTTCGCGTCTGCGCGCTCGAAGCGGACGCGCTCGCGACATCGGCGGGATTCACCATCGCCGCGCTGCATTCGCTCGACCCGCTCGCCAGCGCCGACGTGATCATCGTTCCCTCTTGGCGCGATCCCGACGAGACGCCGCCCGCCCCGCTGCTCGACGCCCTGCGCGCGGCGCACGCACGCGGCGCGCACATCGTCGGGCTGTGCCTCGGCTCGTACGTGCTCGCGGCCGCGGGCTTGCTCGACGGCCGCGCGGCCACCACACACTGGGCCTGGGCCGACGATTTCGCGCGCCGCTATCCGCGCGTGCGGCTCGATCCGAACGTGCTCTATATCGACGACGGCAACCTCACGACCTCCGCCGGCACCGCGGCGGGCCTCGACTGCTGCCTGCACGTGCTGCGCAAGCTGGCCGGCTCGCACGCGGCCAGTCAGGTCGCGCGGCGGCTCGTGGTGCCGCCGCATCGGCAGGGCTCGCAGGCGCAGTTCATCGATGAACCGCTGCCGGAGCGCGCGAACGGCGAAAAGCTCGCCGGACTGCTCGACTGGATGCGTGCGCATCTGCAAACGGATCATTCGCTCGATGAACTCGCCGCGCGCATGGCGATGAGCCGCCGCAACTTTACGCGGCGCTTTCGGGAAACGACGGGCACGACGGTCGGCGCGTGGCTGATCGGACAGCGCGTCGCGTTCGCGCAGCGTCTGCTCGAAGACACGGATCTGCCGATCGATCGCATCGCGGAAGACAGCGGCTTTCGCACCGGCGCGACGCTGCGCCAGCACTTCGCGCTGACGCTCAAGACTTCGCCGTCGGCTTATCGGCGCGCGTTTCGCGGCGTGTGACGCATCATTGCAGGCCGATGTGCTGCGCGAAGTACGCAAAGAGCGCGATGCACACGAGCATCGCGGCCCACGCCCAGACGGGCAGGCCGAGCGGATGCGGATCGTGGGAATGGTCGTGCTCGCGATGCGCGAAGCCATGCCCCGGCAGACGATGCCGCAGCACGCCGCTCGCGTGAGCATCGGCGGATGGACCGCGCAGCGCGCCCGAGCGGCGCGAGAACGCCGCCGACACCGAACCCGGCCGCAGGAACACATGACGCCGCGCGGCGTTGTCGCCGACCGCGCGCATCGACGGCAGGCCGTGCTTCGCGCGCACCACTTCGCAGAACTCGGCGAAGAAATCGTCGGCGCCTTCGCGCAGCGCGTTCTCGATCTGCCGCGACGGCAAGCCGGCGAGCGGGCCCGAGACCGTCGCCCAGACGGTGTATTCGATCCAGGTCGCAGCGGCGTCTTCGTCCGGATTCAGCGCGACCGCGATCTGCCCGCGCAGCGAGCCGACACCCTCGCCGCGCGCCTTGAAGCTCAGCGTGCGGGCGTACGCGGCATCGTCGGATTCGGTGGACTCGGTGGTCTCGCCTTCCGCATGCGCCGCCTGACGCGTGCGCCCGGCGGCGTGCGCGCGGATTTCGTAGCGCGCCCGCAGCGCGCCGAGCGGCACGATCAGCGTGAGGACATATTCGCCGCCCGGCGTGCGGCTGAAGGATTCGCAGTTGTCGAGGCTCGCGCGCAGCAGCGCGAGGTCGCCCAATGCCTCCCGGACATGCGCCGGGTCGAGCGGAACGCACAGTGCATCGGTGACTTCCATTCGAGCCTCCGGGACCAGGATCGCATGCGTTCGTTATGGCTCAGCGGGCGTGGCGCTGTCTGTTCGGACGCGCGCCTATGAAGTTTCGTCGATACGATCGACGCGCGAGCGGTGAAACGCGAGATAGCCCTTGATCCGCGCGGCGGCGTCGAGCGGCGTCTCGTAGCTCCACGCGGCGTTTTCGACCGGGCCGTCCTCGGTCAGCAGATGATAGTGCGTGGCCAGGCCCTTGTGCGGGCACTGCGTGGTGTGGATGGAGCGTTCCAGGCGCGCCATGTTCACGTCGGCGCGTGGAAAGTAGTGCACTTTTTCGGCGCCCGCTTCGACGACCGTGACGGACGCGTGGGTATCCGCATACGTGACGCCCTGATGGATCACGCGGCAGCGCCGTCCGTTCGGCGTGATCTCGATGCGATGCGCCGCTTCGTGCCCGTCTTTGAGTTCCGTGCCCATCCTGATGCGCCTCCCGCGTGCGAACCGACATCGAAAGAAAAAGCCACGAGGCATCGAGATACCCGTGGCTTGATTATGAGACAAACTTGGGATGCTGGGTGAGTGCTTTCGATGCCTCGGACGCTTCTCCCTTGGACGCGCGCGCTTACTGAATGTTCCAGTGGAAAGCCGCCTTGGCCTTGCCCGGACCCGCGACGCTCACCGCCTGTTTCTTTTCCTGATCCTTGTACTTCGCGTAGACCGTGTAGCTGCCCGGCGGCAGCTTGACGAGCATGTAAGGTCCCATCGACTCGGCGGAAAGCGCCTCGGCGCCCTTGCCGTCGACGATACGCACGTGCACGCCCGAGAGGTAGTCGGCGGTCGGCCCCGTGAAGCGCAGCGACAGCGGCCAGTGCGCCTGTTCGCGCAACAGCGCGCGCGATTCATCGAGGCCGACGCCGCCCGAGGTCCAGGAGACGTCGCCCTGCTGCTGGATCTGCGGCAGGCCGCCGCCGTTGGTGTTGCCGGCGCTCGACATATCGCCGGTCGTGGCGCCCGAGGCTTGCGCCCAGGCGCCGCCCGCCATGCCTGCACCCAGCGCCGCAACGAGAACTGCGGTCGCCAGCTTGCCCGTGGTTCTGCTCGTCATGTTTCTGCTCCTTTGTCCGATGCCGCCCGGCCAGAAAGCGCCGGCGGCGTCACGCCCGATGCGTCGGCTTCACGCGATGGGGCACCAGCGAACCGTGGAGCATGGTTCGTGCCCGCATCGCGCAGGGCCGGTGCACGCACGTCAGCCGAGATCGACCGGCACGAAGATCTGGGCGTCGTCGCGCTGGATCAGCAACGCGATGCTGTCGCCGGCGCGCTGGACCATCGACTTCAACTGTTGCACCGACGTCACCGGCTGGCCGTTCACCGCGAGAATCACGTCGCCCGGCTGGATGCCCGCGCTCGCCGCCGCGCCGTTCGACTGCTGCACGAGCAGGCCGCGCGAGAGCGAATCGTTCTGCTTCTCTTCCGGCGAGAGCGGACGCACCGCGACGCCGAGGCGCGCGTCCTGCGCCGATGCGTTGTCGTCGCCATTCGGATTTGCGCTCGCGGTCTTCGCGTCCTTCAGCGCGCCGATGGTCACGCTGAGATCCTTCGAACTCTTGTCGCGCCACACCGTCACCTTCGCCGAACTGCCCGGCGACAGACCCGCTACCTGCGACGGCAGCGAGGTCGAATCCGTCACCGGCGCGCCGTTCAGCGCCGTGATGACGTCGCCCGGCTGCAGGCCCGCCTTCGCGGCGGGACCGCCCGGCTCGACCGAACTCACGAGCGCGCCCTGCGGCGACTTCATGCCGAACGAGTTGGCGAGCGTCTGGTTCATGCCCTGCACCGCCACGCCGAGACGGCCGCGATCCACGTGACCCGTCTTGATGATGGCGTCCTTGACCTTGATCGCCTCATTGATCGGGATAGCGAACGAAAGGCCCTGGAAGCCGCCCGTCTGCGAATAGATCATCGAGTTGATGCCGATCACTTCGCCTTGCAGATTGAAGAGCGGGCCGCCCGAGTTGCCCGGATTCACCGGCACGTCGGTCTGGATGAACGGCGTGTAGTTTTCGTTCGGCAGCGCGCGCGACTTCGCGCTGATGATGCCCGAGGTCACGGTATTGTCGAAACCGTACGGCGAGCCGATCGCGACGACCCATTGGCCGACCTTGCTGCCGTTCGGGTCGCCGATCTTCACGGTCGGCAGGTTCTTCGCGTCGATCTTGAGCACGGCGACGTCCGACTGCTTGTCCGCGCCGATGACCTTGGCGCGATATTCACGCTTGTCCGTGAGCTTCACGGTGACGACATTGGCGTTGTCCACGACGTGCGCGTTCGTGAGCACATAGCCATCGCTGCTCACGATGAAGCCCGAACCGAGGCCTTCGCTCGGCCGGTCGGCACCCGGGCCGCCATTGCCGCCGCCGAAGCCGGGCATGCCGCCGAAGCGCTTGAAGAACTGATAGAGGGGATCGTCGGGGTCCATCGGCACCTGGGTCGCGCCGCGGCGATTCGACGTCTCCTTGACGACGTGCTTCGCGCTGATGTTCACCACGGCAGGACCGTAGGTTTCGACGAGGCCAGAGAAATCGGGAATGCCGGTTTTTGCCGCGGCTTCGGCGGGCATCAGCGCCGCTGCAGCCGCAGGCGCGATGACCTGCGGTGCCGGGACGTTGTTGTGCCCGGCCACGTAGCCCGCCGACAAGGCAACTGCAACAGCCACTGCGACGGCGCTGCGGGTGAGGATCTTCGCTTTCATCGTGTGCTCCTGACGAGGGGATGCGCTCTTGAGGAGCGCGCTTTATCGATGAAAGGACTTTACGGGGCGCCGCTTAAAGCTCACTTAAATGGTCGCACCCATGAAAGAGAGCGGCTATCCAGGATGGACAGTCGCCCTTCTTGCTGCTTGCATTTTTTCTGGCGGCCTGACCGCACCGCCAGATTCGTCTCGCTCACAAAGCCACGTACCTAGAACTCGTAGCCGACCTGAGCGCGCGCGCCGGTGTCACCGCTCGGGGTGATCGACGCCGCGCCGTTCACGAGCCAACGACTGTCACGCGAGCGATATGTCGCGCCGAGGCCGACTGCCGTGTAACCCTTGTAGTTGCCCACGCCTGCTGCAACCACGGTGTTGCCCGGCTGGCTCGGCGTCATGTTCGGCATGGACATGGCGGCGGCGACACCCGCAAACGCGCCGCGCGCCACCGAATTCACGCTGCTCTGAACCGCGTTCAACTGGTTCATGTTGGCGGCGTCGGTGCCGTTGATGCCAGGCGCCACGTTCGTCAGGCGGCGCTCGTTGCCAGCGGAGCCGATCGAAACGGTATGGTTTTCCTCAGCCACTGAACTGTCGCCAAGCGCAACCGAGTTGGCACCCGATGCAACCGCGCCATTCCCGATTGCGGTCGAACGATCGCCGGACGCGAGGGGCGGCGCGTCGTGAGCTTGCGACGCCATCAGTTCGTTGCCGGTGCTCTGAATGTTTACGACCCGCTGCTTGAGCGACGAGACTTCGAGATCTGTCGCATACAGCTGCGAGCCGTTCACAGCATCAGTACTGTCCGCGCTCAACGTACCGGCCGCCACGCCCGCCACCTTACGCGCCCCTTGCGTACCTGTCATGTCGACCACCGTTTCGTCTGCGTTCTTCGCGACGGCGACCGTACGCGTCGTCTGATCTTGCTGCACCAGACCGATCGAGCCACTGTTGATCTGATTGTTGATGTCAGCAATATCCGATGCGTTCTTCTGAATCTGCGTCGAGTGATTGGCGATGTCAGTGGTCAGGTTCGTGATATCGGCCGTGTTCTGCGCGACATTCGAACTGAGATTCGAGATTTCATTCGTGTTTTGCGTGACACGGGTATCGAGGCTGGAAACCGCGTCACCAACGTTGTTCACGATCCGACCATTTACACGATAGGTGGGCTCGGTGATGGACCCATCGCTGTTCACCGTCGAGCCGCCGCCGAGCGCGGAAGCCGTCGAACTGGAAAGCGCATGCAGTTGTGAGCCGTTGACCGCTTGCCGACTCGTGCTCGTCACCGCACCGTTGGCCACGCCGTCCAGGACGCGCGCACCCGCGAGACCGGCAAAGTTGACGAAGCTGCCGTCAGTGTTTGCTCCCACGTTGATACTGTGCGAAACCGAATCTTGCTGCACCAGACCGATTCCGCCGATATTGACCTGCTGCCTCAGATTGGTGATGTCGCTCGAATTCCGCGTCGTGCGGCCGTCGATGTTCGAAATCGCGTCGCCGACGTTGTTCACCGCCGAGGTCGAGCCGTCCGCGTTGTGAATGACGTACGTCGGCGCCGTGATTGAGCCGTCCGGGTTCACCGCCGAGCCACCTCCCATCGCAAATGCCGTAGCGTCAGCCAGCGCGTACAGCTGCGAGCCATTCACTGCCTGCTTGCTCGCCGGCTTCACCACGCCGTTGGCGACGCCGTCCACGACGCGTGCGCCAGCCGTGCCTGTGAAGTCCACCGTCGCGCCATCGGTGTTCTTCGCCACGGTGATGTTCTTCGTCGTCTGATCTTGCTGAACCAGACCGATCGTGCCGTTGTTGATCTGGTTTGTGATGTCGTCGATCAGCGTGGTGTTGCCTGCCACCGACATGCTGAGGGCGCCCAGAGCGGCATCGACCTTGCTGAAGCCCGCGCCGACATCCGTCGCCGCACCGCTCGTATTAGCGATCTGATTCGCCTTCGTGAGCGCGTAAGAAGGCGCTGCAACGTTACCGGTCGAGCCATTGAAGGTGGTGCCAAGCGCTGCGGCAGTGGAAGTGCCAGTCGTGTATAGCTGAGATCCGTTGATTCCGTCCAGGCTCGTTGAAGAAAGGCTGCCTGGCGCGAGACCGGTCATGGCTACATTGGAACCCGAGGCAGTCAAGGTGAGAAGGTTACTCGTCAACGACCCCGCATTGTCGAGGTAAAACGTCGCCTGGCCGGAAGTAAGCGCCAAGGCGGCACGGCCGGCGGGACTTCCACTATCCAGAACGGCATAGGGGCCGCTCAGACCAGTCACCCAGCTCGAGCAGCCGACGACGATCGAACCAGCCGATGATAAGTTATGCGTACCGCCTGCATCACTTAGGCACACTATGCTCGCGGAAGCCGGCGCCGAAGCCATGAGAAGCATGCCAGAGGCCACGCCGGTGAGTGTTCCACTTGCCAGAAAGGTACGGGACCGCTCGGATTTCGAACTCGATTTCCCGCTCGATTTTTTTGTTGCCGCAAACCATGATCCCGCGGCTTCATTCCAATTACTACATAAAGTCTCATTCATTTTATAGTCCTAACTTTTTTATAAAGATCGGCGGATGCGAAGAGCCAATACTTTTTTGAGGGCTTTTTCTTGCGCTACTAACCTATCGCCTTCTGCCTCTTTGACTTCAAGCGACAAAAGAGAATTTCTATCAAACAATTGAAATAGCTAATCGGAATACTCCGAATTGAGACGTGGTGCGCAGTTTTTTGCAACGACTGGCGAGCGGATATTTTCTGATGGCCCATCGAAAATTTCGACTACGACGTCAATGCAACGCGCAGTCGTTGATCTGCCATCCTAAGGGTGTGAATGACGATCGTGTCGGCAGCGATTACGCAGACGAGTCCGCACGGGACGACATCGGCTTTGCTGATGCGACCAGTCTTGCAGACGCTGTCAAAATCGAACCTTGACTCTCAGGCCACCGGCCTGCGATTCGCCGAGCGTCACCGCCGCGCCATGCTGGTCCGCGATACGCCGAACGATCGCGAGCCCGAGGCCGGTGCCCGCGATATCGCTGCGCGCACGATCCGCGCTCTCTCCCACGCGATAGAACCGGTCGAACACTCTTTCTCGTTCTTCTTGAGGTATGCCCGGACCGGTATCGGAGATCTCGACGAGCGCTCGCCCGTCTTTCACTTTCACGCCGACGTCGACGCGGCCGCCGCGCGGCGTGTACTTCGTCGCGTTGTCGATGAGATTGTTGAACATTACGCGCAGCGAATCCGGATCGCCCTTGACGGTCGCGGGCTCGCTCGTCTCGATGCCGAGATCGACGCCCCGTTCCTGCGCGACGAGCACATAGCCGCGCACACAGCTTTCGAGCAGCGCATTGAGATCGACCTGCGTCTCGACCTTCTTGCCGTCCGGCTCCGATCGCGCAAGCGCGAGCAATTGTTCCGCGAGGCGCGTCGCGCGCGCGATGCCTTCGTGCAAGTCCTTGAGCGCTTCGCGGCGCGTGTCGTCGTCCTGCGCGCGCGCGACGAGTTGCGCCTGAATCTGCACGGCGGCGAGCGGCGTGCGCAGTTCGTGCGCGGCATCGGCGACGAAGGCCTTTTGCGTATCGAGCGCGGTAGACAGCCGCGACAGCAGCGCATTCAACGCGCGCACGACCGGCCGCACTTCCTGCGGCAGACGTTGATCGGAGAGGGGATCGAGCGCTTCGGGATGACGCGTATCGAGCGCGCGCGTCACGCGCTGCAAGGGCGCGAGCCCGCGTCCGACGATCACCCAGATCGCCAGCCCGAGCAGCGGCAGGAGCAGCACGAGCGGCCACAGCGTGCGCCACGCGACGCCCGCCGCGACGCGATTGCGGATCGACAGCGGCTGCGCGAGCTGCACGACGTTATCGCCGACGATCGCGCTATACACGCGCCATTCGCCGCGCGGCGTCATTTCGGTGGAGAAGCCGAGCTCCGCATGCGGCGCGAGCGGCACGCGCGGATGCGAGTAGTACATCAGTACGCCGTTGCGATTCCAGATCTGGATGACGACGCCTTCGTCGCTCTCGCTGCGCGAGCTGAGCACCGACGAGAACGGCTCCGACGGCAACGCCGCCGCGATCTGCTGAAGCTGGTAATCGAAGAGTTCGTTGGCTTCGGCGAGCGCCTGCCGATAGATCAGCCACCCGGCAAACCCCACGCCGACGATCACGAGCGCGAGCAGCCAGATCACCAATTGCCGGCGAATCGACCGCATCAGGCGTCCTTCGCGACCATATAGCCGAGGCCACGCACGTTGCGGATGAGATCGGCGCCGAGCTTCTTGCGCAGCGAATGGATGTACACCTCGACCGTATTGCTGCCGATTTCCTCGCCCCAGCCGTAGATCTTTTCTTCGAGCTGGCTTTTCGACAATACCGCGCCGGGCCGCGCCATCAGCGCTTCGAGCAACGCGAACTCGCGCGCCGACAGCGACACGGGCGCACCCGCGAGCGTCACCTGATGCCCGACCGGATCGAGCGTCAGTTCGCCGTGCCGCACGAGCGACTCGCCGCGCCCCACGTGACGGCGGATCAGCGCGCGCATGCGCGCGCCGAGTTCGTCGAGATCGAATGGCTTGACGAGATAATCGTCCGCGCCGGCATCGAGCCCTTTCACGCGATCCGCGATGGCGTCGCGCGCCGTGACGATCAGCACCGGCAGCGAGTTGGCGCGCGCGCGCAGCGTCTTCAGCACGTCGAGCCCGTCGCGCTTGGGCAGGCCGAGATCGAGCAGCATCAGATCGTAAGGCTCGCCGCCGACCGCAGTGAGCGCGGCCTCGCCGTCCTGCACCCAGTCGACTGCGAAGCCGTCCGCGCGCAGCGCCTTGCGCACGCCTTCGGCGATCATCCGGTCATCTTCGACAAGCAGGATTCGCATGGCACATGTCTGTTCGTGGTTACGTGGAGCGGCCTTCGGGCCGCGACGGGTTGCGGCTCATTGTAGCCGCGCGTGCCCGCCACAGGCTTAAACGGGACTTAACCGCGAGGCGCGTTCATTTTCAGAGGACAACGACGGGTCGCGGGCATTTCCGGTCGGGTCGCTTCGAGGCAATTTTCGGCCCGTACGATTTCCGCAAGCCAGCTTGTCTACAATAGCCGCTTCCCGCGCGGCGCCGCCCGCATCCAGTCCAAGAACAACGCTCGTCCATGCCGCTCGCTTCCCGCCCCGTGTCCCGCCGTCTTTCTTCGATCGCGCTCGCCGCAGCCCTCGCGTGCGCCGCGCTCGGGCATATCCCCGACGCCAACGCCCGCGGCGGCACGAAAGCCGAATCGCAGGCGCAGTCGCCGGAGCGCGCGGCAAAAGGCGGTGCGAAATCGAAGCGCGCGGCCAAGGGCGCAAAGGCCGAGCACGCCGCGAAAGCGAGCGTCCCCGCCGGCCCGCTGCCCCCTTCGGTGATGGCGGCGCTCGCGCGCGCGCACGTCCCGCTCGCGTCGATGAGCGTGGTCGTGCAGCGCGTCGGCGGGCCGCTGCCGCTCGTCTCGGTCAACGCGAACGAGCCGATGCTGCCCGCCTCGACGATGAAGCTCGTCACGACCTACGCGGGCCTCTCGATGCTCGGCCCCGACTATCGCTGGAAGACGACCGCGTATGCCGACGGCGAGGTGGACGCGCAAGGCATCCTGCACGGCAATCTGTACATTCAGGGCACGGGCGATCCGAAGCTCGTGCCGGAAGAGCTGATCGATCTCGTCGAGCAGATCCGCAAGAACGGCATCACGGGCATCGACGGCGCGCTCGTGCTCGACAAGCGCTACTTCGACGCCTCCACGCGCGATCTGCCCGCCTTCGACAACGACGACACCGCGCCCTATAACGTCGGCCCGGACCCGCTGCTCTACGCGTTCAAGTCGCTGTCCTTCACGTTGACGCCGAGTCCTGACGGACAAGTGTCCATCGACGTATTGCCGCAACTCGCGCAACTGCAGATCGACAACGAATTGCGCGTCACGCGCGGCGCATGCACCGGCTCGCTGCAGGCGGCGTCGCCGAGCGTGGCGCAGACGCAGGGCGGCTTCGTGCAGGCGTCGTTCGTCGGCGACTATCCGCTGCGCTGCGGCTCGCGCACGGTCAATGTCGCCGCGCTCGATCATTCGACTTTCTTCGCCGGCGGCTTCCTCGCGCTGTGGAAACAGGCGGGCGGCGCGTTCCAGGGCGCCACGCGCGAAGGCCCGACGCCGTCCAATGCACGGCTCGTCGGCACGCATCGCAGCCCGGTGCTGTCGGACGTCGTGCGCGACATCAACAAGTTCAGCAACAACGTGATGGCGCGCAACCTGTTCCTCACGATCGGCGCGGCGCAATCGAAGCCGCCCGCGACCACGGCGAAATCCTCCGCCGCGATCCAGGCGTTCCTGAAGCGCAGCGCCCTGCCGATGAACGGCCTCACGCTCGACAACGGTTCCGGCCTTTCGCGCGACGAGCACATCAGCGCGACCTCGCTCGCCGATCTGCTGATGGCGGCGAACGCGAGCCCGGTCGCGCAGGTGTTCGTCGAATCGCTGCCGATCGCGGGCGTCGACGGCACGATGCGCAACCGCCTCACCAACGCGGGCGCGCTCGGCAACGCGCACATCAAGACCGGCACGCTGCGCGACGTGCGCGCGATCGCGGGCTATGTCGGCGCGGCCAACGGCGAGAGCTACGTGGTCGTGAGCTTCATCAACGATCCGCGCGCCGAGGCCGCGCGCGGCGCGCACGATGCGCTGCTCGAATGGGTCTACGAAGGCGCGCGCAAGCCGGGCACGGCCGACTGACCGACGCATGAAGTCGCGCTCGCAGGCACACGGCGCGGCCGCGACCGAAGATTTCTTCTACGAAGTGACGCCCGGGAAGCCGCGCGCGGCGTGTACGCTGTCGGGCACGGCGTTCGGCCGGAAGCATCGCGTGTCGGGACGGGCACGCCGCATCGCTTAAACTCGCAGGTACGCGGCGTGAGACCGCAAGACGGTCAGCGCCGCAATCGAACTAGAAAACACCCAAGAGGGAGACGAGCTCCATGAACAAGCAACGCTCGACGCGCGCCGCACTGGTGCGCTTTGCTCAAGTCGCGACCGCCAGCGCGGCCTTTGCCCTGCTCGCCGCGTGCGGCGGCGGCGGTGACGACAACAACAATTCCACGCCGCCGGGCGGCGTCAAGCTGCAGGTGGTGTCCTTCGGCGACAGCCTGTCCGATGTCGGCACGTATGCGCCGGTCGCGGCGGCGAACTTCGGCGGCGGCCGCTTCACGACGAATCCGGGCCAGGTCTGGGTGCAGAACGTCGCGCAGTATTACGGCGATACGCTGGCGCCCGCGATGACCGGCGGCTTCGGCGTGCCGCCCACTCCGCAAGGCGGTCTCGGCTACGCGCAGGGCGGCTCGCGCGTGACCAATCCGATCGGCATCGGCCATGCGACCACCGATCCCGCCAACTACACGCAGGCGCTGACGGTTCCGGTCGTCACGCAGGTGTCGAATTATCTGTCCGCGCACGGCAGTTTCAATGCGAATCAGCTCGTCATCATCAACGGCGGCGCGAACGATATCCTGTTCAACCTCACCGCGGTCCAGAGCGGCCAGATGACGCCTGCCACGGCCACTGCCGCGATCGGCCAGGCGGCGATCGATCTGGCGGGCGTGATCGGCAAGGTCGTTCAGAGCGGCGCGACGCATGTGCTGGTGTCGAACGTGCCCGATATCGGCACGACGCCGCAGGGCATGATGAGCAACGCCCAGACGCGCGCGCTGCTCTCGCAAGCGTCGCTCGGGTTCAACCAGGCGCTTGCGGCTGCGCTGACGAAAAGCGGGCTGATGTCGAAGGTCATTTACCTCGACATCGTTCCGACGCTCGCCAATATCACGGCGAATTTCGCGCAGTTCGGCTTCACGGTGTCGAATACGGGCACGGGATGCAATCTGCAGGCGATGGCCGCGGCGGCGCAGAAGTTCGGCGAACCGAATCCGCAGGCTTTCGCGACCTCGCTGTTCTGCTCGCCGCAGACGTTGACGGTTGCAGGCGCGGATCAGACGTACATGTACGCCGATACCGTGCACCCGACGACGCATCTGCATGCGCTCTATGCGCAGACGGCGGAGCAGACGATTGCGAAATCGGGGTTGGGGAAGTAAGGGGCGACTGGCGGTTTGACGAGAGAAGCCGCCCGGCTGCGGATCAGCCGGGCGGCAATCATCAACGCTTCAGGTCGCGGTAGAAGTTCTCGTGCGAGCCGATGCTCAGAAGCACAATGGTCGACGCCGAGAACTCGTAGGAGAGCAAGGTTTCCTGCTTGTTCAGCTTGAACTTGTGAACAAAGACACCCGCGAGATCGCCCTTCTTCGCGACGCCCACATCAGGCGCTGCGAGAATCTCACGCACTGCTTCGTCGAGAACCTTTCTGTCGCGTGCATGCAGTTTCTTGGCCGCCCTCTCGAAGGTCGGCGTAGCGACGACTTTCATCGACGTCACGAAGCAAACTGATAGTCCGAAACTTGACCTGCTTTGGCCTCCTCGACTGCGAGAAGCGTGTCCTTGATGAACTGAACGGGAAGTTCCGGGTTTTCTTCGACGGCCTTTCCAAGCCGTGCCCAGTGTTCGATCTGCTTCGGCACAGAGCGATGCATTGCCGCCGCGTGCGGTTTCGCGATTTCGACGAGTTCGTCGGAGAGTTTGAGTGCTACGGCCATGTCGGGTCTCCCGGTTGCATAAGTGGTTTATTGTGCGACCAAAAGCAACCTTTTGCAACCGAACACATCCTCACTCCTCCGCCTCAAACGCCGCCGCAGCCCTCCCCAGCCGATCATTCACCGCGATCCACTCCACCGTCGCCGGCAACCGCTCGATCAGAATCCGCTCGACATTCGCCCGATCCAGCGCGCGCAACAAACCATACAAATCACGCGCATAACTCTGCGGATCTTCCGGCGCGGCCACGAAATGCACGTTCGCCGCGTGCGCCCACTCGCCCGCCCGCGATGCCCGCGCGACCAGCGCGATCTTCTTCCCGCTCGCCCGATCCTGCGCGGCGATCAGCGGTTCGATCGTTTCGAACGGCAGCAGCGCGAGCGGCGTGCGCGGCGCGTAATGCGCCTTCAAGGTCCCTGACGCGCGTGGCGCCGTCGCGTCCGATCCATCCGGCAAACGCGGCGCAATCCCGATCACGTCCGCGATCTGCTGCGGACTCACATGCCCCGGCCGCAACAACGCGGGAAAACCGCGCGACAGATCCAGAATCGTCGATTCGATGCCGACATCCGCCGCCCCGCCATCGAGCACATGCACCGCGCTGCCGAACTCATCGCGCACGTGCTGCGCGGTCGTCGGGCTGACATGGCCGAACCGGTTGGCCGAAGGCCCCGCCACGCCGCCCTGCTTGCCGCTACCCAGACGAAGCGCATGAAACGCCGACAGCAACTGCTGCGCGACCGGATGCGACGGGCAGCGTACGCCCACCGAATCCTGTCCGCCGCTCACCGCCGCCGGAATATGCGCCGCGCGCTTGAGGATCAGCGTCAAAGGCCCGGGCCAGAACGCATCGATGAGCTTGTGCGCATCGGCAGGCAGCTCGCGCACCCAGTAGCCCGGATCGGCCTCGGGCGCGAGATGCACGATCACCGGATGATTCGCCGGCCGGCCCTTCGCCGCGTAGATGCGTGCGATGGCGTCCGGACTCTCGGCGTCGCCGCCGAGTCCGTAGACCGTTTCGGTCGGAAACGCGACGAGTTCGCCGGCATCGAGCAAGGCGGCGGCTTCGTCGATCTGCGCGACGCTCGGATAGATGATGGTCATTGCTTCTACGGCAAAAAACTCAGTCGAGCGGGATATGCAGCATGCGCGCGCAGTCGCGCGCCGCCGTGCGCGCTTCTTCGAGCGTCGCCGCCGTGAAGTTGATGTGGCCCATCTTGCGGCCCCGGCGCGCCTCTTCCTTGCCGTACAGGTGCAGCCGCGCCGATGGCATCGCGGCGACTTCCGTCCAGGCGGGCGCGCGCGCCTTGTTGCCATCGAACCAGATATCGCCGAGCAGGTTCAGCATCGCGGCGGGCGAATGCTGGCGCGTGTCGCCGAGCGGCATGCCGGTCATCGCGCGGACCTGTTGCTCGAACTGGCTCGTCGCGCAGGCATCCACCGTGTAGTGGCCGGAATTGTGCGGACGCGGCGCCATTTCATTGGCGATGAGCGTGCCGTCTTCCAGCACGAAGAATTCGACGCACAGCACGCCGACATAACCGAGCTTCGCCGCGATGGTGAGCGCGGCGTCCTGCGCCTGCGCGACCAGCGCGTCCGATGCGTCCGGCGCGGGCACGACCGTCTTCGCCAGAATGCCGTTCACGTGTACGTTCTGCGCGAGCGGGAACACGGCGGACTTGCCGTCGCCGCCGCGCGCGATCAGCACGGAGACTTCGTACTTGAGCGGCATGCGCTTTTCCAGCACGCACGGCACACCCGCGAGCGACGCATACGCGTTGCGCACGTCCGCGACATTGCGCACGCTCAACTGCCCCTTGCCGTCGTAGCCGAGGCGCGCGGTCTTGAGAATGCCCGGCAGCACGGCCGCGATCTTCTCATCGGGGAGCGCGGCGAGCGCCTGCGCCGATTCGATCACGACATGCGGCGCGACCGGCACGCCTGATGCCGCGATGAAGCGCTTTTCCGCGACGCGGTCCTGCGCGATCGCCACGCAGGCCGCAGCCGGACTGACGAACGTGCACGACGCGAGAAATTCGAGACTCGCAGCCGGCACGTTCTCGAACTCAGTCGATATCGCCGCGCACAAGCGGCCGAGTTCGGTGAGCGCGTTTTTATCGTCGTAGGCGGCGCGGATATGGCGATCCGCGACCGCGCCCGCGGGGCTCGTCTCGTCCGGATCGAGGACGGCGACGCGATAGCCCATCGATTGCGCGGCGAAGCAGAACATGCGGCCAAGCTGGCCGCCGCCGACCATGCCGAGCCACGCGCCCGGCAGGATGGGAGAAATCGGGGAGTTGTGTGGGTTCATCGTGGGGCTTGGGTGGCTGGCTGTGGGCATCGGCGATGGAGCGACGCGCGGTCCGCGCGCCGGGCCATCAGAGCGGCGGCAGCGCCATGTCCCGCGCCGCCTGATTCTGCTTCACGCGAAACGCGGCGAGCGCCTCCGCGTAACGGGCGTCCGTCACGCTCAGCAGCGACACCGCGAACAGCGCCGCGTTCGCCGCGCCCGCCTCGCCGATGGCGAAGGTCGCGACCGGCACGCCCTTGGGCATCTGCACGATCGAATGCAGCGAATCGACGCCCTTCAGATACTTGCTCGCCACCGGCACGCCGAGCACCGGCACCGTGGTCTTCGCGGCGAGCATGCCCGGCAGATGCGCCGCGCCGCCCGCGCCCGCGATGATCGCGCGCACGCCGCGCTCACGCGCGCTTTCGGCGTAGGCGAACATCTCGTCCGGCATGCGATGCGCCGAGACGACTTTCGCCTCGTACGGCACGCCGAATTCCTGAAGAATCGCGACCGCGTTCTTCATCACGTCCCAGTCGGAGCTGGAACCCATCAACACGCCGACGAGCGGCGTTTCATGCGTGTGCGCTGCCTTGGTCATCGAACTGCTTTCCTCTGCTTAGTCGAGCGTCTTGCCGGTCAAACGCTGAAGCGCTTCCTGATACTTCTCCGACGTCTTCGCGATCACGTCGTCCGGCAGCTTCGGCGCGGGCGGCTCCTTCTTCCACGTCTGCGTTTCGAGCCAGTCGCGCACGAACTGCTTGTCGAACGACGGCGGGTTCGTACCGACCTGATAGCCGTCCGCGGGCCAGAAGCGCGACGAATCGGCGGTCAGCACTTCGTCCATCAGATACAGCTCGCCCTTGTTGTCGAGACCGAATTCGAACTTCGTATCCGCGATGATGATGCCGCGCGTCGCCGCGTACTCGGCCGCTTCCTTGTACAACTGGATGGAGATGCGCTTGATCGTCGCCGACAGCTCGGTGCCGATGCGGCGCTCCATCTCATCGTAGGTGATGTTTTCGTCGTGATGGCCCATTTCGGCCTTCGCCGCCGGCGTGAAAATGGGCTCGGGCAGCTTCTGCGCGTTCTGCAGGCCCGGCGGCAATTGGACGCCGCACACGGAACCGGTCGCCTGATAGTCCTTCCAGCCGCTGCCCGCGAGATAGCCGCGCACCACGGCTTCGACGAGAATCGGTTCCAGACGCTTCACGACGACCGCGCGGCCCTTCACCTGTTCGACTTCGTCGGCGGCTACGACGGTCGAAGGATCGACGCCCGTGTTGTGGTTCGGCACGATGTGCCAGAGCTTCTCGAACCAGAAATCGGCCATCGTGTTGAGCACGCGGCCCTTGTTCGGAATCGGCTCGCCCATGACGACATCGAATGCGGAAAGGCGGTCGGTCGTCACGATCAGGAGCTTGTCCTGACCGACTGCGTAATTGTCGCGGACCTTGCCGCGGCCGAGCAGCGGCAGCGATTTGATCGTGGATTCGTATAGCGTGGACATCGTCATGTACCGAGAAGGACTGAAATGGTGAAACCCGCGCTCGGACCTCTGGCGCGGGGAAAAGAAACGCGAACGGGCTCCGAACCCGGAACCCGTTGATTTTACTTTACAAATCGACCGCGCTTTATTTCACGATCTGCGCGAGTGCGCCGGACTTGTACTTCTCGGCGATCTTGTCGAGCGAAACCGGCTTGATCTTGCCGGCCATGCCTTCGCAGCCGAACTGCATGTAGCGCTGACGGCAGATTTCCTTCGCCGCCTCGCGCGCGGGCTTCAGGTAATCGCGCGGGTCGAACTTCGACGGATTTTCGAACAGATAGCGGCGGATCGCGCCGGTGATCGCGAGGCGCAGATCAGTGTCGATGTTCACCTTGCGCACGCCGTGCTTGATGCCTTCCTGAATCTCTTCGACCGGCACGCCGTAGGTTTCCTTCATGTCGCCGCCGAATTCGCGGATTTCCGCGAGCAGTTCCTGCGGCACCGACGACGAACCGTGCATCACGAGATGCGTGTTCGGAATGCGCTGGTGGATTTCGCGGATGCGGTCGATCGCGAGAATATCGCCCGTGGGCTTCTTCGAGAACTTGTACGCGCCGTGCGACGTGCCGATGGCGATCGCCAGGGCATCGCACTGCGTCTGCTTGACGAAGTCGGCGGCCTGCTCGACGTCGGTCAGAAGCTGCTCGCGCGTCATCGTGCCTTCGGCGCCGTGGCCGTCTTCCTTGTCGCCCTTCATGGTTTCGAGCGAGCCGAGCACGCCCAGTTCCGCTTCGACCGTGACGCCGATCGAATGCGAAAACTCGACGACCTGCTTCGACACGGCGACGTTGTACTCGTACGACGCCACCGTCTTGCCGTCGGCTTCGAGCGAGCCGTCCATCATCACGCTGGTGAAGCCGGAGCGGATCGCGGCCATGCACACCGCCGGCGACTGGCCGTGATCCTGATGCATCACGACCGGAATATGCGGATACGACTCGACCGCCGCTTCGATCAGATGGCGCAGGAACGCTTCGCCCGCGTACTTACGCGCGCCTGCCGACGCCTGCATGATGACGGGCGCGTTCACTTCGTGCGCGGCCGCCATGATCGCCTGCACCTGTTCCAGATTGTTGACGTTGAATGCCGGGAGGCCGTAGCTGTGTTCGGCTGCGTGATCCAGCAGTTGACGCATTGATACGAGAGGCATTGTGGTGAAACTCCATGATGTGAAACGAATTCTGCAGCGCGCTCGATTCCGCTCTCGGGCGGTTTTCGGCTTAATCGTTGCTTGGACTGACGCCGGCAAGCTGCGTCGTCCTGCGCGCTCGTTGTGGCGCTCGCCGTTGCCGGCACGGCGAGCGCTCACGGAACTGCGACAAACCGCGCGGCCCTTGACCGCGCATCTTTCTCGTTATTACTGACGACGGTCAGATATGGTCGCCGACACGCACGATCTTCAGCGTGTTGGTGCCGCCCGCCTGACCCATCGGCTCGCCGACGGTCAGCACGACCATGTCGCCGCGCGCCGCATAACCCTTCGACACGACCACTTCGAGCGCCTGATTCAGCGCGGCGTCGCGGTCCATGTTGGTATCGACGTGCAGCGGCGTCACGTTGCGGTACAGCGACATCGTGCGCTCGCTCGACACGCGCGGCGTCAGCGCGAAGATCGGCACGTGGGTCCAGTGACGCGACATCCACAGCGCCGTCGAGCCGGATTCCGTCAACGCGACCACCGCCTTCGCGCCCAGATGGAACGCGGTGAAAAGCGCGCCCATCGCGATGGACTGGTCGATGCGCGTGAACGTGCGGTCGAGGAAATCGCGATCGAGCTGCGACTCTTCCGACTTCTCCGCTTCGACGCAGATGGCCGCCATCGTTTCGATGGTCGTCACCGGGTATTTGCCGGCGGCGGTTTCGGCGGAAAGCATCACGGCGTCGGTGCCGTCGAGCACGGCGTTCGCCACGTCCGACACTTCCGCGCGCGTCGGCACGGGCGCGTGGATCATCGATTCCATCATCTGCGTGGCGGTGATCACGAGCTTGTTCGACTCGCGCGCCATGCGGATCATGCGCTTTTGCAGCGCCGGCACCGCCGCGTTGCCCACTTCCACCGCGAGATCGCCGCGCGCGACCATGATGCCGTCGGATGCGTCGAGAATGCCCTGCAGCGCCGGGATGGCCTCGGCGCGCTCGATCTTCGCGATCATCTTCGGCTTGATGCCGTACGGTGCGCCCGCGATGTTCGCCAGTTGCCGCGCCATTTCCATGTCGGTCGCGTTCTTCGGGAACGACACCGCAACGAAGTCCGCGCCGAGGGACATCGCCGTCTTGATGTCCTCCATGTCCTTTTCGGTCAGCGCGGGCGCAGTCAGCCCGCCGCCCTGGCGGTTGATGCCCTTGTTATTGGACAGCTCGCCGCCGACCTTCACGATGGTGTGGATTTCCTCGCCGATCACGCGCGTCACGTCCAGCACGATGAGGCCGTCGTTGAGCAGCAGCACGTCGCCCGCGCGCAGGTCGCGCGGCAGATCCTTGTAGTCCAGACCGACGCGCTCGTTGCTGCCGAGCGTGCAGTTGGCGTCGAGGATGAACGGGTTGCCCGCGACGAGCATGGTCTTGTTGTTCTCGAACTTGCCGACGCGGATCTTCGGGCCTTGCAGGTCCGCCATGATCGCGACTTCGCGGCCGACCTGGCGCGCCGCGTCGCGAACGATTTCGGCGCGCTGGCGGTGGTCGTCGGCGGTGCCGTGCGAGAAGTTGAAGCGTACGACGTCGAGGCCCGCCTGCAACATTTGCAGCAGGATGTCAGGGCTCGTGGAAGCCGGACCGATGGTGGCAACAATCTTTGTAGCGCGATGCATGGAATTCCTCGTCTCAGTAGGATCGCCCGTAACAACGCTGCGAGCACGTTGCGCTTGCGATGAGGTATTGCTCACCGGTTGCGCGCGCGCGCCGGTTCGTGCCGGCGTCGCTTTGTCGATATCTTTCAGGGCATGGGCGGGCATGCCGCCGATGATGACCGGAGGCGTCTGCGGTATTGCGGTTTCGCCTTCGGGAACTGCCGGATCGGGTTGCGCCGCTTCCGCGATGGCCAATGCGGCCTCGGCGGCGGCATCGATCGCGTCTTGCGTCACATCGTCCTGCGCGCCGCCGGCTGCTGGCGCGCCTTTCTTTCCTTCTTTCGCCGGATTGCCTCGGGCCGCCAAGGCCTTAAGCCCTCGACTCGAGCACTTCGACCGCAGGCAGCTTCTTGCCCTCCAGGAACTCCAGGAACGCGCCGCCGCCGGTCGAGATGTAGCTCACCTTGTCGTGAATGCCGTACTTCGCGATGGCCGCGAGCGTGTCGCCGCCGCCCGCGATCGAGAACGCCGACGAATCCGCGATCGCCTGCGCGAGCGTCTTCGTGCCGTTGCCGAACTGGTCGAACTCGAACACGCCGACCGGGCCGTTCCACACGATCGTGCCGGCCGTTTCGAGCTGCGCGGCGAGCGCCTTGGCCGTGTCCGGGCCGATGTCGAGAATCAGGTCGTCGTCGGCGACATCCGCGACGGGCTTGGTTTCCGCCTTCGCGGTCGGGGCGAATTCCTTCGCGGTGACGACATCGCTCGGAATCGGCACCGATGCGCCGCGCGTGCGCGCCTGCTCGATGATCTCCTTCGCCTCATTGACGAGATCGGCCTCCGCGAGCGACTTGCCGATCTTGAGGCCCGACGCCAGCATGAACGTATTCGCGATACCGCCGCCGACGATCAGTTGATCGACCTTCTCGGCGAGCGACTTCAGGATGGTGAGCTTGGTCGACACCTTCGAGCCCGCGACGATCGCGACGAGCGGACGCTTCGGGTTGCCGAGCGCCTTGCCGAGCGCGTCGAGTTCGGCGGCCAGCAGCGGGCCGGCGCACGCGACAGGCGCGTACTTCGCGATGCCGTGCGTCGTGGCTTCGGCGCGGTGCGCGGTGCCGAATGCGTCGTTGACGTAGATGTCGCAGAGCTTCGCGAGCTTCTGCGCGAGGCCGTCGTCGTTCTTCTTCTCGCCCTTGTTGCAGCGGCAGTTTTCCAGCAGCACGACATTGCCCGGCTGGACCTGAACGCCGTCGACCCAGTCGGCGACGAGCGGCACATCGCGGCCGAGCAACTCCGACAGACGCGCCGCGACCGGTGCGAGCGAGTCTTCCGGCTTGAACTGCCCTTCGGTCGGGCGGCCCAGATGGGACGTGACCATCACGGCCGCGCCCGCGTCGAGAGCGGCCTTGATCGCCGGGACCGAGGCGCGCACGCGCGTGTCTTCGGTGATGTTGCCGTTATCGTCTTGCGGCACGTTGAGATCCGCGCGGATGAACACACGCTTGCCGGCGACTTTGCCTTCGGCGATCAGATCGGTGAAACGCAGTACTTTCGTCATGGGAGTCAACGTAGAGAATGAAGCGGTTCGGGCGGGGATGGCCGTCGGGGCCGGCCGGTTCGTGGAGTCGCCGCGCGCGGGCCGCCGGGCAGGACGGCTCGCGCGCGGATCAGGCTGGGGGTGATGGCCGCGCGGTGAAGCCGAACGCGCGTGCGGGAAGCGGGAGAAAGGGATCGGACAGATGAATCCGGAGATGCGCGCCAAGCGCGCTCGGGCGCGTCGATGCGGCCGGGAGCGGACGATTGGGCAACTGTAGCGCGGTGACTGCCGGAGACACTTTCGACCTCGCTCACTCGGGGAAAGACCGTCATTTTAACCGATCACCCCGCCCGCTTTTAGCGGGCAATCGTTGATGACGCGTATTTGGTTCGGCGCGCGGTTCGTCCGATCCCGCGCTCATGCGGCAAGCCGCAGCACGGTAAACACCAGCATGCCGATGACGATCGTGCCCATCATGCCGCGCCGCCACAAGTAATAGGCGAGCCCGGCCGCCGACGCCCACAGCGCGTGATTCGACAGCGCAATCGAAATGCCCGCGGGCGTCACGAGCAGATCCGGCACCACGACGCCCGCGAGCGCCGCGGCCGGCGCATAGCGCAGCACGCGCTGCACGCGCGGCGGCAGCACCGTGCGCTCGCCGCCCGCCAGAAAGAGCGCGCGCGTCACCGCCGTGACGACGCCCATGCCTAGGATCGCGAGCCAGATCTGCAGCGTGCTCATCGCAGGGGCCTCGTGGCGGCGGGCTTGTCGCCTTTGGCTTGGGCGGCAGGCTTCGGCGCGACGCGCTCGGCGATCATATCGGCGAGCGTACCCGCGAACAGCGCCGCGAACACCGCCAGCGGCAAGCCGAAGCGATACGGCAGATCGAACGCGAGCAGCGCAACGACGCTCGCGACGGCGACCGCCGCGAGCGTCGAGCGCGTCGCGATCGCGGAGACGATGAGCGGAATCAGCGCGAGCGTGCCGGCGAGTTCGAGCCCCCAGTTATCTGGAATCAGGCTCGCGAGCAGAATCCCGAGCACCGACGAAAGCTGCCACGAACTCCAGCTCGACACCGCCAGCCCCCAGAAAAAGGCCTCCTTGCCGGGCTGCCAGCCGACCGGGAAATTTCGTTTCGAGAACATCAGATAGATGATGTCGCCGTTGAAATAGCCGAGCAGCAGACGCCGCCTCAGGGACAAATAGGAAAAGTGCGGCGCGAGCCCCGCGCTGAAGATCACGAAGCGCAGGTTGACCATCGCGGCGGTCAGCAGCACGGTCCAGAGCGGCAGCTTCGCGGCGAAGAGCGGCAGCACCGCGAGCTGCGACGAGCCCGCGTACACCGCGAACGACATGCCGAGCGCCTGCGGCACGGTCAGCACGGACTTCGTCATCGCGATGCCGGTGACGAGGCCCCAGGAGAACGTCGCCAGGACGGCGGGAGAGAAGGTGCGCACGCCCTCGAGAAATGCGCGGCGATTCGTGTCGGACAGCCGGTCGAGCATGAGCGAATGCGAGGCGAACGGGACAACCCGTGACGCCATCGCGCGGCCTCGATCGATTGCGCGATGGATCGGGAAAAACCGGGAAAATCGGGAGCGGTGGACTTCGCCGTTTCACTCCGCTCTTTTCAGCGGACGGCGAAAGGGAAATTATAGCGTCGTGAAAGGCGCGCCAAGATCGGTTTCGTCGCGAAAAGACGCTAAAATGACGGTCTTTCGCCGCCTTTGCGCCCTCGCCGCGCGTCTTCCCCCAGGAATTCCGCCCAAGAAAGCGCGCCGGGCGCCGCCGCCCTTCAGAACGCGGGCGGCCTGCCGAAACCCACTTGAACGAGACAGCTAGGAGAACCGTATGTCAATGGCCGACCGCGACGGCAAGATCTGGATGGATGGCAAGCTGATCGACTGGCGTGATGCCAAGATCCACGTTCTGACGCACACGTTGCACTACGGCATGGGCGTATTCGAAGGCGTGCGCGCGTACAAGACCGCGCAGGGCACGGCCATTTTCCGCCTGAAGGAACACACCAAGCGCCTGCTCAATTCGGCGAAGATTTTCCAGATGGACGTCCCGTTCGACGCCGCCACGCTCGAAGCCGCGCAACTGGAAGTCGTCAAGGCGAACAATCTCGAAAGCTGCTACATCCGCCCGATCATCTGGGTCGGCTCGGAAAAGCTCGGCGTCTCGGCCAAGGGCAACACGATCCACGTGGCCATCGCCGCGTGGCCATGGGGCGCGTATCTCGGCGAAGACGGCCTCGCCAAGGGTATCCGCGTGAAGACGTCGTCGTTCACGCGCCATCACGTGAATGTGTCGATGGTCCGCGCGAAGGCGTCCGGCTGGTACGTGAACTCGATTCTCGCGAATCAGGAAGCCGTCGCCGACGGTTACGACGAAGCCCTGCTGCTCGATGTCGACGGCTACGTGTCCGAAGGCTCCGGCGAGAACTTCTTCCTCGTGAACAACGGCAAGATCTACACGCCGGATCTCGCCTCGTGCCTCGACGGCATCACGCGCGACACGGTCATCACGCTGGCGCGCGACTTCGGCATTCCGGTCATCGAAAAGCGCATCACCCGCGACGAGGTCTACACCTGCGACGAAGCGTTCTTCACCGGCACCGCCGCCGAAGTCACGCCGATCCGCGAGCTCGACAACCGCACGATCGGCTCCGGCGCGCGCGGCCCGATCACGGAAAAGCTGCAAAGCGCGTTCTTCGACGCCGTCGGCGGCAAGAACGAGAAGTACGCGAGCTGGCTCGCGAAGGTTTAATCGACCTCCTGCAACGCGGCGAGCCGAACGCTCGCCGCCCGCTGGACATCAGACAAGAGATAGCAATGAGCGACCTGAAGGAAATGCCGCTGGTGGAATTGTCCGCGAAGGATCTGCCCGCGTTCTGCCCGAACCCGAAGATGCAGCGCTGGAGCACGCATCCGCGCGTGTTCATCGACGTCACGCACGGCGAAGCGCGCTGCCCGTATTGCGGCACGCGCTACAAGCTGAAAGACGGCGAAGTGGTAAAGGGCGGTCACTGAACCCGGGGCGTCACCGCCCTGCCCGTCCGCGCCGTGGCAAACGGCGCACAGCAGACCCACCACAATCGACGGCCCGCCCCAAGGCGGCGGGCCGCGTTCATTTTGAGATCGGATACGACAGATGCGCCGTGCGCTGGTTATAGCACCGAACTGGATCGGTGACGCATTGATGGCGCAACCGCTCTTCACGCTCTTGCGCAAGCTCCATCCGCGTATCGCGATCGATGCGGTCGCGCCGGGCTGGGTCGCGCCCGTGCTCGAGCGCATGCCCGAGATCCGCGACGTCTACGCGACGGACCTCGCCCACGGCAAGCTGCAACTGCTGCGCCGCTGGCAGCTCGCGAGCGACTTGCGCGATGTCGGCTACGACGCCGCCTACGTGCTGCCCAACTCCGTCAAATCAGCGCTGATTCCGTGGATGGCGGGCATCAACCTGCGCATCGGTTACAAGGGCGAGAGCCGTTACGGGCTGCTCAACGTGCGGCACGCGAATCCGCCGAAGTCCGAGCGCCCGCCGATGACCGCGCACTACGCCGCCCTCGCCTACGCGCCGGGCGCGAAGCTGCCGTTCGTCGACAAGTTCGCCCAGCCCGACGCCGCCGCGCAGCCCGACGCGCAGACGCTGCCGGTGCCGCGCCTCGAAGCCGATCCGAACGAAGCCGCGCGCGTCTCGACGCGCTTCAATCTGGATACGCGCACGCCGCTCGTCGTGTTCTGTCCGGGCGCGGAGTACGGCCCGGCCAAGCGCTGGCCGCCGGAGCATTTCGCGTCGCTGGCGCAGTTCATCGCGCAGTCGTTCCCGTATGCGCGCATCATCGCGCTCGGTTCGAAGAAGGATGCGCCGATCGCGCAGGCCATCGCGGAGCGCGCGCCGATGGTGCGCAACCTGTGCGGCCAGACCTCGCTCGGCGAGGCGTGCGCGCTGATTTCGCGGGCGAGCGCGGTGGTCACCAACGATTCCGGCCTGATGCACGTCGCGGCGGCGTCGCGCCGGCCGCTCGTCGCGGTCTACGGCTCGACCGATCCGCGCCACACGCCGCCCTTGTCCGATCTCGCAAAGGTACAATGGCTGCATCTTGAATGCAGTCCGTGCTTTGCCCGCGAGTGTCCGCTCGGTCATCTGAACTGCCTTCGCGAACTCTCGGCCGAACAGGTCTTCGGCGATTTGCGCGGGATGCTGCTCGCGCATCGCTGATGTTGCGCTCACGCGTCGAAAACGCGTGAGCATATCGACGGTTTCGAGCCGTGTGTGCGGGTGCGGACACGCGAATGTCTCCGAACGGGGGCATGCTTTGACCAATGACCGATGCAGCGCGCCGTACCATCGCCCCGCCTGGAAGCGGCTTGGCGCGGCGCCGAGCACCGAATGCCAGAGACCCACGAGCCATGCCACGTTTCGCCCGCCTCTTCGAAGCCGCCGCCGATACTCTCAACGCTTACTATCAGGCAGTCGCGGACAGCAGCATCGACAGTGTGATGTCGCTGTGGATCGACGAGGAGTTCGCCACCTGCGTCTGCGCGGACGGCACGCATCTGCACGGGCTGGACAGCATCCGCGCCGGTCTCGGCAAGCAATTCGAAACGCAGCCCGTGACCATCGAGCCGCTCGATATCCGCGTGTACGACAGCCTGGGCACGGTCGTGTATGCGATCGCCGAGGCGCATCAGCCGGCCAAACCGGCGAGCACGCCGCGCATGATCTACACGACCTACGTGATGGTCCATGAGCGCGGCGAGTGGCGCATCGCGCATATTCACGCGAGCGAGATGCCGATGGAAACGGCAGGCCAGTTCGCAGCCAAGCTGCGTCACGGTCAGGGACCGCTGCACTGAAGCAGATCTGAAGAAGACGTCTGTCGGGGAGGGGCCATGAAGCGCGATCCGTTGATGAAACACGATTCGTCGTTCGTGGACAAAGCGCCCGCCGTGGCACTGAAGGCAACCGTGCGCGAGCTCGCGGTGCCGGGTTCGGAATGGCTCTACAACGCGCCGCGCTGGCTGCCGACGAGCCACGCGCAGACCATCGTTCCGGCGTTGTTCGGCCGCAAGCCTGTCGTGAATTACCGGCGCGAGCGCTGGAACACGCCGGACGGCGATTTCATCGATCTCGACTTTCTCGCACACGATCCCGCCGATCCCAACCATCAACCGGCCGCGAACGCCCCGCTCTTCGTGCTGTTCCACGGCCTCGAAGGCAACTCCGACTCTCACTACGCCCGCACGATGATGGCCGCCGCCCGCGCGCGCGGCTGGCACGGCGTCGTGCCGCATTTTCGCAGTTGCAGCGGCCCGCTAAATCTGCTGCCGCGCTTCTACCATCTCGCGGACAGCGCCGAAATCGACTGGATTCTGCGGCGGCTCGCGAAAGCGCATCGCGGGCCGATCGTCGCGGCGGGTGTGTCGCTCGGCGGCAATGTGCTCTTGCACTGGCTGTGCGAGCGCGGCAGCGATGCATCGATCGTCAGCGCGGCCGTGGCCATTTCCGCGCCGCTCGACGTCCACGCGGGCGGCCTCGCGATCTCGCAGGGCTTCGGGCTGGTCTATACGCGCAGCTTCCTGAAATCGCTCAAGAAGAAAGCGTTCGCGAAACTCGGCCAGTATCCCGGTCTGTATGACCGCGACGCCGTGCTCGCCGCGCGCACGCTGTACGAATTCGACAATGTCGTCACCGCGCCCCTGCACGGCTTTCGCGACACCAATCACTACTGGTCGACGGCGACCGTGCGCGCGCATCTGAAGCACATCGAAGTGCCGGCGCTCTTGCTGAACGCGCGCAACGACCCGTTCCTGCCCGAGTTCGCGCTGCCCTCGCTCGCCGAAGTGTCCGCGCGCGTGACGCTCGATCAGCCGAACCACGGCGGCCACGTCGGCTTCATGACGGGACCGTTCCCGGGCCGGATCGACTGGCTGTCGCTGCGCGTGTTCGGTTATCTGGAGAACTTCGTTTCGTGAACGATCATGGATGAAATCGTCAAGCAGGCGCTCGCCAAATGGCCCAACGTTCCGCATTGCACGGGCTGGCTGCTGCTCGACCGGCGCGGCCAGTGGCGCATGCGCGACGACGCGGCGCAGGCCGCCGGCGAACTGGGCACGCCGATCCGGCATGAAGCGCTGCTCGGCTTCATCAACCGCAATTACGAAAGCGACGCCGACGGCCAGTGGTTCTTTCAGAACGGTCCGCAGCGCGTGTACGTGGAGCTGGGCTACACGCCGTGGATCGTGCGCCTGCATGAGCTCGACGGCGCGTTGCGACTGACCGATCAGGCCGGCGCGGCGTTCGAGCCGGCGCAGGCATGGATCGACGACGAAGGCGGCATCCTGTTCGCCGATGCATCGACTACGCGCGTGGCTGCCCTGCACGACCACGATCTCGAACTGTTCGCGGATCACGCGTCGCTCGACGACGCCGGCAAGAGCGGCGTGTTCCATTGGCGCGAAGGCGTCGATCTGCCCGTGCAGCCGATCCGCCGCGCCGATGTCGCCACGCGCTTCGGCTTCGTCGCGAGTCCTGCCGCGCGCGCCGCGTCGCACGGCTGACTCAGCCGTTCCTCTCCAGCTCGCGCTCTTCCTTGTAGCGCGTCTCGAAATCGCGCAGGCGCGCGGCGATCGTCGAGAGTTCGTAAAAGCTCGCGCTCTTCACGTCGCGCGCTTCCTTCAGTTGCCGGATCGCCGATGGCCACGCGCCGTCCAGCGCGAACTTCTCGGCCATCGCCTGATGCTGTTGCAGCGGATCGTTGAGACCCGCGCTCGCCTGCGCGAGATAGAGCCACCAATCGGCGCGCGTGGGCTCGGCGCGCGTTTCGTGGCGTGCGAGCGTCTGCGCTTCCGCGAAACGGCGCGCGGAGAGCAGCGCCTGCAAATGCACGTCGATGGCCGCGTGCGATTCCGGCCAGCGCTTCTGCGCGATGTCCGCGAGGCGAATCGCGTCGTCGTTGCGGCCCGCGCGGCGCGCGATGTCGGCGGCGAGCACGTCGAGACTCGGCGTGCTGCGCAGCGCCGGCGGCACGGGCTGCGGTTTCGGCGCCGGCGCCGATGCCGACGCCGTTCGGCCCTCGACGTGAACCGGCGGCAGCGCGATGTCGCTGCCGGCGCGAGACGGCTTCGCGGGTGTCGCCTCGGGCTGCGGCGCGTGGCCGAGGCTCAGCGGCGCGCGTGCATTGTTGAGCGGCGTGACGGTCATCGAGGCGTCGGTGTTGCGCAGCGATGGCTCGCCGCTCTTGCGTGGCGTCACGGGCGGCGCGCTTGCGACGGTCTCCTTCGACGCGCGCACGCGATCTTCCTGCTGAACCTGCGCCGATGCCGCCGCCGCGCTCGCCTCTTCGCCCTCGAACAGCTTGCGTGCCTTCGCGAGCGCATCGTTGGCCGCGGCGAAGTCGCCCATCAGCGATTGCGCGAGCGCGATGCCGTACCAGTTCGACGCCGGATTGAGCGCCGTCTGGTCCTCGATTTCCGATCTGAGCCGGCTCGCGACCTCGCGATAATCGCTCGCGTAATTCACCTGCAGAACGCGCGCGCGGGCGCGCACGAACGCATACTCCGCCGACTGACGCGGCTGCCGGTACGGCACGCGCCGCGCGCGGCCTTCCATATCGGCGATGCGATCGGTCGTGAGCGGATGCGTGCGAACGTAGGGCGGCACGCCGTTATCGGCCATCGTCGAGCGGTCGAGGCGTTCGAAGAACGCGACCATCGCGTAGGGATCATAGCCGGCGGCCGTGAGCATCTGGAAACCGACGCGGTCGGCCTCGTGCTCGGCCGCACGCGAGAAACGCAGTTGGTTGTCGACGGCGAACGCCTGGCCGCCCATCGCGAGGCCCATGCCGAGGTCGCCGCTGTGCGCGAGCAGGCCCGCGAGCAGACCGGCGAGCATGCCGGCGAGCGCGGCGTAGCTGCTTTTTTCCTGCGTGCCGAGCATCCGCGCGATGTGTCGCTGGAGCACGTGACCCATTTCGTGGCCGATGACCGACGCCAGTTCCGATTCCGTCTGCGTCGCCGCGATCAACCCGGTGTTCACGCCGATGAAACCGCCCGGCATCGAAAACGCGTTGATTTGCGGATCGCGCACGGCGAAGAGGTCGAAATCGGGCCGATAGCCGCCGAGATACTGCACGGCGGCTGCGGCCGAAAGCTTCGACGAAATCGAGTCGAGGTAGTCGCGCAGCAGCCAGTCGTCGAGATAGTCGGGATCGGCGCGCACTTCGCGCATCATCCGCTCGCCGATTTTGCGTTCGGCTTGCGGCGTGAGCGAGCCGCCGGAGCCGTCGCCGAGATCCGGAAGCTGCATCGACGCGAGCGGCGCGCGCAGGCCGGACATCGTGCCGGGGCGGTTCGCGAAGCGGCTTTCGGCGCCGCCATAGACACCGAACACGCCTTCCGCGACGTTAGCGGGCAGTTCGCCGCCTGCGTTTTCCTGCGACGAGCGCAGTTGCGAGGCGGCAAGCGTGCCGGTCGAGCTTGCGGAGGGCGAGCTCGATTGCGCCAGCGCCGCGGGCGGCATGGCGAGGGTGACGCTTAGCAGGAAGACGAGCACACGGCTCGGACGTGTCGAATGCATGGCGCAAAACCGGCGCGGCGAACGATGTTCGGCTCGAAGACTTGAACGAGCTTATCGTATCAAGTGTTGCGCGTGGGACGTCGCGTGCCGGCCGTGCGTTGCCCCGGCGCGCTACGTTTCGCGAAAAATCGCGCGAATTCACGCTGGTATGATAGGCGCCCATTCGAAGGAGACGCTATGTCCGGACTCACCCATTTCGACGCCGCCGGCGAGGCGCACATGGTCGATGTCGGCGCGAAGAACGAAACGCGGCGAGTCGCCGTGGCGCGCGGCTCGATCGCGATGCTCGAAGGCACGCTCGCCCTGATCCGCGAAGGCCGCGCGAAAAAAGGCGACGTGCTCGGCGTCGCGCGCATCGCCGCGATTCAGGGCGCGAAGCGCACGGCCGATCTGATTCCGCTGTGTCATCCGCTGGCGCTCACGCGCGTCGCGGTGGATTTTTCGATCGATGAAACGCTGCCCGGCGTGCACTGCGAAGTGCGCGTGGAGACGGTCGGGCGCACGGGTGTAGAGATGGAAGCGCTGACCGCCGTGCAGGTCGGATTGCTGACGATCTATGACATGTGCAAGGCGGTGGATCGGGGGATGACCATCACCAATGTGAAGGTGATGGAGAAGCATGGGGGGAAGTCGGGGGATTGGGTGGCGGAAGATCACGCATCGCCGGCACCCTGACCTCACTCCTCCTCATCATCGTCCGCCGACGGCGCCTGATCCGGCAACGGCACGCCATAGCGCTTCACCAGATCCGCCTTGAACGACGCCAGCGGCTTGCCCGCTTCGTCGGCCAGATCGTAGACGGCCAACAGCTGCTTCGGCCAGTCGTGCAGTTGCGTCGCGAAGATCTTGAGACGCGCCATCGTGTCGAGCGCCTCGTCGCGTTGCCCGGCGAGCGCCTGCAGCACCGCATATCGCCGCAAGACGGTCTCGCCGGGTAACAGCGCGATCGCCTTGCGGTGCGCGGCCAGCTTCTCTTCGACGTTCTGCGCGTTGATCGGCAACAGCGTCGCCGCGCCGTACTCGCCCCACGCCGTGAACAGGAATGACGGATTGTCGCGATACTGCTCCGCCGGCCGCGAGCCGTAGTACAGCACTTCGGCGCGGTTGTAATCGCGCATCGTCGGATACAGCGCCGCGAGGCCGCCGAGCACGAGCACGACATACACGCCATACGACAGCGGCCGCGCGACGAGCCGCAACGGACGCGTCTCCAGCAAACCGATGACAAGCATCGCGGGCATCAGGAAAAACATGTACTGCTGCGGATATTCGACGAGCGCGTGCATCATCAGCACGCCGAGCAGCGAGAGCCCGAAAATGCGCGCTGGCGTCTGCGGCGCGCGCAATACGCGAATCAGCCAGAACACGACACCCGCCACCAGAATCGCCACGCCGAGCGCGCCTGTTTTCGCCAGCAGATCGATGAAAATATCGTGTGCATTGTTCGCAATCTCGACGCCGCCCAGATCGCGCACGAGATCGAACTGATAGCGCGGAAACTCGCCCCAGCCGACGCCCAGCAGCGGATGCGTCTTGAACATCGTCCAGCCGTACTTCCAGAGCGCGAGACGCGGCGCGATCTGACTCGCTTCCTGCATGCGCTCCGCCGCCGACTGGGCAAGCCCGAAGTCGTAGCGCACGTTCGCCCAGCGCACCGCCGCATTCACCGCGAAAAACACGATCGCGAGCAGAACCGGGACGATCCACGCGCGCGCGTCGCGCCGGCCCGGACCGTCGAAGCCTTCCGACGCGACCGGCCGGCCCAGCACGAAGGCCATCCAGAAACCGGCGACGACGATCACCGCCGTCTGCAGCCACGGCCCGCGCGATACCGTAAGCGCGAGCCCGAGGGAATACACCGCCGACAGGATCAGCCACAGCACGATGGGCAAGCGCCGCGTCTGCACGAAATACAGCGCACCGGCCAGCGCGAACGCGATGACAGTCGCCAGGTGATTCGCCTGCGCCATGTTGCCGAACGGACGCCGCTCGACCATCACGTTGTACGCCACCACGAACGGCGTGAATTTCACTTCGAGATGCAGCAACTGCACGATCTGGCAGAAGACGGCGAACAGGCCGCCGACCATCAGCGCCGCCGCGCCGATGCGCAGCGTCTTCTCCGCAAGTCCCGCGCGCACGAAGCCGAAGCCCGTATGCACGGCGACGAACGATGCGAGCAGATACGCGCCGCCGAGCCAGTTCATCGATGGTTGCGCGACCGGCAGCAACACCGTCTGCGCGACCAGCAACACGCCGAACGCGAGCGGCATAAGCGCGACGACCGGCGACGCGAACGGCACCTTCGGCTCCGATACCCGCACGAGCAGCGCGACCGTCGCGCCGAGCGCCAGATAAAGCGCAAGCGCGCTGTATTCGGCGTAGAAAGTCGGAATCGGATACGTGTGGTTGACGACCCCGAAAGGAATCGTCAACGCAAGACACAGGACGGCAAAGCAGAGAAAGCGCGCGTATTGGGAAGGCATGAGGGACAGGGAACGTCGGCAACCGGCGCACTATACAAAACTTTGCCCGCGCTGTCCGGCGAACGGCTGGATTTGCTACGAAATCGCTGCCTTTCGCGCAAAAACGACGCCGGGGATGCGCGGCGGCGCTGTAAATGCTGCCGCCGCGCCCGGCTCTCTCGCACCGCTTACGTGCGGCACTCGGGCGGTGCGAGGTTGGCCGGCAAGGTCGGCGCCTGCGCCGGCATCGGGCCCGCACCCGGCGCGGGCAGCGACGATTGCGTCTTCGCGCCCGCGAAACACTCCCACGTCAACGATCCCGCCTGCACCGCCCCACGGCTAAGTGCGACGCGCGCGGTCGGGGTCTCGGCGTTGTCGGGCGTCGATGGCACGAGCACGAGCGTGTTCGAGCCATCGGGCGCGACGCGCGTCGTGTAGGCGATCGTGATCTGGCCATTGTCGCTGTCGACGCGAATGGACTCGATGTTGCGCGTGCCCGGCGGCGCCACGAAGCCGCCCGCGAAATCGACGCCGTTCGCCGCGTTCTCCGCCACCGCCAGCCGCGCCGGCGCCGCGAGCGCCATGCCCTCGCCCACGCGGCTTCGCGCGAGATAGTCCTGATACGCGGGTATCGCGTAGGCCGCGATCACGCCGACGATCGCGAGCACGATCATCAATTCGATCAAGGTGAAGCCTCGCGCCGCCGCCTCTTTGGCGCGACACATCCAGCTCAATACGCGCCGTCCGCGCGGCGCGCTGAAACCACAAACCATCGTCGTCATTGCTGCTCCCAGAAGTACGAAAAGCGCCCGCCGCGCAATGCGGACAGACGCTTCGATCGTATTCAGTGCATGCAACGTGCAACAGTCGGCCGAACGGCCTAGGCATGTGCGCCGACGCTAGCGCATCAGCCTGCCGCGCGATTGACGTCGGCGAGCGCGCGGCGCTTGAGCAGCCATCCCACGGCGACGACGAACAGCGCGCCGCCGACGCGCGCCGCATAGCCCACGAGTTCGGTATTGAGCGCGGGCCAGCGGTCGATGAACGGATCGTCGATGATGAGGCCGCCCGCGATCCACCCGAGCAGGCCCGCGCCGACCAGCACGACCGCCGGGAAGCGATCGAGCAGTTTCAGCACCAGCGTGCTGCCCCACACGATGAGTGGAATGCTGACGATGAGCCCGAAGATCACCAGCGCGAGCCGATGCTGCGGATCGGCGGCCTCTGCCGCGCCGGCGATCGCGATCACGTTGTCGAGACTCATCACCGCGTCCGCGATGACGATCGTTTTCACGGCCGCCCACAGCCGGTCCGACGCGTTGATCTGATGCTCGTCGTGATCCGGCTGCATCAGCTTCACGCCGATCCACAGCAGCAGCACGCCGCCGACGAACTTGAGAAACGGAATGTCGAGCAGCATGACCGCGAACGCGATCAGCACCACGCGCAAGAGGATCGCGCCGAGCGTGCCGAGCACGATGCCGCGCGTGCGCTGCCGGTCGGGCAGATTGCGGCAGGCGAGCGCGATCACGACGGCGTTGTCGCCGCCGAGCAGGATGTCGATCACGATGATCTGAACGACCGCGCCCCAATGGAGCGTAGAAAAGAATTCGAGCATGGAGCAGATTGAGAATCTGTCGCCGAAATAAAAAAGCGAGGAAGCAACGCTCCCTCGCTTTTCATCGGGCGGTTTTCAGAGTTTTGCGAAAGGAATCAGTAAGAGTACCAAACCCCGCCGCATTCTGCCCGCTTCGTTACAGCACCGACTTCAACAGACGAGCCATCTCCGACGGGTTCTTCGTGACCTTGATGCCGCACGCGTCCATGATTTCGAGCTTGGCGTCCGCCGTGTCCGCGCCGCCCGAGATCAGCGCGCCTGCGTGGCCCATGCGCTTGCCCGGAGGCGCCGTCACGCCCGCGATGAAGCCGACGACCGGCTTCTTCATGTTGTCCTTGATCCAGTAAGCGGCGTTCGCTTCGTCCGGACCGCCGATCTCGCCGATCATGATGACGGCGTCCGTGTCCGGATCGTCGTTGAACATCTTCATCACGTCGATGTGCTTCAGACCGTTGATCGGATCGCCGCCGATACCGACCGCCGACGACTGGCCGAGGCCCAGCGCCGTGAGTTGGCCGACCGCTTCGTACGTCAGCGTGCCCGAGCGCGACACCACGCCGATGCGGCCCTTCTTGTGGATGTGACCCGGCATGATGCCGATCTTCAGCTCGTCCGGCGTGATCGTGCCGGGGCAGTTCGGTCCGAGCAGCAGCGTCTTGCGGTTTTCGCGGCGCATGCGGTCCTTGATTTCCAGCATGTCGCGAACCGGAATGCCTTCCGTGATGCAGATCGCGAGATCGAGATCGGCCTCGACGGCTTCCCAGATCGCAGCGGCCGCGCCCGCGGGCGGCACGTAGATGACCGAAACGGTCGCGCCGGTTTCCGCCTTCGCTTCCTTCACGGACGCGTAGATCGGAATGCCTTCGAAGTCTTCGCCGGCCTTCTTCGGATTCACGCCCGCGACGTAGGCTTCACGGCCGTTCGCGTATTCGCGGCAGGCGCGCGTGTGGAACTGGCCAGTCTTGCCGGTGATGCCCTGCGTGATGACCTTCGTGTCTTTGTTGATCAGAATCGACATGTAGTGACCTCTGTTCGTTTGGCGTCGCGATGCTCACGCACGCGCCGCCATTCGTATCTGGTGGAACGCTCTCTTAGGCTCGGTAAGCAGACGCGCTTACTTGCCTTCGGCAGCCGCGACGACCTTCTGCGCGGCTTCTTCCATGCTGTCGGCCGAGATGATCGGCAAGCCCGAATCCGCCAGCATCTTCTTGCCGAGGTCTTCGTTCGTGCCCTTCATGCGCACGACGAGCGGCACCTTCAGATCCACCGCCTTCGACGCCACGATCACGCCTTCCGCGATCACGTCGCAGCGCATGATGCCGCCGAAGATGTTGACGAGAATCGCCTTCAGGTTCGGGTTCTTCAGCATCAGCTTGAAGGCTTCGGTCACCTTTTCGGTGGTCGCGCCGCCGCCGACGTCGAGGAAGTTGGCCGGCTCGCCGCCGAACAGCTTGATGGTGTCCATCGTCGCCATCGCGAGGCCCGCGCCGTTCACCAGACAGCCGATGTTGCCATCGAGCGAGATGTAGGCGAGGTCGAACTTCGATGCTTCGACTTCAGCCGGATCTTCTTCGTCCAGATCGCGGTACGCGACGATTTCCGGATGACGGAACAGCGCGTTCGCATCGAAGTTGAACTTGGCGTCGAGCGCGATCACCTTGCCGTCGCCGGTCAGGATCAGCGGGTTGATTTCGGCGAGCGATGCGTCGGTGTCGAAGAAAGCCTTGTACAGGCCTTGCAGGATCGCGCGCGCTTGCGGAACCGATGCGTCGGGGATGCCGATCTTGCGGGCCAGGTCGTCCGCTTCGGCATCTTTCAGGCCCGTGGCGGGATCGACGGGCAGCTTGTGCAGCAGCTCGGGCGTCTTTTCCGCGACTTCTTCGATGTCCATGCCGCCTTCGCTCGACGCCATCACGACGATCTTCTGCGAAACGCGATCGAGCACGAGGCCGACGTACAGTTCCTTCTTGATGTCCGCGCCTTCTTCGATCAGCAGGCGATTCACCTTCTGGCCTTCGGGACCGGTCTGGTGCGTGACGAGCTGCATGCCGAGGATCTGGTTCGCGTACTCGCGGACCTGTTCGATCGACTTCGCGACCTTCACGCCGCCGCCCTTGCCGCGGCCGCCAGCGTGAATCTGCGCCTTGACGACCCAAACCGGACCGCCCAGCTCTTGCGCGGCCTTGACCGCATCATCCACCGAGAACACGGGTGTGCCGCGCGGGACCGCGACGCCGAATTTCCGCAGGATTTCCTTACCCTGGTACTCGTGAATCTTCATGCGTGATTCCTTCAGTCTGAGAGTTGGAGTGAACTTCTATGTGCTTGAACCGCTGATTTTTCGATTCTTCTTTGAATTCCGTGCGTGCGCGCAAGGACTGCCTGCGCCCTACGAGGCGGATTTCGTCTCCGCCTTGTCCTGTACCGTCGTTGCGGATTCGGATGCGTCGGCCGGCGTGTAGCCGAACCACCGCGGGTAATACTCCCTGACCGCGGGCCCGTCGAAACGCAATGCGTGGCAACGGCCGAGCTGGAACGGCGGCTCGTCGTGCGCTGCGGTCGCGGGGTCCGATGCATCGGCTTGCTTGAACGGATTGCCGTCTTCGATCTTCCAGACGTCGCCGGCGAATGCCTGAATGGCGGCCGTTGGCAAAACACCGCACAACTCGGTGAGATGCGTGCAGCCGGCCGCGCCGCGCAGCACCTTGTTGGCTTCGCGGCGAAAACTTTGCAGCAGATTGAGCCCGATGAGCTTGCGATAGACCGGATTGGACTCCGCGCACAGACCGCCATAAGGCGACCAGTCCGACGACGCTTCGACGTCGACGATGGTGAGCTTGCGGTCGATGGTAATGCGCAGCCAGAGTTCATGGATCGGCAGGCCGTGTGACCGGACGCCCGTCGCGAGGCGAAAGTCGCGCGGCTTCTCATCGGTTAGACAGGCTTCGATGTCCCACAGGCCGTCGTCACGCTCGAACGCTTCCAGCCGAATCACGCGACGATGGCGCAATTGTCGGGGAGCGGGAGGCGAGAGAGGCATGCTGGAGTGAGCCGGTACGGGGAAAACCGTGCAATTTTAGCATATTGGGTATTCCGGGCCGGGCATGCGCCTGACGATTGGAACGTGCGTGCGAATCGGGCTGGGCGGGCGCGGCGCTCAGTCGTCGACGGGCTCGTCGGTCCAGTCTTCGTCGCCGCCCTTGAGAATCTTCCCAATGGTGCCGCCAGAGAACCCGCGCGCGGCCAGAAAGCGCGCTTGCCTCGCGCGCTCGGCGGGCGTTTCGGGCAGCACGCCGTACTTCTTCTCCCACACAGCCTGAGCGCGTGCGGTTTCGGATTGCGCAAGCTTGTCCGCGGTTTCGCTGATGAGCGTGTCGCCGACGGCGTGGCGCTTCAGTTCGCTGATGATCCTGCTGCCACCCATGCGCGGCGCCCGCCGATGCACGACGCTTTCGACGAAGCGCTCGTTCGACAGCCAGCCATCGCGTTCGAGACTGTCGAGCAATGTTTCGAGCGGATCGGCTTCTTCCGCATACGGACGCAGCTTTCGCGACAACTCGGCGCGGCTGTATTCGCGCCGCGAGAGAAAGCCGAGCGCGCGCGCCTTCAACGAGCGTTGCGGACGTTTGGGATCGTTGAGTTCGCTTGCCGAAGTCTTGCGAACGCGTTGGCTGGAACGGCTGTAGACCGATTCACCCGATTCGGCGCGCGCCGGTTCAACAGGCGCGCATTGTTCGAAGGGCTCGAAGGGATCTGCGTCTTCGAATGGGTCGGTGAAGGGAGTGGAGTCGGGCTCGGCGGGTTTGCGCGCAGGCTCGGCATGCGGTGCGCGATCAGCGGGACGTGCCTTCGGCTGCTCGGCCGCCTGCTTCAGCAAAGCGCGCGCTTGCTCCAGACGCGCGGCGCGATCGCTTGCGTCGACGCTGCTTTCATCGTCTTTGGCAGGCTCTAAAACGCGACGCGCCGACGCGAATGACTTCGCGTCGGCGCGTTCCCGGGTCTTGCGCGTGAATCCGCTCGACTTGGTCGATGCAGGGCGCCGCTCACTGCTCCGCTCGTAGCGACCGGCGGATTCGGAACCGTCGCCGGTTGCTTCATCCGCCGCGTCAGTCTTCGATCCGAACGGGCGCTTGCGCATCGTCCTTCAGGCCCGATGCTTACTCGGCGTCGGCTGCGTCCGCACCCGCGACGACGGCCTCGCCCATCGCGGCCACGCCCAGCGATTCGCGGATCTTGTTCTCGATCTCGCGTGCGATGTCCGGATTCTCGCGCAGGAATTCGCGCGCGTTGTCCTTGCCCTGACCGATGCGATCGCCGTTGTAGCTGTACCAGGCGCCCGCCTTGTCGACCAGCTTCGCCTGCACGCCCAGATCGATGATTTCGCCCTGACGCGAGATGCCTTCGCCATAAAGGATGTCGAAGATGGCCTCGCGGAACGGCGGCGACACCTTGTTCTTCACGACCTTCACGCGCGTCTCGTTGCCGATGACTTCGTCGTTCTTCTTGATCGAACCGATACGGCGGATATCCAGACGCACCGACGAATAGAACTTGAGCGCGTTGCCGCCCGTGGTGGTTTCCGGATTGCCGAACATCACGCCGATCTTCATGCGGATCTGGTTGATGAAGATGACGAGGCAGTTCGTGCGCTTGATCGAGCCGGTGAGCTTGCGCAGCGCCTGCGACATCAGACGCGCCTGCAGACCCGGCAGCGAGTCGCCCATTTCGCCTTCGATTTCCGCCTTCGGCACGAGCGCCGCGACCGAGTCGATGACGATCATGTCGATGGAACCGGAGCGCACCAGCGCGTCCGTGATTTCCAGCGCCTGCTCGCCCGTGTCCGGCTGCGAGATCAGCAATTCCTGCACGTTCACGCCGAGCTTGCCCGCGTATTGCACGTCGAGCGCGTGTTCCGCGTCGATGAACGCCGCCGTGCCGCCGAGCTTCTGCATCTCCGCGATCACCTGCAACGTGAGCGTGGTCTTGCCCGACGACTCGGGACCGTAGATTTCCACGACACGCCCGCGCGGCAGACCGCCGACGCCGAGCGCGATGTCCAGTCCGAGCGAACCGGTGGACACCACCTGAATGTCTTCGACCGCCTCACCTGCGCCGAGCCGCATGATCGACCCTTTGCCGAATTGCTTTTCGATCTGCGAGAGCGCGGCGGCCAGGGCCTTGCTCTTGTCCGCAGTCATTCCAGCCGGGCCTTTCTTGCTTTCTTCCATGAATCGTCCTTTGCTATGATGAACGGCGTCTGAGGCAGTGTTCACGGGCTCTTTTCGCAGCCAAAACAAGCATACGAAACCGCCTTTCTCACTCACGCAGACACTGTATAAAAAAACAGTAGTTTTTGCAAGCATGGATGCGCGTGGCGCAGCTTTTTTTCCACGTCGCGCGACCCGCGCAAAAACCACGACACACTGGAGACCGCCGCGCCGGGCGACGAGCCGTGCCGGCAATGCCGATGCGCTTCATCGCGCGAGGCATGGCGTACAAAGGCGCACACGACGATGCGAATCCTCATTGCCGAAGACGACAGCATACTCGCGGACGGCCTCGTCCGATCACTCCGCCAATCGGGATACGCCGTAGACCATGTCAGGCATGGCGTCGAGGCGGACACCGCGCTTTCGCTTCAGACTTTCGACCTGCTGATCCTCGATCTCGGCCTGCCGCTCATGCCCGGTCTCGAAGTGCTGCGACGCCTGCGCGCGCGCAATTCACAGATGCCCGTGCTGATCCTCACCGCCGCCGACAGCGTCGACGAACGCGTGAAAGGCCTCGATCTCGGCGCGGACGACTATATGGCGAAACCCTTCGCGCTCAACGAACTCGAAGCGCGCGTGCGGGCGTTGACCCGGCGTGGCGCGGGAGGCGGCCCGACGGTCGTGAAACACGGTTCGCTCACGTTCGATCAGGTGGGACGCATCGCGACGATCGGCGATCAGGTGATCGATCTCTCCGCGCGCGAGCTCGGCGTGCTCGAAGTGCTGCTGCAAAGAACCGGCCGGCTCGTATCGAAAGAACAGCTCGTCAATCATCTGTGCGAGTGGGGCGAGGAAGTCAGCAACAACGCGATCGAGGTCTACGTGCATCGGCTGCGCAAGAAGATCGAGCCGAGCGGCGCGAAGATCATCACCGTGCGCGGTCTCGGCTACACGCTGGAGAAGGCGGGCGTCACGGCGAACGGCGCGCACGGCGCGAGCCCGCCGCCATCGGGCGAAACCGCCAGCCAGCACTATAAGTAAGCCGCATGGCGTCGCCCGCTTCCACCGAATCGCACGAGTCGAAAATCCACGCCGAAGCGGGCGCCGCCGATTCCGACGCCGAGCGCGACGCGCGCTACGCCAACCCGTTCGCGCCGCCCGACGAGCTCGAGCCCGACGACGAAACGCATCCGCGCTCGCTGTTCGGCGAGATTCTCGACTGGATGCTCGCGCCGCTTCTGCTGCTCTGGCCGATGAGCATCGCGGTGACGTATCTCGTCGCGAAATCGATCGCGAACGGCCCGTTCGACCGCGCGCTCGAAGCCGATGCCTATGTGCTCGCGCGCCAGATCCAGCCCGTCAACGGCGTCGCCGAATTGCGGCTGCCCGATGCGACGCGCGATTTCCTGCGCGCCGACAACGTCGACAGCGTGTTCTTCCAGGTCCTCGGCACGCGCGGCGAGCTGGTCGGCGGCGACCGCGACATGCCCTTGCCGCACGACGACGACCGTCCGCAGCCGGGCATCGTCGAGTTTCGCGACGACGTGCTGCGCGGCAACGACATCCGCGTCGCCTATACGACCGTCGATCTGCCGCAACTCGCGCCCGGCCGCGATCCGGACAGCACGCAGCCGGTGCTCGTGCAGGTGGCCGAAACGCTCGACAAGCGCAGCCAGCTCGCCAACGACATCATCAAGGGCGTGATCCTGCCGCAGTTCGTGATCCTGCCGCTCGCGATCATCCTCGTGTGGTTCGGGCTCTCGCGGGGGCTCGCGCCGCTGCATGCGCTGCAATCGAACATCCGCGCGCGCCGTCCCGACGACCTCTCGCCGCTCCAGGCCGGCAGCGCGCCGCCGGAGATCGCGCCGCTCGTCGCGTCGTTCAACGATCTGCTGACGCGCCTCGAACAGAACATGGAGTTCCAGAAGCGCTTTATCGCCGATGCCGCGCATCAGATGAAGACGCCGCTTGCGGGCCTGCGCATGCAGGCCGAACTGGCGATGCGCCAGGATGTATCGGCGGAAGTGCAGCGTTCGCTCGAACAGATCGCGACCAGCTCCGAGCACGCGGCGCGCCTCGTCACGCAATTGCTCGCGCTCGCGCGCGCCGAGAATCGCGCGACCGGGCAGATCTTCACGCGCATCGTGCTGACCGACCTCGCGCGGCTCGCCGTGCGCGACTGGGTGCAGGCCGCGCTCGCCAAGCGCATGGACCTCGGTTATGAAGAGCCGCCGTTTCCGGTCGAAGTGGAAGGCAATGTCGTGATGCTGCGCGAGATGCTGTCGAACCTGATCGACAACGCGATCCGATACACGCCGGCGGGCGGGCGCATTACCGTGCGCGTGCGGACCGACGACAGCGATCTCGATCTCGTATATCTCGAAGTGGAAGACACAGGACTCGGGATTCCCGCGGCGGAGCGCGAACGCGTGGTCGAGCGGTTCTACCGCATCCTCGGACGCGAAGGCGACGGCAGCGGCCTCGGCCTTGCGATCGTCAAGGAGATCGCGGCGATGCACGGCGGCGCGCTTGCTATCGAGGATCACGTCTATCAGGAGAGCCCGCGTCGCGCCGGAACCCTCGTGCGCGTCAGCCTGCAGCGGGTTTTTCCTGCCCGGGACAAACCCTGAGCGTCAGGATCGCGAAATTGCTGTAGACGCGCGAGAAGAACGACATTAGGCGAATTTAAACGATCGTTCTAAACGGATGCGCGACAAATCCGCGCAATTAGGAATTTCTTCGAGCGCCCGGACTTCCGAGTCCGCGTCAGAACGCCGTAAGTTTTCGTTCCAATAATCGTTGCACCGGAGCCGCCTAGTCGCGGACCGACATATTCGAATATCAAATCAGGAGACGATATGGCTACGGTTGAGGGGCGCGTGTCACACGCACCGATGACGGCGGAGGAGAAGAAAGTCATCTTCGCCTCGTCGCTCGGCACGGTGTTCGAATGGTATGACTTCTATCTGGCGGGCTCGCTCGCCGTCTATATCAGCAAGACCTTTTTCTCCGGCGTCAATCCGACGGCGGGCTTCATCTTCACCTTGCTGGGTTTCGCGGCGGGCTTCGCGGTGCGGCCGTTCGGCGCGATCGTGTTCGGGCGGCTCGGCGACATGGTCGGACGCAAGTACACGTTCCTCGTGACGATCGTCATCATGGGTCTGTCGACGTTCCTGATCGGCTTCCTGCCCGGTTACGCGACAATCGGCATCGCGGCGCCAGTGATCTTCATCGCGATGCGGCTGTTGCAGGGCCTCGCGCTCGGCGGCGAATACGGCGGCGCGGCGACGTATGTCGCGGAACATGCGCCTTCGAACAAGCGCGGCGCGTGGACGGCGTGGATCCAGACCACGGCGACGCTCGGCCTGTTCATCTCGCTGATCGTGATTCTCGCGGTTCGCACGATCATGGGCGAGGAGCAGTTCGGCGCGTGGGGCTGGCGCATCCCGTTCCTCGTATCGATCCTGCTGCTCGCGATCTCGGTGTGGATCCGCATGAAGCTGCACGAATCGCCGGTGTTCGAGCGCATCAAGGCCGAGGGCAAGACCTCGAAGGCGCCGCTTACGGAAGCGTTCGGCGAGTGGAAGAACCTGAAGATCGTGCTGCTCGCGCTGTTCGGCCTGACGGCGGGTCAGGCGGTCGTGTGGTACACGGGCCAGTTCTACTCCCTCTTCTTCCTCACGCAGACGCTGAAGGTCGATGGCACCAGCGCGAACATCATGGTGGCCGTCGCGCTCTTGATCGGCACGCCGTTCTTCGTGTTCTTCGGGTCGCTGTCGGATCGTATCGGGCGCAAGCCGATCATCATGGCGGGTTGCCTGATCGCCGCGCTCTCCTTCTTCCCGCTCTTCAAGGCGCTCGCGCACTACACGAACCCGACGCTCGAAGCCGCGACGCAGAAGTCCCCGATCGTCGTGATCGCCAATCCGGACGAGTGCTCGTTCCAGTTCAATCCGGTGGGCACGGCGAAGTTCACGAGCTCCTGCGATATCGCGAAGAGCGCGCTGTCGAAGGCGGGTCTGAACTATGAGAACGTGGCGGCGCCGGCGGGCACGCAGGCGCAGATCAAGGTCGGCGAGACCGTGGTGAACACCTACGACGGCAAGGCCGGCGATGCGAAGGCGCAAGGTGCGGCGTTCGACAAGACGCTCGCCGGCACGCTGAAGAGCGCGGGCTATCCGGCGAAGGCCGATCCGGCGCTGATCAACTGGCCGATGGCGATCGTGATCCTGACGATCCTCGTGATCTTCGTGACGATGGTGTATGGGCCGATCGCGGCGATGCTCGTCGAGATGTTCCCGGCGCGGATCCGCTATACGTCGATGTCGCTGCCGTATCACATCGGCAATGGCTGGTTCGGCGGCTTCCTGCCGGCGACGGCCTTCGCGATCGTCGCGGCCAAGGGCGATATCTACTCGGGGCTGTGGTATCCGATCGTGATCGCGCTGGCGACGTTCGTGATCGGCATGCTGTTCGTGAAGGACACGCGCAAGTCGAATGTGTACCACGAGGATTGATGCTGGCCGCTCTTAAGAAATCGTAGAGGAGGGGTTGACAGTAGGATCGCCCCTCGCCATAATCTCGTTTCTTTCGGCGAATTAGCTCAGTCGGTTAGAGCGACGGAATCATAATCCGCAGGTCCGGGGTTCGAATCCCTGATTCGCCACCAGTTTCAAGAAAAAGCCGCTGTTCCAAAAGGACAGCGGCTTTTTGCTTTTCGAATGCCGGTAGTGCGCCAGAAATGGGGCGTTACGCGTCTAAATTTTAGACGCGGCCGGTTTCCGGAGACCGGGTGCTACACGCCACTGTTACCTTCTGACGTGGAGCACACCCCGATGAAACACCCCTACCTGACCACCCGCGCCGGTTCCCGCCACTTCTACTTTCGGCGCAAAGTGCCGCTCAAGCTGCACGCCATCCTCAACCGAAAAGACGTATGGGTCAGCCTCGAAACCGCCTTGCTCACCGAGGCCGTCGCGCGTCTGCCTGCTGCGGCGCTGGAATACGAGCGCCTGATTGCCCCGGGTTGGGCGATGTATCACGCCACCGACGTAGCCGGCGAAGGCTGGCTCCCGCATCGTCTGCGAGCCGCGAGCGACGATGAGCCGTACTCCTACCATCCGACCATCCAGCCGCCCGGTACAACCCGTCTCTCGGCGCTTCAGATTCCTCGGCTCGTCGACCGTTTCAAGGCAAATGCGTTGAGCAACGACGATGAATTCCGGCCGACGCTCTTCGACGATGCACCCGCTCTTGAACAGGATGGGACCGCCTACGACGACGAAGCGCACGAGGCCGTTTTGCTCGCCGCTCGTAAGCAACTGCGGCGTGCGCGGGCGGCCAACGACCTGTCGTCGGTCCGCGAGTCGGTCGAGGAGCATCTCATGTGGGAGCGCGCTTGGGTACCGGCGGCGTCGCCTGAGTTCGCCGACCTGCTCGCCGCCATCGCCGAGGCGCAACTTGCCGTCGTCGACGAAGAGCTTCGGCGTCTTGAGGGCGAGGTCAAGCCGACGCCGGAGCTGATTCCGCTCGTCGATAAGGACGACACCTGGGACGCCGCACTGGCCGGCTGGAAGGATGCTCGGCAGCCGGCGCAGAAAACCGTCGACGACGTCGAACGCCAGATTGAGCGATTCAAAGCGCACATCGGCGATTTGCCGCTTTCGGCACTGACGGCCGACCATATTGAGTCATTCAAGATGCGCTGTCTCAACCAAGACACGCTTGAGCACAGCCGCATCAACACCATTCTATCCTTGCTCTCCCCGCTTGTCAGTCACGCCATTGCCAAGAAGCTGACTGCCCTTGTGCTAAATCCCTTCAAGGGAATGAAATACGCCGACAAGGTCGTGCAGGCGCACCGGAAAACCGTGCGCACCGCTTTCACGGTGGACGAGCTCCAGAAGATTTTTAGCTCGCCGGTCTACACGCGCGGACACCGCCCCAAAAAAGGCGGCGGGGATGCCGCCTATTGGGTTCCCCTGATTGGGCTGCATGCTGGCGCCCGCGTCGAGGACGTGTGCCGGCTCACCGCCGCTGATGTCTTGCAACGTGATGGCGTGTGGTGCTTTCACCTGCATGACAGTAAGCGCGAGAGTCGCACCGGCACGCGCGCTGTGATGCGTTACGTCCCGGTTCACCGCAATCTGCTCGAACTCGGCTGGCTCGACTACGTTGAGGGTTGCCGCGCGGCCGGTCACGCGGCATGGCTCTTCCCTGACCTTTCCGTCAATCAGTACGATAAACGCGGCGCGGTATTTTCCAACTGGTTCAATGAGTATCTGAGGACGACCGTCGGCATCGCGGACCCCGCGCTGGTGTTTCACAGCTTCCGGCATACATTTCAGACGTTTGGCGAGCTGTCCGGCGTCAGCGCTCAGGTCATTGAAGAGCTCATCGGGCATGCGCCTGACAGCCGCTATGGACGTAAGGAGGCCGGGGTCAAACGCCTGCCGTTCGAGTTGCTCGCACCGGCGATGGAACGTCTCGACTTCCCGAACCTGCAACTGGGACACCTGCCTTACGCAGGTCGCGCGTAATACCTGCGCATGCCTAAGCGCAATCGAGCCCCGCTCGTAGATTGCGGAGGCCGGCCGCCCACGCGGCCGGTCCTACAACGGACGGACTCGTGATTTCGTATAAACCAGCTCGCTAAAGGTTTTAAAAAGAGTTTCTTCGAACCTAAGAGAGTTCTTTAAAAACCAAAAAAAAGAGTCTCCTTACAGGAAAGAGGCGTCTTCGTCTCTCGTCGCCTGCAACGAGGACGCCCAGTGGCTCATCGACATCGATGGCACCCGTTCGACTATGGGAGCGTGGAGCCCAGACCCATTAGCCAGAATCCAACGACGCATGCCTGGTCGACGTCGAGAGACGCACTTTGACTCTAACCGGACGCATCAGTCGCCCAAGAACTCTTCGCCAGACTTGATTAGTTGGACGAGGAAGCTGTCATCCACGAATTGAAGACCGCCATCTAGGGGTTTACCACCGGAAGAACCGGGGACCGAGGACCTCAACGGAGGGAGCCGTTGGTGGTGGTCGACTCCTGTTCCTCAAGGGCAGAAACTCGTAGTGAGTTTGCGGTCGCAAATTTGAGCAAGTACGGACAGTCGCTATAGGTCGTATCGCAGGACATTCAACACGTAGCCTAACGACGACCGGTGAGCAAGTGAAATACGAACAGCTTTTTAGCGACAACACGCAGTCCAGCATCGACGCGAAACAACTCGAGGCATATGCACGATATTGGTATGCCCGAGCCTCCGACTGTGGCCTGATTCCCATCGAGGAAGCGGTGGCGCAGTACGGACCTGGCGAGTGCACGGCCGTCAACCTTCTACTCGCTCTTCTGGGAAGCGCACGCGAAGAACTTGGCAAAGGGCAGCATACGCTCGCAGCTTGTTGCGAAGAACTCGCGAGTTGGGGCCTCCGGTACGAGAACTATTTCGGATGCCAGGTGCTCGAGTCCCATGATGGACATCGCACTGTTGAGTGGTCTTTAAGCGACGATACCGTTTGGGTTAGCCTTCAAGAGGTCCTGCAGGCCATGCAGTCGGAAGGCGAGATACCTGAGTGGTGGGATGAGGATATGACCAACTACGAAATTTTCACGCACAGCGGTTACCGCTATGTCTTGGCACACGATTTATCGAGTGATGACCCGCGTCATCCCGATTACGAGGATGAGCAGCAGGACGAGTTCATCGCTTAACGACATGCCCCGCACGGCGGGGCATTTTCTTTGGCGTCGACGAATTCCGACCAGCGCACACAGAAGTTGGCGGGGTACGAATCCGTCGCCGACCGGTCTTGCGCGCCGAATCGCCCGCCGGCCCGCAGCCAGTTGCCAGGCGCTCCGGTCGCGCTCTGTCATGCGCGTGCATCACCCCGCCTTCAAAAATTCACCGGCAGGCCTCCGGCGTCCGGCATAGGGTCGATTTCAAGAAGAACGCGGATGAGGAATAGTCTCGGCGTGTCAGCAGGAAGTAAATCACGCAGGTGCTCGTTGAGCTCAAGCCTATGGTCCCCCTTAAGACGCAACCGCCTCGTGAACAATGCAAGCGCGAACTCCGCGGCGCCCTCACCTTGCCGCCTGTCATGTTGCGCAAAAATGCCTTTTAGCAGGTCTAGCATGAACTGGCTCTTGTTGTGTTCCATCGAGTAGTCGAACTCGCCCATTCGCGCGCACCTGAGCAACGCCGCCTGGATGACGCCGTCGTTGTAGCGAGTGAAGTTTTCCGGGTCCAGAATGACCTGCTGAAATGCATCTGTAGACAGGCGAAGGGCTACGTCCTCGAACTTCTTCTCCCTCGCATGCTGAAGTATCGCGCCAGCCATGGCGAAAACACCTGGCGTTGTGTCCGCGGTGTCTGGGTTGTACTCAAAGGCCCAGAAGGCAAAGTCACGCCGCAGCTTCAATGGCTCCATCAGGTTGGCGTCGGACCCAATAAACGTCCGTTCAATCAATCCGGATGGCGTACCCTCGAGGTCGGTGAGACGTCGCTCGAAATGTTCCCCAAAGGCGCTCCGAGCATTCTGCAATACTCTAGCCTCCTCGGAATACGAGTCACGGAGTCCAGCACCTACTGCAACTTCGGCATATCGCTGGATTTCAATGTTCGCTTTGGTTGCGGAATACCTTAGATTGCCCGTCAACGCACCTATCTGGTTCGATGCTTCGGCAACTTGCGCCCCAATCAGGTAGGTGCGTGCTCCTTCGTGGAGGTCTCTCAAGTCACGGCTGATTGACAGCAAGCGCGTCCCACGCCCTACCACCGCTGCCACGATGAGCAGACCCGCGTCTTTCGAGATATGAACCGCGCTTGCTTCGACATCGACCTCGTTGATTACGGGAACCGCACTTTTCCGTACCATGATTTCAGCCAGACCTCGTGCACAATCTTTAGCCAGCTTTCGCGATGCCGAATCGTTTTGGTGAACAATGGCGTGCACCGATGCCGGCGTCCTCTGGCGAAGCATACGTTGCAGCCAGTCGACGAAGGACGGGGTCTCGAGCAGTTTTTGGCCATCGAGATAGACGGGACGGACCTTGCCATTGATGTCCTCGCGCCCAAGGATGCTCAAGGCGCCGCTTCGCACGAACTTGCAACAAAAATCTTCTCCTTTAGCGTCTTTGTGCTTGTCTCGAAGCAGCACCGACTTTGGCATCAAGTCGGCCGGCGCAAAGTGCTCTCCGATAATCGGCAAGTCTCGCAGGTGTTGGGCGCTCGGCTGTTCGCCCTGGCCTTCCGGGAGGCTTCGTGCGTAAAGCGCGTTCTCTTGCCCCTCGGCACCTTCGAGAGTTAGCAGCGTGACCACCTCGTCCTGATGACAACGAGTGCGCTTCCTCCAGTCTCTTTCGAGGTTCAACGACGATGAAGCTGATATAAGGCAAAAAGAAGTTCCAGAGAGGGGCCTTTCGATTGTTTTGAGGCCATCGTGCGAATGAAAGCTCACTACTCGAGGTTGCGGCGCACCGTAGAGCACGCAATACATATCGCGCAGAGCGTATGCGACGCTCGCGATACTCATGGAGTCGATATAAATGACTTCGAGGTCGCTTCTCCATAGGTTCGCCCGCTTCTTCAGCTTGGGAAGCAACGCAAACGCTAAGAACTGCACGGCTTCAACTTCAGTTAGCGCTTCTTCTGTCCGCAAGAACAGCGTCGAGCGTCGTTCGGACGGTTTAACAAAGGTGAACCCAGGCGGAGCCGTGACCAGCACGTGCCGCGCAGAGAACAGCTTTGCGAGCCCCGCCGTTCGAATATCGGCTGTCTTGCTGCGCAACAGCGCCTTCAATCCTCCAATGCGGTTTCTCAGTTGCGAGTGAAGGCGGACAGTGCCATGGTCGTCGAAATCGCATAGGCACAGGCATACTTTGGTCGACGTCCGGTCTGCAGCCTGCTGCAGGATTGGTTCGCGGAAGCGCCGCTTGAGCTCATCGGCTTCGGTTGACGAACAAACAATCGCCACGACATCGGGCGCGTTCACGGTCTGTAAGCCGTGCTCCATCGCGTCTGCCAGATAAAGTTCGTGGAGCTTTCCGGGAGGCTTGAACAAAAAGTGGAAGTTGCGCGCTTTGCCTGCGGCGGGCAGCACCCAGTCAAATGTAAAGAATCCCTTCATAACAAGACCTTCGAAGCCGGAACAACAATCGAATAGCAGGCGCCTTCCGCCATGGGTAGTTCCGGTCGGTTCTTGAGCCAGTGCTTCGGCTCAAACGATACTTTCTCTTTGGGACTTGAAAAATCCTGGGTGAGACAGACCCGTCCGGTCCTCAATCGAAGGTAAGCGTTAAGTTGCTGCAGCATCCGAAGTACATGCGAAAGCCCTCCGCCGCTGCCTGCGGTACTCTTCGTGGTCGCGTGCATCTCGAAACATTTCCGGACGAGCGCTACCTCCTCCTCAATTGTTAAACTCGTAATATCGTCGTCGCCTCCACCGTGGCGCGAAAGCCAACGACGAGCGAGCCCGGGGCCGGTATCTACGACGGTCAATTCCAACAAAGACGTCTGTTTGGTGGCCTCTTGCTTGCCTTCAGCGTTCGGATACTTCCTCCGATTCGCGATGTTGTGCAACAGGAAGATGGAAAGCGGTGGGTCTTCCTCTCCCAGATGAGCCGCCGCATTCTTTGTTTCGAAAGAGATAAACTTGGCCATCACCGCGCGCAAACCCTTGGAGTAAGGTCGGCCATGCTCGTCGGTCGTCGCGTGCTCGTCTGTATTGCGGAAAAGCTCATAGAGAAGCGTTCCCAGCGCGACACGTGATGACTCCGCCATCGTCTGGCCAGTGGTTGGCGCACACGCGGCAATCAGACGAGAGGTCAAGTTCACGAAATCCTCTCGAGACCGAACAGCGCCGACCTCTGCCCTAGAATAGAGCGGAACGAGAAACTCGTTCCTCGCGCGGGCGAAGCAGCCTAAGAATGCGCCTCGCCCATGCATCGTGCTGCGGAAGTTGCCATCCTGCATCGCCTCTATGCGCGGAATCACGTTCGCCAACGCCTCTCGAGTCGATAAGGGCGAGCCAGCGCTGGACGCGATGGTTTCGGAAAAGTAGGCAGCCGCCATGCCATGAGGCTCTCTTGCCAGAACCTCCGGCAAGTCTGACGACCCTTTTCCATATGGCCTCAAGGTCGGGTGCTCGACGGTGCGTGACCACGCTGCTAAGAACTGTACGAGCGAACCGGGCACGCCGACGTTTCCTCCGAATCGCAGGCTCGTCTCGAGCTTCAATTCAGAACTCTCGGGAAGCAATTGATAAGCTTCCTCTATGTCTTTAAGACTCGTAGCGCTGGGAAATGAAATCATGTCGTCTTCGCCGATGAACTCATCCAATGAGGCAGCATCTTGTGCTCCTTTGGCTGCAGAAGACTACCAGAGAAGCACGACCGACCGGTCGCCCTGCTTCGTCCTGGCGCACGGGCTCGGCACTTCCGCTCAGATTCGGAATGCCTATTGGCAATCCGTGGTCGTCTGGTTGCCGAATCGATAGGAATTGCAGTGCACGACCGGACCCGGCGTTACCACAGCGGTGCGTTGCGCTGCGGCCGCTTGCGCTTGCAAAGCCTGCGATTATTGCATCTGTGCCGTTACAGCGAGTGCCCCGAGAACTTGGGAGCGGCTCTCCTGTGCTGCTTGACCTCCATTCGCAAGACTTGCAATCAAATCCTGCCGAATCTCCTCAGCGTTTCCTGGTTGTGCCAGCATGGCCGCGCAGTAGCGGTCGACGCGCCCACTAACGTCGCTCAATCGTTCGAAGTGAGGCTTTATCACATCGCACCACCCTGCAAACCATCGAACAACCTTCGCGCCTCGATTGAGTGCGGCCAACTCACGACCATCCGCGGCCGCGTTTCGACATGCATTCACGCGTCCGTCGAACCGACGCCTTCAATCGCGCGTACTGCCAGTTCGAAGAGACCATGACGACTGCGACCAAGCATACAGACCTTTTCGTCGCAGCCATTAGGCTCTCATTTACTTACATGCAGCGTTCTAAGTTAACGGCGGCAGGTGAAATTCTTGAAGGGTCGAATTGAAACTGGCCTGGTTGCCTGCGTGGACGTGGCTCCCGGACAGTAAGTGCCGCCGCTCTTCGTCGGCGCCGCGCGTCATAAAGACACACCGAGGTCATCGATTACCGTTCGCCCCTTGCCAAGACCGAGGTATCAGCGCCTCCCCATTGCGGAATTGCGGTAGCAAATGCACGAAATCCATGCCATCGAATGTGTGCGCCGGCACGTGCTCGAACACAATCATTTGGAACTCGGTCTCGTATTCCTTATTCATACGCCCAACAAAATCGTTGAGGAGTTGGAACGCAATCGAAACCTCTTCGCTGTCGCTGTCCGTAAGCTTAACCTTATCGTCAGCCTTGTTGTTCGGATAGTACGGGCGGCTCGGCTGGTCGATGACGAGGCAAGTCGGGACAAACGGCGATTTATGGCTTACCGCCACCTCATGCAATGCGAGGAACTGAAGGAGGTGAAGAAACATGTGGTTTGAGCTGCTGCCGACATTCTCGATATAGCTTGTGCGCGGCTTGCGTAACCTCAGACGCTTCTCGTTATACGCAAAGTCAGTAAGGTAGCTGGCGTAGTTCGCAAGCGCATCGCGGGTATCGGTTAGCAAGCCCTGCGCAATCTCGTTAATCATTGAGATGACGGCGCCTCGCGTCTCATCCACGTCGCGGACGACGATTTCGTCAATCTGCGCCTGCAGCGACTCCTCCGTGGCGCCAGCGCTTTGCTGAAGGGTGGCCGGGCCGCTAACGGAGTCGAACGTCCGAAATCGCCCTTTGGCTTCGCCGATGAACAGCCATTTATCTCGCTCGGACGCGAACGATGTGGGCTCTTGAGGCAGACCGCTCAGTTCCTGCTGGAGCGCCGCCTTCTCTGCCTGCAACGCTCGCGACATCGTACTAATCTGGGCGGCCAGCGGCTGGCTACGTGAGGTCGACTTCTTTACCTCTAGAAGGTCGGACTTGAGGGTGCTGATGAGTTGGCCGAACACCTCGGACTTCACGAGCGCAGAGGACCTCTCCAACAACTGTTGGATTGGCAGAAGACTGTCTTCAGCATTCTTCAGCGTGTCTTTGTAACCGCGATACTCCGTGGCGAACTGGTTCAGCCTTCGAAGCCTCCGGTCAACCGTAAACAGTTGCGCAGTCACCTCGGCATAGCGGTCAAGCGCTTTGCCTGTATCGACAGACGCAGCGGCCTCGATTGCGTCCTTTACAGCCGCCTTTGAGAGGCCCTTGGGGTCGGCCTGGAAGAGGCCATACTCTGCAGCCTTCACCGCGATTTCACGAACTTCTTCATCGAAATCGGGCCGGCCGGCGGTCACCTGCGCGTTCTTTCGCTGCACGCGCCTCAGTTCCCTTTCGAGCGCCTCTAGACGCTCGCGGGCACCGATGTTCTCAAGGTCGTCGATACCCAGCGCAATGTCAAATATCCGCGGCAGCGCCTCGCGATAGCGTTCCTTTTCCTGTTTATCGAAGAACATCTTGCTGTTGGTGATGATGTCTTCCGAGATAGTGTTGAAAAGCAGAAAGTATCGAAACGAAATCTTGGAGTTCTTCTTTATCGCCTTTCCGCCGAATGGCATGGCGACCTTCTCATCGATAGAAAACTCGCTCTCGATGACTTCCCGAAGGTCCGCTTCACGGATGTTCTCTTCTGGCACATCCGGCACGACTCCCTTCGAAGAAAAGTAGTACTCGGACACTACCTTGTTGCCAGCGGGGCTTCTCCGGGCGAGCGCAAAAGTCTTGTCATTCACGTAGAACTTGAGTCCGTACCAGTCAACGTTCTCGTTGATGATGCTATCTGGCAGCTTGTGCGAGCTAGCGAGGAAGCAGTAGTCGATGATGTCGAGCAACGCGCTCTTGCCCGTCTTACTACCACCGGAGAGCACATTGACTCGATTGCGGTGGAACTCAAGAGAGCGGCGCTCGCCCTTCTTCGACCACAAGATAATGGAATCAAATCCGAATTTCAAAGCTTCACCCGAAAATTCAAATATAGTTCATCGGCCGGACTTTTCAGCAGCGCGGCAATATGTTCAGCCGCCTTCGTTATCCGTTGCGCTCGCCTGCCGAAGCTTGGGTCGATTTCCACCGGATTGACCAAGACGAGCTCGCCATCAAACCTTACGTACTGCGCCTCGATGACCAGTTGAATAGCGTTCACAGACGTCACAAGGCTTTCGGTAAACCTTGAGTCAAAGTTGATGAACAGGTCAGGCCGCGATGCCGCGAGCGTGGCCGCTGCCCGCCTCGCAACGCTACCGTTACCTAGATGCTTCACGGTCGCATCGTGCATAACTAAGGGCATCACAAGCATTGCTTTGGGCAGACTCAATCGTGGCGCATGCGCCATGACTGCCAGCAGTGCTGTGGCGCATATGCCGACGTTGTTGTAGCCCGACCATCTTTCAATCATGCTGCTCCCAATCTCTGTGCCACCCGATGCGCCCCATGTCCGACAAGTAATACAGTTCGCCGTTGCTAAGTCTCACATTCAGGCTGCTCTCGGCTAGCCTAAAGCACACGCGTCTCAGCATCCTAAGGATTCCCTTCGCGACTGTCTTTATGTCTTCCTCGGTGTCATAGCCCTCGAACGCGTCAATAAATTCGTTCTCCCACTGCGTGATAACGTCGCTATGCAACTCGGAGACATCAGCGCTGACAAGGGTGCCCTCTTGCACCCATTGTTCCAGATACTTAGAGATTTGAAGCTTGAGCGTTGTGTACTTCACCGCACTTTCAATATCGGACGGCGACAACGCAGAGACATCCATCAATCGACGGATGAACCGCTGGTCCAAGACATCGTCAGGCAACTCCGGTTTGAATGGATACTGCACGAGCGTTTTGCTACGCGCGTCGTCGAAAATCTTCCAATAGCGCTTACGAAAATCTTCAAAGGTGACAACAATCTTTTCGCCTTTCTTGATAGCGATAAAGTTGTCCTCCCGGATATTAGAATCGAGCCGCGCGAACGTCGAATCTATCTTTCCATCGTCAATGAATGTTTCTTTAATTGAACGCTTGACTAGACCGATGATATCGTCCAGGCCAAGGTCGAACCGGATGTTACTCAAGTATTTCTGGAGTACGGAGTCATCCAAATCCGCAACGGCAGCGATGTACTTTTGTATCTCAGCATCCGTCGTTTCCCCTTGGAGGGTCAGGATGCGGTCCCGGATTGTGGAGAACTCTGTGGTACCGCCCTGAAAGTCGATTAGCGCCCCCAGGAAGTGATTCCTTTTGCTATGCGACTTATTAGATACTAGATGAAACTCCGTCTTGTCGACAAACTTCAACTGCGCCGGAACCATTGCGCGCTTTTCGGCGTCGTCACCGATTATCTTTGCCCAGTTGTAGAGGGTCTTCCAGAGGTCCGCGTCAAGTTCCGTCAGAGCGACGGGTAGGCCGGATGCACTGGTCCGTACCGTATGCTTTAACTGGAAGAGAACGATGAAACTGGCGTCCAGTTCAGTGTGCACATCGTCCAAAATCTCGAGGCCAACGCTTTGCCCGACGCCCAGATTCAGGATACGATGAAGAAAATAATAGTACTGGTAGTCGAACCCGATGCTTTTGTCGTCAGCACTGGTCGTTTCAGTGAAGCTTTTCTCTTGTGCCACGTGCTGGGCCCAGTCTTATTTTTAATTTAAGCACTTTGTCCCCGTAACGCCCGTGTGCAAACCACAGGCCTCGGCGACCTCTCTCGCGCCCAGCACCGATTGACCAGACGCTGTCGAGCGCCAAAATTTGCTGCTCTCGGCGAAATTGTTTGCTATTTTAGCCGAATGCTGGAAGCGCTGGCTTCACATTTTTCCAAACACCGCGCTACGACTCGGGAAGTTGCGATTACGACGATTTGGTGGCCGCCTCCTCGAAGGTAAGTCGAGTTGGCCATGGTTCCTCGGATAATTGGTGGAATGCTCGAATCTGTCAGGTGCACCAGCTTATTTCTCGAAATCGCCACCTCAATGCTCCGGGGCAGGCCAATCGGAGCTGTGCGCTTGAACACCACTTATTTGTTGCTTGGCAAGAGCGTGCGAAGCCAATGGACTGAGACAGTTCCTTCGATGCGTCCTGCCGCGCGGATAAGAAAGTGCGCGGAGCAGAAATGATGCACTTAACGCCGAGCGACACCGTTGGGATGCGACGAAGCCATTCAGCACCAAGGCCCCGCCGAGCGAAACGGCCTCGGCCGCCTCTGCGATGAGAATGCAGCCGAAACTCGCGCCAAGTATCCAATGGTCCGTCGACTGAGAGAAAGCGCGTGCGAGCGGTAGGCAACCGCGCGCGCCAAGAAAGAAGCATCGTATCCTTCATGCCGATGCCTTCGCGCGGTGCCGAACCGGTCGTCGTCGCCTCCGACCCAGGAAAGTATTATAGCCGCCTGCATGTACATCGCTGACACGGCAAGCGTCCTCGCCTCCTTTGATTAGTGGTGTGCATCATCGAACTGCTTCTCCTGAACCGCAGTCAGGTTAAGCGCGGCTAGCAGGTCCGACCTAGATAACCCATACTTTGCTCCCAGTTCACCCGCCGTCACGGCGACTGCCGTATGGCTTCCATGCTTCACCGCCTCATAGAAGCTGCGGCCCAGAACATATCCAACTTTGTATGGGGTGGCGCGCGAACTCATTTCGAAAGCGCTTGGGTCCTCCGCGGCTTCCACGCCATGTGCAAACCCGGAGTCGCGGACTCATAGGTCTTGGCCATCACTTCCCCAGATGACGAGTTGGCACTAGGCCGCCTGGTCGGATTTGTCGATAAGCAAGGAGTCCAGCGTGTTATGCAGGCTGAGAAGCTCCGCTGAACTGCGACCCTTCACAGCGTATTCAAGTAGGTGCTGATGGTGGGCGCGCTTGATTCTTGCCGTTTTCGCTGCATCGCGGATGTGCCGGTCATTCAAGTGCCAGTCGTGTACACTGAAAAACATCAGGCCGTAGGATTGCGACAGGACCTGTGCAGCGTGCTCAGGGATGCGCACCCGTGGTTCGGCCGTCGGCGAGTCCTTTGACGTAAGCCCTTTGCTCTTCATGTCGCGTTTGCTGGGAAACACCGCATAGGTCGCGTTACTGTGAACAGCGAACTCTCTCGCCGTCCGCGTTTTACAATAGAACGCTCCCACCATCGTGAGAGCGAAAATGAAATGGTTTAACTGGCCGCCGTGCGCAGCCTGAGGCACCCCATTAGGCCCGTTCGACCCACGCCCTCTGATGTATCGCTTCTGCAGCTCTTTCGCCCAGATGGAAATCGCGATGACATCTGTATCGGTCATGTGACGCTTGAAAAAACCATCCTTCTCAATCATTGTGCCGTGGTAGCCAAACCACGCGGTGAGAAGCTCACGGAATCTGTGCTCGCTTTCGAGCGAGTCCGAGCGTTCGACGAGCGGTACTTCCGTGATGCCTTTCCTGTTCAGCTGCTGCACAATCTCGACGCACATTGCTTCGGCTTCCAGCCCTCGCGCATCCTTCGCGGCAAACTCCAGCAGGCACTTGTTAGCTGAGACATTTGCGCTGGTCACGGCGATAAGGCTTGTGGGGGCGGAGGCTATCCGCTTGTCGCTTTCCCGCTCCTGGTCCAGCCAATGACATATGCTTTGTAGCGCGGCGTGAGAGCAGCGGACGGTTACTTCGCCTGGTGTCGCAACGTCGTCAGGCAGAGGATTGTTCTTCCGCCATTCCTGCTCTCCTTCGCGTACCGCGTCTGAGAGCATCTGGTCCAGAATTAGCAGGTTGTACCCGAAGGCCGTATCGGAGCTCAGTGGGAAATGGGCCGTATGCGGGTTGCCCGACTCAATATAGGAAAGCCACTTCAACATACCAGCATACGCCGTTCGCGTCTGATGGTCGTCAATCTCTGCAAGAAGCCCCTCAAGCAAACGCTGCCGCGATTCTAGATAAGCGTTCGCCGCAGCCTCATCCTCCCCGGGAGAGTCAGTCGACAGGAAGCGCATCGACGCGCCACGCGATGGGTCGATACGAGATATGCAGTCGTCGTCGTCCACCCACGCGGATAGTGACACGTCGCACTGCACGACGGCCAGCCATTCGCGGTTCACCTTTTCCTTAGAATCCTGGTCTCCATGCTCCCCGACAGCTCGGAAGGCTTTCGCTAAAGGACCAACTTCGTCGACGTGCCTATTCAGCAATTCTTGCACGTCCTTCTTATCCATCGAGAGGATTCCGGCCAGCTTGCGCGTGACTAGCGCGCGGTCGCCTTGGAGATAGAGACTACGGGGTCGCCCCATATTGAACCTCGCTTTTTGTGTTCAGGTGTGCACCGACCCGTGTCGGTGCGCCTTGTTCGCTGGCTTAGGCAGGCGCGAGGCCTGCGCCCGAAGTGGCGGGCTCGAGCCCATCGTCTTCGCGCAATGCGTAGTGCACCTCGCGATGTGGCTGGATACCCTCGGATTGCTGACGCATGCGACGGATGTCGTGCAACGCCAGAGCCAACGCATCGACCTCGTCGTTGGCATCGCCATTTCTAACGTACACGCGCGCGAGCGCGGAAGCATGTTTGATGGCACCGTTTCTCGCGACAGAACGCGCACAATGATAGTGCTCATTTGCGGCTACCAACGGACCTTGCACCGCCTTCACGGCTTTTTTCATGGGTTTCTCCACGGAGGAAAGTTGCGGAGCCACAGTTTTCCCTCACCGCGTCGCTTTTTGTGGTTGAGATTCACGTGATGCCCCCAACCCGCCAACAGGGACCGACAGCTCTTCGGATTCGCATGCCGTTCGAATGAGGCGCGGGTGCTATCGGGCAGACTCCGCCTCGACCATGCACCGCCCAGCGTAGAACGCGTTCGACGAGTTCTGATTCTTGGCGCGCTCATAAGCGCCAGAACGACGTTTGCCGGCGGCGGCTAAAGAAAGGACTGGTTGAGGCGGCGACTCGATGGCGCGAAGAAATGGACGCACCTCAAAGAATGGGATGATTTGTGGTGGCGCTAGTCGACGACGGCAGACGATTCGCGCATGCCTTTCCCTAGGAGCGGGGGTCGTCTCTGGCTCGGCGAACATATCCGATGGAGCGCAAAGAAAAAGCCCGCTCATTGGCGGGCTGAATCCATATCAGTGGAGACATGGAGGAGACTAGCTAAGTATAAACCCTATTAAGCCGGTTGCAAGCTCTAATTTTCAGCGCAGGGGAACTGATTCGGAAACGCCATGCGCGGCGTCGTCGGACACGGAAGTGCAGCGTAAAACTCCATCGGCGGTAGGCGAAATCCGGTCCGTCAACCACTTGCCGCCGTGACCTTGACAGTCTTGTAGGGATTTTGCTTTTCACCGCTAGGTCGCAGAGCACTTGTATTGCGTTACGTGGGTTACTCCGGCGGCAAGCGTTTGTTATCGCGTTTTCCTTACATATGCCGTTTGCCTTACCTACACTTGCGATACCGATGTCGAGGAAAAGGACCTTCCGTGAACCGCGAATTCGAACGACGGACTGAACGCGAACTGGTCCTCAACCATCTCGAGCATTGGGAAATGCCTCGAACTATCGTGCTCTACGGACCAGAGGGTATTGGCAAACACGAGTTCTGTGACTCGTTGCGCAAGGACTTCGTCGAAAAGCGGCCAAAAACGGTGGTCGTTACGATTGGCTGCACCCCAGCCATGCGCGAGGACATGGTTGGTGTCCTCTTGTCCATTCGAACTGAAGTTTCGAAACAGGCGCGTAAGCAGAAGTGCAGACCTGAATTTTTGGCTTTCGACTTAGCTTTGCTTGAGTACTATCGTCAGAAGCAAGGGGAGTTCGAAGCGGAAAAACTCGGGGACAAGCTGGCGAGCCTGTCGGACAGCGTTCTACGCAAGTTGGTCGCTAAATCTGACGCAGCATTTGGGGTCGACTATGTGACGCCCGCCATGGGCGCCGCAGGCGCTGCCGCTGCACTTGCTGGCGCGGGCGCCGTCGGCACCCTCGGCGTCGCCTTGATTCCCGTAGTACTCGGCGCTCTTGCAAAATGGGGATTACCCAAACTTCTGGAGCAGGTACGAGCGCTCGAGGCGAAGGCTGCCTATAGTGGAAAACCTGAGGCTAGTATATTGCGAGATGTCGGCGGTCTGTCGCCAGAAAAGATTGAAAAAGAGCTCCCGAGATTACTCGCGGAGGACATTCGCGCGTTCCTAATAGCCGACGGAACGTTCCGCCTCGTGTTCATCTTCGAAAACTTCAACAGACTTTGGGGTGGAGAGGCACTTCAGATTCAGCCACATCGCTTCCCGCCTGATGCACCGCTACAGCAGTTGCGTCGAGCGTTGACAGACGCGCTTTTCGTTATCACTGACCTTACACCTGCCATCTGGCAGGAACCTCTTGGTGACGAAGCCAGTGCAGTGACTGCGAATGACATCTGCTTCTGCGAGTTCCATCCTCTGTCGGCTGATGCTCAGAGATATTTTCTCTTGGAACAAGGCATTACCGACCCGCTACTTCTGAACGCGATTACCGAGACCACGCAGGGACACCGCGTCTGGCTGCAATACCTCGCCGAGCGATACCAGATGCTGTCAGCGGACGGTCAAGCAGTGAAACCAGAACAGCTCCGTTTGTCCGTCAAAGAAATTGACGGTGTGCTCGCACCTGCCCCAGAGCTGGTCCCTCCATGGCTACAAGAAGCTGTTCGGCGCCTGTCCGTCTGCGTGTGGTTCGACCGCGACCTTTTCAACTTCCTCGTTGGCGCGGATAGGGGCCACTTTCCGATTCGATTCGACGTGTTCAGCAAAATGTCTTATGTCCAGAGTAGCAGTGATGGAACATACGCAATCCATCCTGTGTTTCGCGCTCCTGTTCTCAGCTCAATGGCCGCTCAAGACCCAGAGCAACTCCAGCGCCTCAGGAATGAAGTCCTTGCTCATCTTGTCAGTCGGAGCAATCTCCGCAGCTTCGTCCAGGCGTCCATCGAGGCTTACGACACCGTGTGGAACCTTGCTCGCGGGCCGAACGCGGCCGAGGCTATTGCCGCGTATCTCAAATCGCCCGCGTTCACCGCGGCATTTGCAGCGAGCCTGGGGCTGAGGAACTGGCTTACTGAACATCAGCAACGGCTGATTGACCTGCAACGCACGCACGAACGGTTGGAGGAAGCGGCAGCGCAGTTGAGGAAGGCATACGACCCGGATGAACCGGTGGATTACGCAGAAATATTTGACGCGGTTTGGCGAAGAATGCGCGACGGAATTGTTGCCCGATTCGAGTATGCCCCTACGCGGGTCGAACACGAAGCCTCAGCGCTCCGAGCTTCGCTTTCAAACCGGCTAGTCGCGGACATGTACCACTCCCTAAAGCTCAATGGCATAGATGTACCGGTGAATGCAATTTGGCCCCCTGCGGTTGCTTTTGGAGATGTCACTCATGCGGAACGAGTCCGTCGTCTCGCCACAGTCTACAGTCTCATCTTTGGAGAAATCGAAAGCACACTCGATACTGAAAAATTCGAGTACGTAACGCTCCGAGAAGACTTGATGAAGTGGCATGCCGCGCTAGCGTCGCCGGTCGAACGAGACGACGCTAAGCAGCTTACGGTTTGGAATCGAACAACTTACTGGTCCACCTTTGAGGCCAATGATGCGCCGCCGCCGCCCGAGGCGCTTGAATCGGTGATGTCTCGATTCGAACAGATGTTAGCTGAAGAGGAGCATCCGGGAGCGCGAGCACTGCTCGGCCTCGTCGGGATGGGCTACGTACAACCCTTCGCGGACGGTGCAGATAATGAGACGTTTGGTCGCCTGCTCATGAACAAGCTTCTGGCAATTGGGGGATATCAATGGGTTGTTGTGCCGTCGCAGAACAAAGAGGCATACTTCGCGGCTCTATCCAGTGCATGCATTGAAGCCTCCGACGACATCGGAGCATTCATCTGCGCGCTCCTTCACGACCAGTCAAGAGTGCCCGGGCAAGCAATCGCGAGTGACCCCTCCGCGTCAGATTGGCCAGACAGATTACCTTCCCCTTGTTGAGTTGAGTCACCAAGAGCGGCTGTCGAGTCAATATCACAACCGCATGCGAGAGCAAGGCGATGGGCCAAGACGGTAAGCCGCTCGCAGGTGGCCTGCTAAAGCGTCCTTGAAAAAAGGGTGAGGCTGATGCCGCCAAGCTATTCTTGAGCCGCAGAAGGCAGGCTCGACGGCCGCTGGCTGCTTGCGGATTTGGGCTTGTGTTCTCCAACCTTAAGGTGGTCGATTCCTAGAATGCCCTCTTCGTTGGGGCGTTCTTAGCGCCCGTAATCACGTCCCTCGTAGACTCGCCCGCTAGAATCCGGGGAAAACCTCATTGAGGTTTTCTTCGGAAGGAGCGGTTCCCGCACTATTTTGACCAACGGTGTGTCATAGTTCGCCGAATGACCCCACGGAGGAGAACATGACCACACTCGAGAAAATCCAGGCGCGTATGAAGATGCTTCAGACACAGGCCGAAGCGATTGTCGCCAAGCAAGCTCAAGCCGCAGTGGACCAGATTCGCGAACTTATGCTGAAGCACGGGCTTACGACTGCAGACATTGAAGCCAAAGCGAAAGCGAAGAGAGACGCAAAGGCAGGCGGTCGCACTGCCGCCAATCGAGGCGTTAAGGCACCTATCGTTAGCAAAGGAAAGCTGCCCGCAAAATACTTGAATCCAAAAACCGGCGAGACTTGGAGCGGACACGCTCGACCGCCCGCTTGGATTAAGGACGTCAAAGACCGCACGAAATTTCTCATCGATGGCGCTGGTAGCGCGTCTTCAGCAAAAACGGTCGCCGCGTCCGCCGGAAAGACTCCCGCTCGCAGAGTGCAATCAAAAGGTGCGTTGCCTGCAAAATACCAGGACCCCAAGTCCGGACTGACATGGAGCGGTCGCGGTCCCGCACCTGCGTGGCTGGCCTCTGCCAAGGACCGGTCCAAGTTCCTGATTGAGAATGCCCCTGCCGCCTCGTCGGATTCTCCCGCGACGAGCAAGTCGACCAAGTTGAAGGCCGCACCGGAAACCAGCGTCGCGGGCAAAAAGGTGGGTGCCAAGAAGGTCGACGCATCGAAAAAGCCTGCGGGCGCAAAGAAGGCTGCGAGGAAGGCTTCGGCAAAGTCAACCGTCACTGCAAAGAAGGCCTCTGCTCGCAAAACAACGTCCCGGAAAGTCACGCCCACGACGACGGCGGTGACGACGCCGACGCCTGAAGCAGCGACTACCGTCTCGGCGTGAGACCAGGGTTAATCTGCGGCGTAAACCATTAGGCCGGCCACAGGCGGACCTGAGCCGCATTCTGTAGCGTCGCGGTCTCGCTGTCGACGCCGCGCGTGCGGCATTTTGGGAGCACGGCGGCTCGGACGCCGGTTGCGACGTCAGCTACACCGACTTTCAGTACGCAAACAGCATTCTCATCGATGACGTCATCACCCTGCCCCTTCTGCGAGATTCCGAAGTCACGCATCGTCGCACAGAACTCGCACGCCTTCTGGATACACGATGGCTACCCGGTTTCGCCTGGGCATAGCCTCGTTATTCCGAAACGCCATGTTGGCTCATTCTTCGATGTAAGCAAAGATGAGCGCGAGTCCCTGCTAGCCTTACTTGAGCACGCGAAAGCTGCGTCGGTCGTGTCTTTCAACCCCGACGGATTCAACATCGGCATCAACGATGGTCCAGCGGCCGGACAAACAGTGCCTCACCTTCACATTCATCTAATACCGCGCTTTGTGGACGACGTTGCAGACCCTCGCGGCGGGATTCGGTGGGTAATACCCGCGAAGGCAGACTACTGGAGCCAGCGCGATTGAGCACAAGCCTACCGCCATCCCCAGAAGCGCAGCTGGCTTTCCTCGCGAAGCTTCAACGACTGTTCGCGGAAGGCGACTTCACTGCGACCTACAAACTCGCGCTCCTGATTGCATTTGCAGAGCTGGCGGTCGAACATGGAACCGATGACGGAGCAGAGCTCCACTTGACCGTTCGGCAGATTGCTGAACGGTTCATATACCTATATTGGAAACAAACGACGCCATACGGGACAGGCCGTGTAGGATGCGAGCCCGGAATTCTGATTCAAAACCTGGGCGTCCAGGCCGCTGTAGTGAGCGCTATCGCAGAATTCCGCGCCAGCTCGCCTTACTCCTCTGCTTTGCAAGCCTCCAGTCTGCCCCAATATGCCTCGTTGGTTTCAAAGGTCGCGGCGGTAGTCTCTGCGCAACCTCTGAAATACCTGCAAAACTTTGCCGGCGCGACTGATTCGTTTCTGTATGAGAGACAGTCGCGTGGGGTGGTCAGATTGAAGCCTGGCGTAAGCTATTGTCTTCGCCGCTTTTACACCCTCGTTGAACAGATGGCACGGACGAAGTGGGTCGCGCATATCAAGTCGAACCGCCGCAACCATCCGATTCTCGGGAGCTCCGACGACCTCGCTGACTTCCTATTCTCGTCGTCTCGACAGTCTCTTGCCATCATCGGTGCCGAATTGCGCAAGCTCGATGGACCGAAATGCTTCTACTGTGGGGAGGGTCTGAACGAAGCCGATGTCGACCACTTCGTACCGTTCTCGCTCTACTCGCGTGACCTTGCTCACAACTTCGTTCTGGCGCACGCCGCTTGCAATCGAAGCAAGTCAGATACGCTTGCGGCGAAGCCGCACCTCGAACGTTGGCTCGAAAGGCTCGTGCACAAACAACAGCAGCTCGCTGAAATTGGACTGCTAGCCGGTGTTTCAGGCGACAAAAGGATTGTCCAACGCGTAGCAACGTGGGGTTACACGGTCGCGAGCGATACGGGCGGACGGGCATGGTTGTCCCCTGCCACATACGAAGACGTCGATTCGCTCTATCTCACTTTGCTCTCAGAGGCCTAGACGATGTGTAGGTCCGATGCAGGTGCTCTACGCTCCTCTGTCTGGCACGGTAACCGCCTCTGACGACCCGTTCGCTGCAACTAGCTGCGTCGAACGCTTTGCGTGCTGACTGCAACTAAGACATTATTGCTGCGAGGAGCAAGAAACCTACGCACACGTCTCGAGTGTTCTGGCAAGTGACGGAGCAATCAAGCCGCTTAAGCTGCTCAAGCGTGACAGTGACCGAGAAAGTGCCCCCCCGAAGCACTTCGGCTATTGGTATTCGAACCAGCTTACTACCCGTTCCGTGGAAATTTCATCCAATTCCTGTCGCCCGCAGTCTCGCGCGATGATGACCGCGCCCACTGGCGCAGACTTGCTGGCTGACAGACGACGCGGGGCGGAGAACGTAGTTCCTACGCTTTGGAGCAGAATCCGGTCGCTGCGATTTTCTCCAGGCACAATTGCTTTGACACGGAGCAACCGCTCCCCGAGTGCGCCGGCAATATTCTCCAGCCAATCGAGCGCCCCATCCCACGACACTTCTTCATGAAGCTTTGCGCGGAAGACGCGGACTCTCGGATGGAGCAAGCGGCGGCGCCCAGAAGTGCTGTTCGACACATCGCCGGTGACCGGAGCACCGTTGCTTTGTGGCTGAAACGCTTCGCGGGCACGGACCGTCGCTGAGAATTCGTTGACAACATGAGCCATCGGATTGACGGCAGCAACTGCTTGCAATGCTTCGTCGCGTTTCCCGCTAGGAACGAGGTCGACTTTTGTAAGCACGATTGTGTTGGCACCGACAAGCTGGGCAACAGCGTCTTCAAAGTCGCCGGCCTGCATCGCGGGACGACTGCAGTCATACGTTGTTATTAGGTGCAGCTTGAGCCGGAGCTCAGCGAGTTCCTGCAACGACGAGACGATTGGACCTGGCCGCGAGAGACCGCTGCACTCCAACACAATACGAGAAAAAAGTTCTTTGCCCGCGGCCCTACGAAATTGAACCAGGTCCTGAACGGTCGTGACGAGGTCACTCGTCATCGAACAACAGACGCAGCCGTTGCTGAGCGTGGCCATCGACATGCCACGCCCCGATTCGGAGAGTACTGCTCCGTCGATATTTATCTCGCCGGCTTCATTGACGATGACGGCTGTGTCGGAAGCGTCCTCGCAAGCGAGCAAAGCCTCGAGAAGCGAGGTCTTCCCGCTGCCGAGCGCCCCGGAGACAATAACAAATTGAGGCCCAGATTGCATAATGACCTCACTTTGTGCGCAAATTCTTGGACGCTTCCGGCCAAGTCCCTGCCACCATCTCGCGAACGTCTGAAAGCAGCTCGTCGACGTCGTACACCATCCCTCCTCGAATCGTCTTTTGAAGGCACCGCTTGAATTCAGGACCGTTCGTCTCCTCATTCAGTCGGACCGCACCGGTGCCATACAGCAGCTTAAAGTCGGTGAGCGGATTCTGGTCGTGAACCAGGATGTCCGCACGTTTGCCGACTTCCAGCGTGCCGGCTTCGTCCTCAATACCAAGGAGCTCCGAGGCGTGTGACGTCGCCGCGCGCAAGACTTCGAGCGAAGAGAAGCCGGCCTCTTGGAATAACTCAAGCTCACGAACAAAGCCGAAACCGTAAACCTGATACATGAATCCTGAATCGCTGCCCGCGCAAACGCGCCCGCCGCGATTCTTGTACTCATTGAGGAACGTCATGAGAATGCTGAAGCTTTCCTTCCATTCGATTTCGTTCTTCACCGACCATCGATAGAAGTACGCACCGTGTCCGCCTCGTTGGGGCTGAAAGTACTTCCACGTTGTGCTGTCCGTGTACTCGTCGTGCCAGTCGGCGCGACGTGCACGCATCAGGTCACGGTTACTGTCGTACACGTTCATCGTCGGAACGAACGTGTGACCTGCTTCCAAGAATGCTTCGATGACCTCGTTCCACTTGGCGCTTCCTGGTCGCGCTGCTTGAAGGAAGGCCTGCCCGGCGGTCGCAAACCGCATGTACTCGTCGTTGTAGTTGTAGTCGTCAGCGACGCTCTGGAGTGTGCGACCATCGAACAACGCTTCAGGGATGCCGTACGCGTGCTCGGTACTCGTGAGACCCCAGCGAGCCGTGCGTAGCGAGTTCATGCGACCAACTGAAAGCTGCGCATGGTGACAACACGTCCGCAACCCGAGCTTCTTACTTTCGTCGAGAGCCGCTTGCATGATTGCAGGCGGTGCTCCGAAGAATTTCACGCCCCGCGCACCTTTCGCGTGCGCCTTGCGCAGCCATTCGCGACCTTGCTCCGGCGTGTAGATGGTCTTCAGATAGTCGTTGACCGCCGGGAAATAGACGTATGGATAGAGCGTCGGCGCGGCAATCTTGCCTTCATCTGCGGCGGCAGCCTGCTGCTGCGTCCACGCGAGGCCGTTCATCGTCCCGGCTTCGCGTACGCTCGTCACACCGTGCGCGAGCCAAAGCTTGTAGATATAGTCAGCCGGCAGCATCTCGCCGTTCTCAGCATGGAACGGCGTACCGATATGCGCGTGGCAATCGATGAAGCCAGGCGTGACGAACTTGCCGGTGCAGTCGATTTCGTGGTGACCCGCTGCTGGTCGACGCGCCGAGTTGATGGGTAGTCCAGGGACACCGACCGCCGCAAGCTGAGTAATGCCCCCGTTTTCAACGACGATGTCGGCCGGTCCCCACGGCGGCGCGCCGGTGCCGTCGATGACCATCGCGCCACGCAGCACGAGCCGTTTGAAGGGGCCAATGCCGCGGTCTCGCGTCGTTGCCGCCTGCACTTGTCCCAGTCCCTTTTTGGCGAAACCTGCCACCATTTCTTCGCCAACTTCAATCTCTGTTGCGGGCGTGCTCATGCCGTCTCCATCCAATAGGGTGCCCTGTGCGGGCGTTTGCTGTTCCTTAAAACACCTTCGTGCCAGGCGCCACGTCGCGCTCGGGCTTCAGGTACACGACCGCGCCTTCTGCGTTCTCGACACCAAGCATCAGCACCTCAGACTTGAAGCCGCCAATGCGGCGACTCCCGAGATTGACTGCGCAGACGACAATCTGGCCTACGAGCTCTTCAGCCTGGTACAGCGCTGTGTATTGTCCGCTCGTCGCCAGGTCGCCGAGTTCGCCAAAATCAATCCAGATTTTGTACGCAGGCTTGCGTGCTTCCGTATTCAATTCGACTCGCGCGATACGGCCGGCGCGCATGTCAACCATTGAAAACGCTTCGTAAGGGGATGTTTCGCTCATGTTGTGACTATTCAAAAAAGTTTGCAATCTAGCGCGCGCTTGCCGGCTGAGCGGCTACGGTTCGAACCGCTCACCCGTATCTAACAGATTCAGCGAATCAACGGTCAAACACGTTGTGTTGGGAAGTTCTGAAAACTGGTGGAACCGCACGACAGGCAGAAGTGGCCCCTCAAGCTCCTCGACGCATACACGCATCGATGGCTTAGCATGGTCTATGACGATTGGTCGAATGAGACGCCCATCAGGGTGGGTTTTTCCACACCGAAGCATTGCACCGTCGAACAGAGCGTCTTCTACCTGCTCTGATATCAATCCAGTAGCCACGTCATCGATGACCGGTCCAATGTCCGTTTCATCATCAAGCGGGTTTCCGACGTGCAGACAGCTCAGCTTGTCGACAAGCGCTGAGATAAAGGAATCTGCCACGGAATCGTGTATGTACAGACACGATATGCGGCCAGGGAAAGTTAGCAGCGGTTGCAGGATTGCGCGATTGATTAACGCATCGCACGTTGCTTGTATGTCGGCTCCGGCGTGAACCACAAGAGGAAGTCGCTCGCTCTTCGAAATGCTCACAGGCACCACGGCCTCGTCACATACGTTGGACACGAACGTTCCGACGTCGCGGCTCCCTTGGAACCTGACCTCGGTAACTTGCCAACTCATTACGGCCGTGCGGAGCATACCGACTGGGTCAGTAGAAGGTCCAACGCAAAAGAGCGCGTCCAGCTCGTCGCCTTCACACCAAAGCGCCGCAAGCGCCGACGGCGCGGACGGCGCTCGGGACGACGGCTTGATGACAAGAGCCCGCCCGGAGCTCAGGACCGTCGCGACCTCCCGCACCGTTGACAGCACGGGGTCACACCAGTTCGCAATGGAATATGCTGCATGCGCCGCAATCCAGTCGCGTACGAGCGATATAGGCGGACAGGAGACGCAAGCGTCCAGCGCCGCCAGGGCCGTAGCTACCTCCACACGGGCGAATCGAATGGGTTTTCCCGTCTCGAGGCTGATGATGCGGGCCAGCTCATCGCGCCGCGCATCAATCTTTGTTGCCCATTTCCGAAATCGCTGTTGAACGGGCAGAGTGTTTCGGAGCGCTCGCGCCGCTCGCGAGCCCTTATCAAGTCTTAATGCGAGGGTGCTGAAGTCGACATCGAGTGCGCGACCAACGACGGTCTCATCGTAGGGGCTCAAAACGTCGAAACAACGCACGGCCCTCGACGCCGCCCTGCCTACCGCAGCGGGCGCATCAAGTTCCAGTGCGTCGTTCGGTCCATCGGACATGCTTAAGCGGCCTTCTTTGCGGCGGCAACCGCACGCCCGAACATGCCCAGTGCATCGGACACGTCTTGGTCAGAGACGGTCAGGGGCGACAGGAAGCGAACAACATTTCGCTCGACGCCGCACTTGATGATGAGCAACCCTTCTCCGCGTGCGGCGTCGAGGATACGTTGGACAAGGGCGCCGTCGGGCGTCTTCGCTTGTGCATCGGAGACGAACTCGACCGCAACCATTGCGCCTGTCTGACGGATTTCGCCCATTTCCGGGTAATCCGCCTTCAGCGCTTCGAGGCCGGCGCGCAGCTGCTCGCCAATCTTGACGCTACGCTCAAGCAGGTTTTCCTGTTCGAAGATGTCGAGTACGGCGTTCGCTGCGGCACAACCAAGCGGGTTCCCGCCATACGTGCCACCGAGGCCGCCCGGCTGCGGCGCGTCGACGATTTCAGCGCGACCGACCACGCCCGAGATAGGCAAACCGCCGGCAAGGCTCTTCGCCACCGTCACGAGGTCCGGCTGAATGCCCGAATGCTGGAACCCAAACATCTTGCCGGTGCGACCAAAGCCGGTCTGGATTTCATCGCAAATCAGGACGATGCCGTGCTTCGTCGTCAACTCGCGCAGTGCTTGCATGAACTCAGTCGGCGCCGCAAGAAAACCACCGTCTCCTTGAACGGGCTCGAGAATGATTGCAGCCACGCGCTCGGGCTGAATTTGGGTGCTGAAGATAGTCTGCAGTGCCTTCAGGGCGTCGTCCAAGCTAATACCGTGGTACGCGTTCGGATACGGCGCATGGTAGACGTCGGGGGCGAACGGTCCGAAGTTCTGCTTGTAGGGAGCGCTCATGCCCGTGAGCGACATGCCGAGGAGCGTGCGGCCATGGAAGCCGCCACGGAAGGCAATCACGCCCGGGCGGTTCGTGTACCCGCGCGCAATCTTGATTGCGTTCTCAACCGCCTCAGCGCCCGTCGTCAGGAAGACCGACTTGTAACCTTGGCCAGGTGCAACCAGTTCCGACAGCCGTGCTGCAAGGCGAATGTACGGCTCGTAGCCGACGACCTGGAAACAGACGTGCGAGAAGGACTCGAGCTGTTGCTGAACAGCCGCGACGACCGCCGGGTGGTTATGGCCCACGTTCAGCACACCGATGCCGCCGACGAAATCGAGATACTTCCGACCCTTGTCGTCCCACAGGTAGGCACCCGCAGCGCGAGTCGCAACAATGGGGTGTGCTGTCGCGACGCCGCGCGCGACGTAGGTTTCACGAAGCGCAGCGGCGCTTTGGTCTTTGTCGAGTTCCTTGTTCATTCAATCACCTCCTGAGATGAAGGCCATAGTAGGAAGCCAGATAACTGGCGAATACCTACTAAACATAGGAATTCGACAACTCAATTTCGTTTTTTTTGATGCAATTTGTACTCGATGTACTAATCTGGGAGCACACGTTCCTACGAAACATGGGTAGTTATGCGATTTCTGGCTGAGTTCAATGGGATACGGATGGTTCCTGACGGGGCCACACCGACCATTGAAAGGCTTAGGCACGTATCGGGAGCGGAGATGAACACAGTAAATTTGGCAGAAAACTACGTAGACGAGAAATCTGCACGACGGCGCGCCATCGTGGCAACCGTTCTGGGGAATGGCTTCGAGTGGTTCGACTTCATGGTGTATGGCTTCTTTGCTATCACCATCGCGAAGCTGTTCTTCCCGACAGGTAACGAGCTGACATCGCTGATGCTTTCAGTCGCGACCTTCGGCGTCGGCTTTCTTGTGCGCCCATTCGGCGGCATCCTTATCGGCATCTATTCCGACCGAGCTGGCCGCAAAGCTGCTTTGTCGCTGACCATTCTATTGATGTGTGCAGGTACGGCAATCATCGGGCTGGCTCCGACCTACTCGCAGATTGGCATCGCCGCACCTTGCCTGATTGTCTTTGCACGTCTGCTACAGGGCTTCTCAGCTGGTGGCGAGATGGGCACGGCGACGGCGTTCCTGACCGAACACGCCCCCAAGGGCAAGAAGGCGTACTACTCAAGCTGGATTCAGACGAGCATCGGCTTCGCAGTGCTCCTGGGTGCCTGCTTCGGCACGGGCATTACGCTTGGCATGTCCACTGCGGACATGGAAGGCTGGGGCTGGCGCATCCCGTTCTTGTCTGGCCTGCTCATCGGACCCATCGGCTTCTTCATCCGTCGCAACCTGGAGGAAACGCCCGTCTTCCTTGACGCAGAAAAGTCGAAGACGCCGTTGGCTGACGTTCTTCGTGACTATCCGTGGCAAGCCTTCGCAAGTTTCGCGATGGTCGTGCTCTGGACGGTGTGTATCTATGTGATTCTGTTCTACATGCCGACGTTTTCGGTGAAGGTCCTGAGGCTTCCGCAGTCCGCATCCTTCATTGCGGCAATGGTGGGCGGCGGCGTCATCACGGTCTGCTCCCCGTTCACTGGCTGGTATTCGGATAAAGTCGGCCGCAAGTGGCTCTTGGGCGGTGCGTCGGCCGCGATGCTTGTTCTTGCCTGGCCGCTGTTTGCAATGATTGTTAAGTCGCCGTCTGTCGCAACGTTGTGCGTATTCCAAGGTGTGTTCGGCGTGCTCATCGCGATTTACACGGGACCCATCCTGGCCGCACTTTCGGAAACTTTTCCGACCAAGGTGCTTTCGACCGGTCTCTCGGTTGCCTACAATCTCGCGGTCATGACGTTCGGCGGCTTTGCATCGCTCATCCTGACGTGGCTTATTAGCACGACGGGAACGCCCATGGCACCGGCGCTCTACGTCATCTTTGCCGCCGCGTTCAGCTTGCTCGGCGTGCTGTTCGGTTATCGCCAGCCCAAAGAGGCTTAATTGCTGCCGCGGTGTCACGGTGATACCGCGGCGAAACTATTCGCCGCTATGAAGCTTGACACCGCCATTCGTGAAACTGTCCTACGCGAAGCAGAAGTCGTCGCTGGTGCGGAGAATCTCCAGCGCGAAATCACGTGGGTTCACATGGTTGACCACCCGGACATCGTCAACTGGGTGAAGCCTGGTGAGCTGTTGCTGACAACAGGCTACAACTGGCCGAACGACGCCGAAAGTTCACGACGGCTCGTTCGTGACCTAAGCCAGGTCGGACTCGCTGGCGTCGTGCTAGCCGTCCCTCACTTTCGAGACCACTTTCCTCAAGAAGCAATCGAGGAGGCTCGAAGTGTCGGCTTCCCCCTTCTCGAACTGCCGTGGGCCGTGCAGTTCAGCCAAGTCACTCACGAAATTCTCGCGAAGATAATCAATTTCCAAGCGCAGATAATCGAGCGCTCGGAGCAATTGCATCGAGCGTTGACCAATGCTGCGGTGACAGCAAGCAGCCTGAGCGACATCGCAATCACGCTGAGAAAACTTGTAGGCCGTGAGGTCACGTTCACCAACCTGTCCGGCGAGTTGCTCGGCACTTCCGCATCGGAACCTGAAGCACAGGCACTCGACGCCCAGTTTGTCGCGTCTCTATCAGAGTCGCCCGTCAACGCCGGCGACTCACCGAGACCCACGCGCGTGAGCTTTAAAGTCGCCGGCCGCACGGTCTACCGATTGCGGCTCTCCGTTCGCCTACATGACTCGCTCGTTGCTGTCATTTGGCTCGACTTAGAGGGTGCGGAAGTAGACGAACTTGACGCTCGAGCGATGGAACACGCAAGCGTCGTTGCCGCGCTACACCTGATGCATCAGCAGCAGCTCGCGCAACAGGAAGACCGCTTAGGCTATGCGCTTGTCGCTGGTTTGCTCGATGGCGAGTTCACCGCAACGCCGAGCGCGCTGGAGCGCGCGCGGGTGTGCGGCTGGAGTCAAACGAACCAATATCGCATCTGCCTTGTGCTTCTTGATGAGCCGATACCGCTCACCACGGAAGGACTGAACCGTCGCGAGCGGTGGGTAGAGGCGCTGAAGCATCAACTTCGAGTCACCGGGCAGCCTGAATTGCTTGCAATTTGGTTGAACCAGATTAAGGTTATCCTGCCTGCGGAAGCTTCGCCTGAGGCCTTATGGGAGTCGGTCACAGACCAACGCGCGGCGATGGCGGTCAGTCGCGTGCATTCAGGCATCGAGAGCATGGCGACAGGCTCGAAGGATGTCGACGCATTGCTACCAACTTTGCGCCCCGGAAGACTGCATCGATTCGACGAGATTCTCTTTCCCCGTGCACTCTTGGGCGACGCCAATGCCCGCGACATGCTTATCGAACGGCTCGTGACGCCTCTCGTCTCACGACCGCGCGGCGAGTCACTATTGGAGACCCTTTGTACGCTGGCCGACGAAGGTTTCCAGTTGGTCAATGCGGCTCGCTCGCTTGGCATACACATCAGCACGATGCGCTATCGACTCGAGCGAATCGAGGAAATTCTCAAGGTTACATTGGAAGACCCCAAGATTCGTTTCCAAGTTCAAGTAGCAATGGCGCTCTACCGCCTTCGCGAAGATTGACCCTGCCTTTCCTACTTTAAGTAGGAAGACTTCAGCATTGTGTCGCGTTTTAATTTGGAATGAAGCGGGACGTTTTGGCCAACGCGCAGTTCGCGCCCAGCCACGGTCCCGCCGCTTTTTCCGGATTTCGCGACCACATGAATTTGAACTCGTCCTCCACACGCCTAGACCTCAACAAGCTTCTTGCACTTCAGCGCCAGCTCGCTCAGACGACGGATGCGGAGATTAGGTTCGATGCCGGGTCTCGAGCGGCGTATGCCTCGGAGGCGTCGAACTATCGGCAGGTTCCGATTGGCGTTGTCCTGCCGCGAACGGTCGAAGACGTCGTGTCCGTAATGCGTGCGTGTCACGACGCGGACGTACCTGTGCTTACCCGTGGCGCCGGCACTTCGATGTGTGGGCAGGCGGTGAACGTCGCGGTGATTATCGACATGTCTCGTCATCTGACGCGCATCGAGCAACTCGATGCCGCAAGCCGCACTGCGGTGGTTCAGCCGGGGGTCATCTGCGACCAGTTGAAGAACGCCGCTGCTCTCAAGGGGCTGACGTTCGGTCCGGACCCTGCCACGCATAGCCGTTGCACGATTGGCGGCATGGTCGGCAACAACTCGTGCGGCGCACACTCGGTGATGGCTGGCAAGACGGCCGAAAACATCGAATCGATGGAAATCCTGACCTACGACGGGGAGCGATTCTGGGTTGGGCCTACCGATGAAGAAGCGTTTCAGGCTCATCTGGCCGCGGGCGGCCGGCGCGCCGAGATTGTTCAAGCGCTTCGCGACTTGGGAGACCGTCATGCCGACGAGATTCGCGCAGGTTTCCCCAAGCTGAAACGTCGCGTCTCGGGCTACAGCCTCGACCAATTGCTGCCAGAAAATGGCTTCAACATTGCTCGGGCGCTCGTCGGTTCGGAAGGCACCTGTGTCTCAGTCTTGCGAGCAACGACGACCCTCGTACGCAACCCAACCGCGCGAGTCGTGACCGTCTTTGGTTTTCCCACGATTTTTGACGCGGCCGACTGCGTCCCACAACTGCTTCCCCTCGAGCCCATCGCGATGGAAGGGCTCGACACCGGCATCGTTGGAGGATTGCGTGAACGCGGACTGGCACTTGCCGATATCGCTGAGCTACCGGAAGGCAATGCATGGCTCATGGTCGAGTTCGGCACCGACAATCTCGAATCGTCGCTGAAGCGTGCACAAGCTGCAGCAGACCTTTCCGACTCGCTGCCGGGTCGCCCGAACGCGAAAGTGGTTTCGGATGCGGCGATGATGAAGCGTCTTTGGTCAATTCGAGAGACCGGTGCATCAGCTACGTCTATCGGCGACGACCCGTCGAAACCAGACCCCGTAGTGGGTTGGGAGGACGCCGCGGTCGAACCGCGACTGCTAGGCGCGTATCTGCGCGAGTTCTCCGCGCTGGTGGAGCGCTACGGTTACACAACCAACATGTACGGCCATTTTGGCGATGGTTGCATCCACTCCCGTATCAACTTCGACCTTCGGAATAGCCAAGGCATCCATACGTGGCGCAACTTCCTGGAGGAAGCGGCGAAGCTCGTCGTCAAGTATGAGGGCTCGCTCTCGGGTGAGCACGGCGACGGCCAGGCCAAAGGCGAACTGCTCTCGCTCATGTACTCGCCAGAGCTCATGGACGCGTTCCGTGAGTTCAAGACCATCTGGGACCCGAAGAACCGCATGAATCCCGGCAAGCTCATCGACGCAATGCCTGTCGATGAGAATCTTCGCCTTGGACCCACGTACCGCCGCGTGGAGGTCCCCAGTCACTTCTCGTTCGGCAACCTGCAGAGTCCGGACACATTCGCGCGCGCCACGGAACGATGCATCGGCATGGGCAAGTGCCGGTCTCTGGACGGTGGAACCATGTGCCCAAGCTACCGCGCGACGCGCGAAGAGAAATACTCGACGCGCGGACGCAGCCGCCTGCTCTTCGAACTGCTCAAGGGCGAGGTCATCACTGACGGCTGGGACAACAAGGAAGTCAAGGACTCGCTGGATAACTGTCTGGCATGCAAGGGCTGCCGTAGCGATTGCCCAACCCATGTCGACCTGGCCAAGTACAAAAGTCACTTCTTGTACGAGCACTACCAGAAAGCCAAGCGTCCCCTAATGGACACGATGATTGGACACATCGGAACATGGCTGCCAATCGCCACTCGGGTCAGCGGCGTGGTCAACACTGCCATGAAGATGCGGCCGTTCCGTGTGGTGGCAGAGAAGTTCGGCCTCGCATCTCACGTGAAGTTTCCTGCCGTTGCATCAACGGCCTTCCGAAAGGGAGCGACCTGCAGGGGCCTCTTGGACGACACGAGCAAGCTGGATGCTCAATCTGCGCGTGCAAAAACAGTCTTTCTGTGGACGGACACATTCAACAACGGATTCTCGCCCGAAGTTCTCGAAGCGTCCGTCCGCGTCCTGCAATCTTACGGCGTCACTGTACGGCTCATGAGCAAGCAGATTTGCTGCGGGCGTCCCTACTACGACGCTGGGATGCTGGACCACGCCAAGCGCAACTTGGTTGACATCATGGCTGAGCTGAAAGACGTCATCGCACTGAAGCTGCCGGTGGTTGTGCTCGAACCTAGTTGCCTCTCCGTATTCCGCGACGAACTCCGTTCACTCTTCCCAACCGACGAAAAGGCCGCGGCGCTTGCCGGGTCGGTGAAAACGTTAGCCGAATACCTCGAATCGGAAGGCTTCGATGTGCCGAAGCTGGATGAAAGCGTCTTCGTTCACGGGCACTGTCACCAGAAAGCCTGTGGCGGGGTGCAAGCAGAGTCACGACTGGTCGGCAAAGCGGCTCAGTCAGGGGCCGTGCTGCAAACAGGATGTTGCGGTATGGCTGGAGCGTTTGGCTATCACACGAAAACGGCGGACGTCGCACGCTCGGTTGCTGAGTCCGAGCTTGTTCCCAAGATTCAGCCGCTTGATGAAAACGCAGTGCTGGTGAGCGACGGATTCAGCTGTCGCTCACAAATTCGAAACACCACGGGACGCTCGGCGATACATCTCGCGCAGTGGCTCGATGGCAGAGCAAAAACAAATCCGGCGCGTCGCCGGGCCAAATCGTCCAAACAGGAGGAAACCGTATGAATCGCAGAGATTTCGCCAGTCTTGCCGCAGTCGGCGCTTCCGCATTGTTCCTTTCGCGGGCCGGCAATGCCGCAACGAGCGCGAATGGCAGTGACTTGTCGACAACTCTTGCCCAAGGTCAAGCCGCGATTCGCCAAGGAACCTCGCGAGACGAAGCGATTCAGGCATGGCTGGAAGTGGTGAAGCCGAAACTCTCATTCGTTCAGGCGACCGCCCTAGTCTCTCGTCCGAAGCCTGACGCACCGAAAGAACTTGGCGCCGTCCGGCGCATTTACTCTACGGTGCCAAGCTCCTATCCGGTGGGCGGCTGGAAGCAACTTTCCGGCTCTGACTGGGCTCGGAAAGTACTCGAACGTGGCGAAGTCCTCGTTGCGAACAACGACGCCGAGCTCGAACGCTACTTTCCTGACCACAAGCTGCTGAAGTCTCTCGGCACGACAACGCTCGTCAACATCCCAGTCGTTGTTTGCAAGCGGACCGTCGGAGCATTTGCCTTCATGTGCGCCGCCGTGGTTCCGGAAAGCGCCGTCACGGAGGAGATTCGGCTGTTGACCGCCCTCACGGCTCCGCTGTTCTCTGACGACCTTGTACCGGCCGCCTGATGTAACCAGCAGAAGATGCGGCGCTAAGCCCCAATTCGGTGGGACTACGCCGCTACAAGCATGTCGAGCAAAACCAAATGCCGCAAGCTCCAGATACTCTAAGGATAGGCCGAACCCTATCAAGGATTGTGAAATGTCTCTAGCAACGCTTATCGATTCCGACCGGAAGCACCTCATCCATCCCGTCGCGAACTACCGCGCACACGAGAAGCGTGGGGTAACGGTACTGGAGCGGGGCAAAGGCGCATGGCTCTACGACGCACAAGGCAATGAACTGCTCGACGCGTTCGCTGGTCTTTGGTGCGTGAACACCGGCTATGGCCATGAAAGCATCGTCAAGGTGGCGGCTGAGCAGATGTCGAAGTTGCCGTATGCAACCGGCTATTTCCATTTTGGCTCCCAGCCTGCTATCGAACTCGCCGAGCGGCTCGTCGAGCTCTCGCCAAAAAATCTTCAGCACGTCTACTTCTCGTTGGGCGGGTCGGACGCAGTGGATTCTGCATTGCGCTTCATCACGCACTATTACAACGCTATCGGGCGGCCGAGCAAGAAGCACTTCATTGCTTTGGAGCGTGGATATCATGGTTCGTCCTCTGTGGGCTCGGGTCTGACTGCTATCGCGAGCTTCCATCGCAATTTCGACGTGCCGCTCCCCACTCAGCATCACATCCCCTCGCCCTATCCGTATCGGAGCGAGACGCCCGACGATGCACAGGCCATCATCGCGGCATCAGTCAGGGCGCTTGAGAACAAGGTCGCCGAGCTCGGCGCGGACAATGTCGCTGCGTTTTTCTGCGAACCTGTTCAAGGTTCGGGTGGCGTCATCGTGCCGCCAGCCGGATGGCTCAAAGCAATGCGCGATGCGTGCCGACGTCTGGATATTCTCTTCGTCGCGGATGAGGTGATTACCGCGTTCGGCCGGACTGGTCCGATGTTCGCATGCGAAACAGAGTCCGTAGAGCCGGACCTCATGACCATTGCGAAGGGTTTGACTGCAGGCTACGCCCCCATGGGCGCCGTATTGATGTCTGACGCTGTGTACCAGGGCATCGCCGACGGAAGCAAACCTGGCGAAGCGATTGGCCACGGACAAACATACTCCGCGCACCCGGTGAGCGCTGCTATCGGTCTCGAAGTACTTCGTCTTTACACGGAAGGCGGTCTTCTGGCGAATGGCCAAGCCCAGGCACCTAAGTTCGCGCAAGGTCTGGACAGTTTGCTCGACCATCCGCTCGTTGGCGACTCAAGACATGCAGGTCTTCTGGGCGCGGTGGAACTGGTGGCAAATAAGTCCACGCGAGCGCGCTTCGACCCGGCGTTGCATCTTGCTGACCGCATCTTCGATGCAGCAGCCCGCAACAAAATTATCTTCCGCGCGTTCGGCGACAACATCCTTGGACTTGCCCCGGCGCTCTGCTACACAGCAGCCGAGGTCGAGACGATGGTGGAGCGTGTGCGCAAAACGCTCGACGACGTGCTCGAAAGCTCAGATGTGCGCCGCGCGATTGAAGGTTAAGCCCGTTTAAGTGAGGTTAAACGGCAACGAGTGACGTATTCTTAGAAGGTATCGAGCATGGAACTGAAACTGAAACGTGAAGAGCTTCTGCGCCGGAAGAATCTGATTGGTGGCGAATGGACTGATGCCGTGGACGGCGCGCACTATCCCGTCACCAACCCGGCCACCGGCGGTATCATCGCCGAGGTTGCCAACAGTAGCAAAGCAGACGCGCGCGCCGCGACTGATGCAGCAGCGAAAGCGGCAAATGCATGGCGTAAGCGACTGCCGCGCGAACGCGCAGAAATCCTCAAGCGCTGGCATGCACTGATTGTCGCGAACACCGATGACCTCGCGGCAATCATGTCGAAGGAGCAAGGAAAACCGCTAGCAGAGGCCAAGGGCGAAGTCGCATACGGTGCGTCGTACGTCGCGTGGTTTGCGGATGAAGCGACTCGCGTCTATGGCGACATCATCCCGCAACAACAGCGCGGCAAACAGATGCGCACCATCAAGGAGCCGGTCGGGATTGTCGCGGCAATCACCCCGTGGAACTTCCCGCTCGCGATGATTGCCCGCAAGATTGCTCCTGCTTTGGCTGCAGGCTGCACCGTTGTCGGCAAACCCGCGGAAGACACTCCCCTGACGGCACTCGCACTGGCGGCTCTGGCCCAAGAGGCGGGTGTCCCTGCCGGCGTGCTCAACATGCTGAGCGCGTCGCGCGACCATGGTATTGAAGCTGTCGGCGACTGGCTTGCCGATGAGCGCGTCCGCAAAATTACTTTCACCGGCTCCACAGCGGTCGGCAAATACCTGGCCCGCGAGTCGGCCGGTACATTGAAGAAGCTGTCGCTCGAGTTGGGCGGCAATGCTCCGTTCATCGTATTCGACGATGCCGACCTGGATGCGGCCGTAGTTGGTCTCATGGCCGCCAAGTTCCGCAATGGCGGTCAGACCTGCGTCTGCCCGAACCGCATCTACGTGCAGGCTGGTGTGTTCGACAAATTCGCGGAACTACTCGCCGCGCGAGTGGGTGCACTAAAGGTTGCTCCGGCGACTGACCCGCAAGCGCAAATTGGGCCGATGATTAACGCCAAGGCCATCGACAAGATTGACCGGCACGTCAATGATGCTGTGTCGAAGGGTGCGACCGTCTTGACTGGCGGCAAACGCCTGACGGAAATGGGGCCGAACTACTATGCCCCGACGGTACTCGCGCACGCGACCAACGAAATGCTCGTCACCTGCGAAGAGACCTTCGGTCCTGTGGCACCGCTGTACCGATTCGAATCCGAGGAAGAGGCGATTCGCTTGGCCAATGACACGCCGTTTGGCCTCGCCGCTTACTTCTATACGCAGAACATGGGACGGGCCGAGCGCGTGTCGCGGGCCCTTGAGGCAGGGGTCGTAGGTCTGAACGAAGGCGCAGTAGCGAGCGAAGCCGCACCATTCGGTGGGGTGAAGGAGTCCGGTTACGGTCGGGAAGGTTCGAAGTACGGCCTCGACGACTATCTGTCCATTAAGTACATCTGCCAGGGCAATCTCGACTAACTCATCAAGCTCAGTCGTGAGGCCATCGTCCCAAAAGGACGATGGCCTTTTTCTTCCACACTCAGAAGGATTGGCGCACACCTACGCGCACGACGACCTGATTACTTGTGCTCGACGGCGTGACGAAGGCCATGGCCGCAACTGCCGGTTTGCCCGTCGAATCTGTGCCAATCGCATGCTCCCACGCAGCGATTGCATACAGCATCGTCCGTTTCGACAGGTCGTACTCCGCTCCGACGTTGACCTGGCTGTATTTCGCCGTCTCGGCCTTCGTATAGTTATAGGCCGCACCCACCATGACCGCGGGCGTGATTCGGTACGTGGCGTTGGCCTCAACACTGTTGAATGTAGCCGTGCCGGAGAACGGCGTTGAACTTGTGGGAACCACATCCTCGAATCGGGTATTCGTATAGAGGACCCCGATGACGGCGTTGCCGACGGAATAGTTCAAACCGCCGCCGGCAATCTGCAGCGTATGGGCCGAGACGTATCCGCTGAAGGTTGGATTCGTAATCGGATTCGTGAACGTAGCACCGGCCGTTGGCGTCGCCGTCGCATCGTACAGGGAGGTGGCCGGGTTATTCAGTCGAAGCAGGGCTGCCGATGCAGTGATGGGGCCACCCGCATACGTCAAGCTAAGACCCTCGCCACGGCCTTGCGAGAAGTTTCCTGCCACCCCTCCTAAGCTGAACAGAGCGCCAAATTTGAACCCAGCGAAATCCGGCGTGTAGTACTTGATGGTGTTGCTGACCGAGTAGTCACCCCAAACATTGTCTACATCACCCGCTCGAGTCGTGAGAACACCACCGAACTTCAGCGACGATGCGAGCGGCATCAGCGAGTCAGCAATGAGGTCGTACTGGCGGCCCAATCGCAGGCTACCGAACGGCCCGTTCAACGCGACATAGGATTGACGTCCAAACAGGCGACCGCCGTTTCCGAGCTTGCCGCTGTTGATATCGAAGCCGTTCTCGAGCACAGCTACGGCATTGAGCCCGCCCCCGAGGTCCTCGACTGTGCGAAAGCCCCATTTGCTGCTGCCGCGTCCACCGTTCACCATCTGGTAGTTTTGAGACCCGGCCTGATTGTTCGTGAACGAGAAACTGTCGTCTACGGCCCCGTAGAGAGTGACAGAGCTTTGAGCCATACAGTTTGCACTACCAACGAGCATAGCAGCACACAATACTTCCTTTTTCATTTATCCCATCCTGCCTATCGAAAATACGTGACCCACCCGGACATGCCGTCCCCGTAGCACGTTCGACGATAGAACGGTCGCACGATGCGATAACGGGAGACATCCGCCTTGACGGAAGTCAGTATTCACTCAATGGCTTTTGACACCAATCGACGAAAGGTAGGAAAGAGGGTCCTTCGCTTCGAAGGTTAAGTACAGGGGACCGATTGATGCGGGTGCCGGAAGGACTGACGTACCGGGTCCGGGCATAGACGAATTGACGAGCTGAAAGATGTGAGATGCAGATGCGAGCTTGATTCAGCTTCGCAATACCACAGGCGCCGAAGCACACCACTTCCGGAAAGCGGTCGCGCGACCGTAGTCCACGTGGTACCCGACAGACAGGACGCCTCTGTGGCTCAAAAGGCACTGTTTGCAATCAGACCACCGGACATCGCGCTCGGTGTCAATCTCCCCGGTGGCACCAACCTGCCAGAGCAGCTTTGTTGCCTTGTCGAGCCGCGTTCCAAATAGATGCGCAACTTGTTTCATGTCGAACCAAGCCGCATCCTGGTCCATCCTACCGTGGAGAGTTCTGCTGGTCGTCGCACAGACGTACTGTACCGTCGTCATTGTTCCAATACTCCATTAGTCGTCTTCCGACAGCAACTTGTCGAGCGGCACCGATTGCTTGACGAAAGGTGACCGAATAACGATATAGCTGAAGTACTTCTCGATTCCGATGTTGCGGTCAACGAGCTTTTCAATGACATCCTGGTAGTGACCGATATTCTTGACAATCGACTTCAGCAAGTAATCGTACCCGCCGCTGACCAAGTGGCATTCCGTGATTTCGTCGAAGTCGCGCAGGTTTGCTTCGAAGCGTGTGAAGTCCTCGCGACGATGGTCATGAAGCATGATTTCGGTGAACACCGTTACCGTACTGGTCAGCTTGGCCAGATTGAGGTGGGCCCCATAGCCCGAGATGATGCCGGCAGCTTCGAGCCGCTTCACACGTTGCAGGCATGGACTCGCGGACAGGCCGACGGAATTCGCGAGGTTCGCGTTCGTCATGTTGCCGTTTTTCTGCAACTCGGCAAGAATCTTAATATCGGTCCGGTCGAGCTTCTGTCGCATATCGTGCGTGTTCGAATTGGCTGATGTCTCAATCGAAGGCGACTGCCCTAGCCGCGAGCAAGTCTTCGTGATGCGCTTTGACCAACTGGGCCATGCTCGTGAACTTGTAGTCAACCGAAGGCTCGACGGAGTACCTCAAGTTCGCGCCCGAGCCACGCTGCTCATAGCGGCGCTGAATCCAGCACGAGCGGAGGCCCAGCGCGCTCGCAGGTTCATGGTCGTGGTACACGCTATCCGCGACATGCAGAGTATCGCCCTTCGTGATGCCCATTCCAGACAACGTAGAGAACAGATACTCGAAGTTGTTCCGCGACGGCTTGTATGAGCCCACATCTTCCGCGGTCACGATTGCGTCGAAGTCGACGGCCAGCTTCTCATTGGTTTTGCGAAAGCTGCGGTTGTCCACGTTGGACACGACAACAAGCTTGAAATACTTCTTCAGGTACTGAAGCGTGCTCGCCGAGTCCGGAAACGCGGGCCAGTCGCCGACCGATGCGCCATATGCTACCGCTTCGTCCCACTTATACTGCACGTTCCACTCTTCAGCGAGTCGTTTGAAGACGACTTGAAGGAGCCGGTCGTAAGGCATCGCCGGCGTGACCTTCTGCTGATGCGCTTCATGGCGAGCGTGGGCCTCAAGGATGTCATCCCGTGCCAGCGGGAGCGTCGCTCGAGAGGCCAACTCCGACAAATTTGATGCGATACCGGACTCCCAATCAATGAGCGTCCCATAGCAATCAAATGTGAGTGCCTTGAAATCCGTCAAAGCCACAACGCCCCCTTTGTTCAGTCATGTGATACTCGAATCCATCCGGAGCAATGGTCTCGTCCGCACCGGACTGTCGCGACCGACAGCGTCGCCGATGCCGACGAGACACCATTGTCTTACTTCTTCGCCAAAGCTTCCTGATGCGCCTTCGCGAGGTCCATCATGCTGTTGAAGCGGAAGTCGATGTTCGGCTGCGAACCCGGGTCCATCGTTGCGCCAAACCCCGGTTGAGCATGGCGGCGATAAATCCAGCACGATGCCAGGCCGTGTTCGTTCGCGGGCTTGTGGTCATGGAACAGGCTTTCGGCCGTGTGAAGGATGTTTTCCTTTTTGATGCCACGGGCGCCGAGTTTCTCGAGCATGTATTCGAAGTTGCGCGGCGACGGCTTGTACGAGCCCACGTCTTCAGCCGTGATAATGGCGTCGAACTCGACTTTCAACTTCGCGTTACTGTAGGTGAAGCTCTCGTTGTCGATGTTCGACAGGATGACGAGCTTGTAATGCTTCTTCAGGTATTGCAGCGCTTCGGCGCTGTCTTCGAATGCCGGCCAGTTCTGCACCGAGCGGCCGTAGGCCACGCACTCTTCGTGCGTGAACGGCAGACCCCATTCCTCGGCCAGACGCTTGTAGACGATGGGCAGCAATTCCTGGTAGCGCTTCGCAGGCGTGTACTTCTGTTGCGACGACTCGTGACGGGCATGCGCCTCCAGCACCTGGTCTCGCGTGAGCGGCGTATTCGCGCGCTCAAGCAACGGCTTGAGTCCTTGGAAGATGCCGGTTTCCCAATCAATCAAAGTGCCGTAGCAGTCGAAGGTAAGCGTATTGAAGTCGGTCAGTTCCACAGTAGCTCCTCTGAGATGTCCATGATGGAGAACACAGTGTATTGAGGGCGAGCGGCAATCAGAACTTTTCTCCGCCGACCCGGCAGCAGCTTTTGCCGCATCGTTCGGCTTTCGCAGCAGTTTCTGCGGACGGCTCCGCCCACCCTCCCCTGTCAAGGGTTTTCCCGGACTCTTCGAATTGGTTTCGCCAAGTAGTTTGCGCCGGGGCGTCCCGTGTCGATACATCCGCCATACGGCGGGTTTCGCGCTTTCCCTGTTTCAAAAGTACGAAATTATGGCCCTTCACTTCTACCTTGCGCAGGAAGACAGCCAATAGTTGGCGGCCTGAACATCTAAGCATTTCGAGGGAGAGCACCAATGGCCGTACTTGGCGTCGCACTGACGGTCCTAATGTGGAGCACGCTCGCCACGAGCGTCGACCTTCTGCATGGGACGCCAACCCTGTTCGTGAACGGAGTAGCGTTGACGCTCGGAGGTCTGCTCGGACTGCCTTGGGCAAAGAACTGGAAATTGCCGATTCGTCTCCTGCTCTTGGGTGCCGGGCTGATGTTCATCTACCACGTCATTTACTTCTTCGCGCTTCAGCTGGGGGACCCGATTGGCGTTAGCCTGGTGCATTACCTATGGCCCGTCATTATTGTGTGTCTTTCTGGGAGCTTGTCCGCTGGAGGTAGCGAGCGCAGGACTATGCTTCTCAGTGCGCTTCTCGGTTTCGGAGGTGCAGCGGCCGCCTGCTGGTCAGTTCAGCAGCCGTCAACAGCGAGCGCCGTTATCGGCGTCGTCGAACGACAACTGTTCAATGAAGTCGTTGCCTATCTCCTTGCGCTGGTCTCTGCGTTCGCATGGGCTGCCTACTCGGTCCTCGGCAAACGCTACCGCGAGGTCTCAAGCCTCTCTGTTGGAGCGTTTTCGCTTCCTGCGGGACTGGCGTGTCTCGCCCTGCACTTCGTTTCAGGAAGAGCACCTGGACTGAACGTCCAAGACTGGGCGGTTCTCATCTATATGGGTCTCGGACCAATGGGGATGGCTTTTTATCTTTGGGATTTCGGCATGAAGCGAGCGAACACGGGATTGACGACCGCATTGAGCTACGCAACGCCTGTCCTGTCCACTGTGTTCCTTGCGCTCAATACGACTCAGCCTTTACCGGCCACGCTATGGGTAGGCGTTGCAATGGTCGCTGCCTCGGTAGTCGTGGCACGCGCTGGAAGGAAGAAAGTCACCTCCGCTGCAGCGGACGATGATGCTCCGGTAGGGGTCTGAGCTAGGTTGCCGGAATCTCTGCGGAGTGGTCCGCAGCATCAAAGCCTTGCGTGGTGCAAGCGAAGCCATTGCTGGCGCTTTCAATGATGCATTCTCGCCGCCGCTTAACTTCAAGAGTGAAGCGTTCCCTGTGGCCCGAGCAGAGGGGTGTCCGCCACAAGCTGACCAAGCCACAAGCAGCCGAACCTAATGTGAGCGCCCGGCGCCGCGCATCAAACGCATCACCGGCCGCTGAACCCTCGAATCCATATCTGTGCCGTTGAAAGTGTTGACAGCTCTTGCGGACGGAGCGGACGCACGGCGCGCTCCGCCGCTCGAACATCCGAAATCAATTAGTGGTTGACTCGCTTCGCGAAGGTCGATATTGCGTCGGCCATTGCTTTCGGCTGCTCCGGCGCCATGGCATGACCTGCGTTTGGTAGCACCACAACAGTCACTCGGTCTCCGAGCATGTTCTTAAGCACTTGCGAGAACCGGCGAGGCGCCACCGCATCGTTCTCTCCTTGCAGGTCGAGAATCGGTGCAGTGCCGGCTGCAAAGTAGTCGTCGACGGGAGTAGTGTTACGCGCATGTCCCTCTGCTTCGTGGGTCTCAGGATGCCAGCCGCCGAGCCACACGCCAGGGTCGTTCCCAGGTGCGAAGAACGCTTCCTTCAGATACTGCAGCCGTTGTGCTTCGGGAAGCTTGAGGTCTCCAGCACCATCAATCGCCTTGCGCATTTCCGCGTTGATAGGCTTTTCTGTCGAACCAGGCGGAACTTTGCCTGCCGAGGCGGCCGCCACCACGACCCCCTTCACAAGGTCTGGGCGGTCGGCAGCCAATTGACGTGCGGCGAAATTACCCCACGCGTGCCCGACCACGACGACCGGGCCAGCCTTCTTTTCATCGATGACCATTGCGACATCAGACGCAAAATCGTGAACGCTGAGGTTTTCCATCGGCCCTTTGCTCTTGCCGACACCGCGAGGCTCGGGGCGCAGCACACGGAACCCATCCTCGACGAGATATTGCGCCACCTGGTCGTAGTCGCGCACCGAGCGGCCCAGGGACGGAAGCATAACGATGGTCGGTCCCTTGCCTTGGCTCAGGACCTCAATCTGAACATTTCCATGTTTGACAACGTCGTCAGTGATTTTTGCACCGCCGGCTGCCGCAAAGGCGCTTACAGACACGGAGAGAATGATTGCTGCGAGACCGCTTTTCGAGAATTTCATGAGAGCCATTCCTTGACCTATTTCACAAAGCTGATTCGTTAGCATCAGCTGCCGCTTACTGCCTGTACATCTGGTGTGCAAAGCGCGCGATGGCGTCGCTCATAGCCTGCGGTTGCTCGGGAGCCATCGCATGGGCTGCGTTCGCAACCACCTCCACTGTCACGCGGTCCCCCAACATCGGCTTGAAAACATTGGGGACGACAACAGCGTCGTATTGACCTTGGAGGTCAAGAATGGGAACCGTCCCACCCGCGAAATACGCATCGACCGGCGTGACATTTCTCGCGTGCGCTTCGGCTTCATGAGTCGCGCGGTACCAACCGCTCAACCAAGGCCGCGCATCATGCCCCGGCGCGAAGAACGCTTGCTGCAGATATTTGAGCCGCTGCGCCTCCGGTAGTGAGAGATTTCCGGAGCCGTCAATCGCGTCCCGAAGCCTACCGTACGGTTTCTCGTTTGAACCGGGAGGTAGTTTTCCAGCCGACGCGGCCGCCATGACTAATCCCCGAACGAGGTCCGGACGGTCCACGGCCAACATGCGTGCTGGTTGACTTCCCCACGCATGCCCGACAACGACGACTGCGCCTGTCTTTTGCTCATCCAGCACCGAGGCGACGTCGGCAGCAAAGTCGTGCATATTGACGTCAGTGAGAGGACCTACGCTCGCGCCGATACCTCTCGGCTGAGGCCTCAGCACCGTAAAGCCGTCACGCTCGAGGTATGCAGCGACTTCATCAAAGTCTGCCGCTCCCCTTCCGAGGGACGGGAGAAGGACAATTACCGGCCCCTTACCTTGACCGATAGTCTCAATCGTTACAGTTCCGTGTGTGGTTACCAGGTGCTCGGGTGCAGCGCTCGACGGCAAGTGAGAAGCGCACCCGAATGCAAGACACGTACACGAAAGAGCAATGAAACTCCCTCTTACATCCATGAGGTTATCTCCTATTTCTAGTAGTTGTACTTATATTGTTAAGTGAATTCCTATCGGCTCGTTGCTCTGCCTCCCTAGTTCGCCGTTGCCTGTGCTTGCGACTGTGGTTGCTCAAGTCCGGTGCTGTCGAAGATTGCCACCGCATTCTTCGACTTCAAATACCCAATGAAGGCTTTTGCGGCTTCAGCCTGTTGGGCGTTTTTCGCAATTGCGGCAGAAATGACACTGACCTTCTGAACTTCGCGCGGGAGAGGGCCGACGAATCGAATCTCCTTGAATGCTTTCAGTTCGCTGATTTGCTGAAGTCCCAGGTCGGCATCTCCTCGCTGAAGCGCTGCCCCAACAAGTTCGCGCCCTTTTATAAGTACACTCTTCTGCTTCATCTGCTCAGCGATACCGAGCTTTGGAAAGAGCGTTCCCGTAATGTAGGTTCCACTCGCACCCTCAGAAAAGGCGACAGACTTGGCCGACAGCAGAGCCTGCTTCAGCTTCTCCGGCGTCGATACGTCCGGCTTTGGAATGCCGGCACGTACAGCGACCCCGACTGCTGATTCGGCAATATCAGCCTTCGTGTCCGGAACGAACACTCCCTGTTTGATTTGCTCGTCGAGCGCGGCGCCAATCATGAAGCAGACATCCATCGGCTCGCCGCTCTTGATTCTCATGGGCAGAGCGTCTGGCGAGGTTCCATAGGAGGGACCCCACGAGATTAGAAGGTGATTCCCAGTATCGCGTTCGAACGCGGGTACAAGTTGCTTGAACGCGGCGGAAAGTGCGCCCGTTGCAAGCACGTGTATATCCTCGGCGTGGGCTGTACCGCTCAACGTGGCCGTGCAAGCCAGCGCCAGCATTGATGCACGGATAGCCCACTTTTTTGTTTCGATTGCCATTGATTGTCTCCTTACCTTGTGGATTTTCGATTCAATACTGCTCAGACGGCGCCACGCGTATTCACGAACAGTGCGTACACGGAGGTCGTCGATGCCATGAACAGGCGATTGTTGTCTCTGCCGCCGAAGCATAGATTTGCGCAGCGCTCAGGCAGCGCAATGTGTCCAATGGCCGTACCGTCGGGCGCGAAGATTCGTACGCCGTCAAGCTCATCGCTGCCCGTGCCCCAACCGCACCAGAGGTTCCCGTCGACGTCGACTCTGAAGCCATCGGGAGTGCCGTCCTTCGCGTCGATAAGGACCCGGCCGCGCCCGAGCTTGCTGTTGTCAATAACATCGAACGCCATGATTGTTCGCGGCCGAGCTCGTGATGCGACGACATACAGCGTTCGCTCGTCAGGTGAGAAAGCGAGCCCGTTCGGACCTTCGATGTCGTCTGCGACGCACTCAATCTGACCGCTCTGCGCGTCAATCCGATAGACACAGGCCTTCAACTCGGGCCTCCCCTGTTTCCCCATGTAGTCGCTCACGAGGCCAAACGGCGGGTCCGTGAACCAGATGGAGCCGTCACGTGTCACGACGACATCATTTGGCGAGTTGAGCTGCTTCCCTTCGAACCTATCGGCGAGCACGGTGACGCGGCCGTCGTATTCAGTGCGAGTGACGCGCCTTGTCCCATGTTCACAAACGATGAGTCGGCCTTGACGGTCGCGAGTCATGCCATTCGCTTTGCTTGACGGCGCCCGCCACGTGGAAGCCTGCTCCGTGGCTTCATCCCATTTCAGGATTCGGTCATTCGGCAGGTCAGTCCAATAAAGGACGCCAGCGTCACCGAACCACACGGGTCCCTCTGCCCAGCGACACCCTGTCCACAGGCGCTCAACCTTTGCATGCGCCAGGCGGTAATGTTCGAATCGCTTGTCCAGGATGCGAATTGCAGGGTCGGGGGTCCTCAAACTTGGCTGCCACGTATTCATCTTGCGTCCTTTCTCTTCATAATGACCAGCAGAACAACAGTCAGAAAGGTCGCCAGGACAAGCATCGCGCCCATTCCGATGAGACCAGCCTTGAAAGAACCCGTGGTGTCCTTCAGCCAGCCGACCATGTAGGGGCCAACCAGGCCGCCAAGGCTACCGACCGAATTGATGAACGCCAGCCCTCCGGCTGCTGCTTCTTTTCCTAGAAACGTCGCCGGAATGCTGTAGAAGCACGTACGCACCGATGAGAGGCCAATGAGTGCGATGGTCAAGCCGACCATCGCAGGAACCAGTTCATCGGAGACCACTGAACAGAAGAAGCCAATTGCAGCCAGTCCGCAGGTCAGGGCGAGATGCTTGACGTAGCGTTGCGAGCGCGCCAAAACCCTCCCCAAAAGAAGCATCCCCACGCTCCCGACAATATAGGGAAGTGCGGTCAACAACCCGATTTGCGTGTCGCTGAGATGGTGTGTCTTCAAAATCGTCGGCAACCAAACGCCAATGCCGAGAATTCCGATGATGTAGCTGAAAAGGATGGCAGTGAGCAGCCACACGCGCCAATCCAGTAGCGAGCGCATGAAGTGCTTCTCTGCGTTCGCCGGGCGTTCTCGCTCGACAGCGGTCTGCAGAGCCAAGCGCTCTTCAGGTGTCAGCCACTTCGCCTTGTCGGGCGAGTCACTCAAAACTTTGAGACAAAGGACGCCCAGCACGCACGCCGGAAGACCTTGGAGGATGAATAGCCACTGCCAGCCATGCAGTCCGAGCCACCCCTCAAGCTTTAACATCGAAACGGACAACGGGCCGCTGAATACCGACGACAGCGGCACTGCTGCCAGGAACCACGCCATCATCTGCGTGCGATAGCTCGCCGGAAACCACAGAGTCAGGAAGAAGATGACGCCGGGAAAGAATCCTGCCTCGCCGATGCCTGCGAGCAGGCGAAGCAGGGAGTAACTCACCGCACCGGTCGCAAAACTGGTTGCAGCGGCGAACAAGCCCCACGTAATCATGATTCGAGCAAGCCATCTCCGCGCACCGAACCGGTAGAGCGCGAGATTGCTGGGGACCTCGAAGAAGCAGTAACCGACGTAGAAGATACCGGCAGCTAATCCGAACTGGGACGCCGTCAATCCGAGGTCGCGATTCATCGCTAGCGCGGCGAAGCCGACGTTCGTCCTGTCCAGGTAGTTGATAAAGTAGGCAAACGCCAGCAGCGGAACGATTCGCAAGGCTGCCTTCCGGCAGGCAACTTGCTCGACGCTGCGCGCTGTCTCCTGAGTAATTGTCGTTGTGCGCATGGTGTTCCTTACAGATAAAGCCGTCGCGGATTGTGGACAAGCACCGCATCCGCCGCCTCGGGGTCGCCGCAGACCTCTTCGACAAAGGCGAGAAGCTTTGAATCATCCGGCACGTCGCCTTGAATGTTCGGATGAGGCCAGTCACTGCCCCAGATAGCCCGGTCCGGCGCTGCCGCGAGCAACTCTCTAACTTGAGGAAGCGCTCGGGACCACGGCTCGTTCGACCCACTCATCATGCGGTCGATACCGGAGAGCTTTATCCAACGGCGCTCGTTATCAAGGTATCTGTGCAAAGCCACAAGCCCCTCTCTGTCCGTCTCGAGAGCAGGGTCGGGACGTGACATATGGTCAATTACCAACGTGGTGCGCAAACTCCGCCAACTGTCGAGAATAGGCAGAATCTGCCCGAGCTTGCCGTGGAGCAGGACGTGCCAACCTAATGAGCCCACACGCTCCGCCAGCGCCTTGAGTTCGCTTATGTTCTGCCCTTCGGCGAGGTGTCCCATGAAATTGAATCGGATACCGCGAACCCCTCCGGCGTCGAGCGCCTCCAAATGAGTGTCGCTTTCAGAGCCGTTGAGCAGCGCTACGCCTTTATATCGCCCCCCCGTGCCGGCAATCGCGTCGAGTAACGCGGAATGGTCTGTCCCGTAGCAGGCTGCTTGCACCAGGACACCGTGGGAAATGCCCAACTTTCGATGCATTTCGAGAAGTGCAGCCATCGGCGCTGCTGCAGGCCGATACACTGCGCTTTCTGGAAGCGGAAAATCTTCCCAAGGTCCATAGATATGTGTGTGGCAATCCCAGCGGCCACCGTTCACGTGGAGGCTGTCCATCAGTCGCACCGTGCCGTCATGCCGCCATCTACGATGATTTCCGTGCCGGTGACAAACCGAGCCTCGTCGGAAGCAAGGAACAACGCGGCGTTTGCCGTATCGCGGCCGTCACCCATGAAGCCCAACGGAATGCGCGCGACCCGGGTCTCCAACAACTTGTCTACGTCGCCGCCTGTCCGCTGACCCGCCAATCGCGCTTCTACCATCGGCGTGTGCAGTTGGCCCGGGACCACGGTGTTCACGCGGATGCCCTTCTTCGCGTACTCGACTGCGACCACCTTGCCCAGTTGAATCACGCCAGCTTTGCAGGCTGCGTAGGCGACTTGCGCCGAGCCCGTCCAGCGGATACCGGATGTCGATGCGGTGTTGATGATTGAACCGCTGCCTTGCGCTTCCATAACGGGAAGGACGTGCTTGCAAGTGAGATAGACACTCTTGAGATTGAAGGCAACCTGAGCGTCCCAGGCCTCTTCAGAAAGGGCCACGGGTCCGCCGGCCGCCGAGCCGCCAACGTTGTTCACCAGAACGTCGACGCGACCGTACGTCTCGCGACATGCCTCGACCATATCCTTAACTGCGTCCGAGTCCGTGACGTCACAACCGTACGCCGTGATGTCGCCACCGACTTCGCGCACGCGCCGTACGGTTTCTTCCATCGCGTCCGGATTTTTATCGACAGCGAAGATGCGGGCGCCTGCCTGGGCGAAGAGCACCGCAACCGCGCGGCCGTTTCCCCATCCAGAGCCGACGCAGCCCGCGCCCGTGACAATGGCGACCTTTCCATTTAGGCGTCCTGAATTCAGGCCATCTAAGAGATTTTGTGAAGTTTCCACTTGATGTTCCTCAGTTCGATTCTTGGGGGAGTTCCGGTGTGGCGCCTTCCGGGGGCGGCACTTCGAACACTTTGATGGTCATCGAAATCAACGTGTAGTAGCCGGCAATGCCAACGAGGTCGACTACGCCATCCTTCCCGATTTCATTCACCAGCTCTTGGTATAGAGAGTCGGGCACTTTGCGCTGTTCATGCAGTTCGGTGAGAAAGGCGAACACCAGTTCCTCATCCCGTTTCGCGAAGGGAGGCGCCTTTCCATCCCGGATTGCGTCGATGACTTCGTTCGAAACGCCGGCCTCGAGAGCGAAAGGCTTGTGCGCGGCCCATTCGTATTCCGCGAGCCAGTACCGGCCCATGAACATGATGGCAAGCTCCGAGAGACGGGCCGGGATGCTGCTGTCATACCGGCAATAGCGACCCAAGGCTTGGGAGCGGTCGGCAAGTTGCGGTCGGTGCAGCCAGATTGCGAGCGGGCCTCTGACGCCTTTTCGTGGACCGCTTGCGATTGCGTCGTAGACGGCGCGTTGCTCAGGGTCAAGTTGCGCCGGGTCGATGGGTGAAAGACGTGTCATTTGGGTCGATTCTCGGTAGTTCAATGAGACTGGGCAGTCGCAGTGGTTGCAGCGCTCTTGTCTTGCTGCAGGCAGAACCGACGGGGCCTTGCGCCAGTCTCCTGTTCGAAAGCCTTTGCGTCGAACGCACCTTCCCAGCGGGCGATGGTGAATACCGCAAGGGTGTTACCAACCACATTCACAAGCGCAGTAGCCGTGGCCATTACGCGGTCGATGCCGAACAAGAGACCCAGGCCGCTCAGAGGGAGCGTTCGGACCGATTGGAGCGTTGCTGCAAGCTTCACGAAGGCACCGCCTGCGACCGTGGTACCGCCCTTCGAGGTGAGACTCAGAATGGCCAACAGTCCAAGCTGCTGCCACAGGGAAAACGGGGTGTCGGTTGCCTGAGCAATGAAGCCGATGGCAATCGCCATGTAAATCGACGTACCGTCGAGGTTAAAGCTGTAGCCGGCTGGGAGAACGAAGCCAACCACCGCTTCGTCGCAACCAGAACGCTGCAGTTTCTCGATAAGGCGAGGCAGTGCAACTTCGCTGGACGCCGTTCCAAAAATCAGCAGCAGTTCGTCGCGAATGAGCCGCAGGATGCTAAAGAACGGGAGACCAATCATCCAACTAATGCTGCCAAGCACACCGAACACGAACAGCAGAGAAGCGGCGTAGTACAACACGATGACCTTCAGAAGGTACATAAGCGTCACACTACCGTAGCTACCAATCGCTGCTGCCATTGCACCAAAAGCTCCCAGCGGCGCAAGTCTCATGATGAAAGCGAGCATGCGAAAGAGAACCGATTGCGCTTCGTCGATACCTCGAAGAAGGACCGAATCGGGACCGACCGCCATGTTGAGTGCGAGACCGGCCAGCAGCGAAATTATGAGAACCTGGACGATGTCGCCCTTTGCGAACGCGTCGACCAGAGTATGAGGAATCAGGCTTAACAGATAGTCGACAGCAGAGATTCCGCCAGCGCTCGCAGTTGCCTTGACGGCTGCTTGGCTTTCGGCGATGTTCGTCGCATGGAGACCTGCACCCGGCTGGAACACGTTCACCATCACAAATCCGAGAATCATTGCGACAGTGCTGACCACCTCGAAATAGACGAGCGATTTGACGCCCATCCGTCCCAGCATGCGCAGGTCTTTGACGTGTGCGATGCCCTGAACCAGCGTGCAGAAAATGATGGGCGCCAGCATCATCTTGAGCAAGGCAATGAACCCCACTCCAAGAGGCTTCATTGCCACCGCCCAGTCAGGCTTTGCCATCCCTAACACGATTGCGCAAGCCAAGCCGATAAGGACTTGCACATGTAGTTGCTTTAACCGCCTCATCTCGTCTCCTACGTTCGAATCGAATGTACCTTGGAGATGACGCGTGACCGCGTCATCTGCCCTCGGACCAGTACCGAAGTTTTGTCTTGAAACTGGAAGAAGCGGAGAAGTCCTGGTCCGCGACAGCGCCGGCGATACGGCCACATCGCGAACAACGCCGGTTCAGGATGAGTTGCCCAAAAGCAACTTAGCCACGCCGGTGAGGGGAACGTCACACTTGCGTCTCCGTTCAATTTTTTAGTTCTGTTCGTTAATCCAGAGCATAGGTGAGCGGAGATTGCTTGACAAAGGCCAAGTTTTGATACCAACCTATGCTCCAACGGCATAGGACATGAGCATGGACATTCGCGAGCTGCGCAGCTTTATCTATGTTGCTCGCGCGGGCAGTTTCAGCCGGGCGGCAGCTGAGTTGTACATCGCCCAGCCCGCGTTAAGCAGGCAAATAGCGAAGCTGGAAGAGGAAATTGGGGTCGAATTGCTGGCACGCCATGGTCGAGGTGTCCGGCTCACGGCGGCCGGCGCTCGCCTGCTCGAACGAGCAGAGATGATTTCCAACATGGTGAGTGAAACCGGGGAACACGTCCGCGCGACTGCCGACGAGGAGCGCGGCTACCTAGCCGTCGGATTGCCGCCGACGATGGGAGCCCTCATTGGCGCTGAGCTCGTGCGGGATTTTCGCGAAGTGTATCCGCGTGTCGCGCTTCACATCCGAGAGGGACAAAGCAGTTCGTTGCAAGAATGGGTCGCCGACCGCCGTGTCGACTTAGCAGTCGTCTATAACCAACCACCCTTGGACGCCTTTCAGGTTCGGCCGCTTTACAGCGAGCCAATGATTCTAATCGCTCCGCCAGGAACGCCGATTCCCAAGGATGGGTTTCAGATAAGAGACCTCGCCAGCCTCCCCCTCATTCTTCCCGGGATGCCGCACAGTAATCGGCGAGTCATCGAACACGCCGCAGTGCAGAACGGCATTCGTCTTCGCGTGGAGCTCGAGGTCGACAGTGTTGCGCTCACGAAGAAACTCGTCAAAGCAGGTGTTGGATATTCCATTCTCACGTCAATCGCGATTCGTGATGAAGTGGCAAGCGGAGACCTGGTTGCGGAAGCCATCACGCGGCCGTCTATACGGTCCACCGTCGCAATAACTACCCTGCGTGAAAACCCGCTATCGAGGTTTGCAACCGACTGGATGGCGATGCTTCGAGAGAAATTAACGGGGTTTGTGGGTAGCGAGAAATGGAAAGAAGATATTGTCTGGCTCGATAGCGACATAGCCAACCAGCCGCACTAGCAACACGCTCCGACATCCAGCACAGCCCACCGGTGCGCCTGCAACGAAACAATCAAAGGAACTATGCGGCGCAGAGTCCCTTGGCTTCAGCGGCGGGAACGTTCAAAGACATCTTCCGCGGAACACCTGGTCGCGGCTCCGCCGAACCTCTGAAACTCTGGCGTGTCCCCAAAAAAGCACCCGCTCAGTAGCGGGCTGAATCCATATCAGTGGAGACATGGCGGAGACGAGGTCAGTATAAACCCTGATTCGCGATTTGCAACCACCTCCGTCGCCTGGCCGCTCCACGGCTGAATATACAGATGCAAAAGCTGCTTACTCTCGTGATGAGTTCAATCAGTTAAGAGTCCAACCAACAACTATAAGAAATTCCTTTTGATTCCTGGGTTTGCAAAAGGGCTTCACTGGCGCGTGAGCTTTTTAGAAGCATAGATAACAAACGACCGGCGACCACAAAGTAGTTCGACGCTAACTCGGCACGTGCTGCCAACGCAACGAGCGTAACTTTTGCGTTTGCGAGGTGATGCTCGAAGTCAAAATTCGTTGACCTCAATACAACGTCGCGATTGTTCAGGCCGCACTCTCGGGTCAGCGCAAGCGGAATGGCGCCAGCCACTTCGCTCGGCTAAACCGTACCGCCCGCTTCCCTCGCTTCTGCCAGATTTGCTTCCGGCCAAGTCTGTCAGCAATGCGCAAGTCACTGGGCCCGGGGGAAATGCCGGAACGACCTGTCACACCTGTGCGCGGAAACAGTTGAATCGTCCTATACGGGAGCGCCCGTCTCGGACTATTTCTTTGACTCCACGAGGGAAAACAACAGTTATGTCCGAAGAACTCAACTTTAGGCGTATCCGTAGGAACGAGCTTGCGCGCGCACACCAGCTATCTGCAAGTCTTGGCTGGCCACATCGGATAGAAGAATGGCGCTTCGCCGCGGAGACAGGACATGTGCATGTGGCGGAGCATTCCGGACGCGTTGTCGGAACTGCCGTTCATTGGGATTGCGGCGCTAGCGCGGCAACGGTCGGACTGGTAACTGGGTCAACCGAGCTGAACAAATCGACGGTGGAACGTCGCCTGATGGAACATATAGCTGGCGCGACGCTGGGAAGGACCGTAGTTCTCAACGCCCCGGAGGCGAAGGTGCGGGACTACGAACAGCTGGGCTTTCGGGAAATTGGTCACGTTGAGCAATATCAGGGTGCAGTTCATCACGCGCCAGAATGCTTTCCGACGAAGGGTCTTCGGTTCCGGCCGCTGTGTGCGAGCGACGCCGCGCGTCTTGCTGAACTATCTTCGCAAGCGAGCGGGCTCGACCGGCGCCAACTGCTTCCTTCGGTGCTTAAGATTGCTAATGGCATAGCGCTAGACAGTGACGGCGTTCTAATCGGCTTCGCCTTAATTCGACGTTTTGGTCGGGGGTTCGCGATTGGGCCAGTCATTACGTCCGCCAGTTGTGACTCGACGAACGGTATGATGCTAATCAACTACTTGCTTCGGCGTTACACGAGTAAGCTTGTCCGTATCGACATACCTGGTATCCAAACTCTCGCTGACCAGGTGAGAGGCCTCGGTTTGGAACATGTCGATACTGTTATCAAGATGTCGAGGAACGGCTTGCTTCCGTCCGACCCGCAAGTAACGCAAGTCGCAATAATTAGTCATTCCCTTTGCTAAGGAGCAAATCCTATTATGCTGCGTCGGGCAAATCGACATATGCGGCATCCATATCCGACGCTCTGCCTCCGTGAGGCGTGAAGCAAGCGGTGGACAACGCCGCGCTCTTGACCTGCGGTCCCCGTCTTGACATCCTGAGTCGTCGAGCAACCGGAGAGGAGAACCAAGCTCGAACCGCAACTGCCAAGGAGATAAAAGCGCGCATTTTTTTGTTCTGAAGTTGAAGGCGCTCTGAATTACGGCAGTGTGAACGATGAACTTTAATCGGCTAAGGGTTCGCGTTAGGATGCCGCCTTCTCTGAAGTGCGCCGCGACCGGGCCGACAGCTGCCCATTGAGCCACGACTGTCGCACCATATTTTCTTCCCGGGAGGTGGGTTGCGAGGTTAACCGTGCTGCTTACATATTTCGCTTTTTGAATGCCCCTTGGTGGAGTAGAGCCCAGCATTATCCTAAGCCAGGCCTTCAGACACGTTCCATAGCATCATGAGATGCCCCTCGGAGCCAGCGTCGCCCGTCAGCCGTTCGTCTCAGGGCGCTCACTTCGCCACCCTATCCGGTGTCTCAAGACTATCCCACGGTACCGGTTATCCCACAGCCGCCGTCGTTGATGTCCGACCAGCCATGCGGCAGCTGACCAAATAGGTAGGCTGCCCAATGGATACGTCGCTGACAGGGCCATGATTTGCCCGCGGCCCAGGAATTCGAGAAAAGTCTCGGCCTACGCGAGAGAATTTCGACGAAATATTTGCTGAGCAGCAGTAGGGCGATACGAGCGCGCGTCTACGGCTACCGCCCGCTTCGTCTGAGTTTGACCATCCAACTGTCAAGCTATTCGGCCGGTGCCGACAACCGCACTCGTCGCGATTTCGCTGAGCGCAAGGTTCTGGTCGAAGTCGATAAAATTCATCTTTAACGTACGAGCCATTTCATGCTTGTTCTGAAGCTCGCTCTAGTCCCCGCTTTCCTCTGGTTCATCTCGATGTCGGGCAAATGGTGGGGACCCAAGGCGGCGGGATGGCTCGGCGGCTTTCCCGTTGTGGCCGGGCCGATACTCTTTCTGCTTGCAATGGAGAAGGGGCCGGAATTTGCTGCGCAGGCGGCGATGCTTTCTGTGTCGGCAATCTGCGCTTCTGAGGCGTTCAACTTCGCTTACGGGTGGGCGTGCCGAACGGCGAGATGGCCGACGGCTTTTGCGCTAGCCCTTGTCTGCTGGCTCTTAGTCGCATCTGCGCTGTCCAAATTGCCCGCTACTCTGCCGTGGTGCATCGGTGTCGCGCTTGCGGCGGTCGTAATCGGTCAGCGATTTCTTCCGCGCAGCACAGTCGAGACACCGGGACTACCGCTTCGACGTCGAGACTTGACTATGCGGATGGTCCTGGGTGCTTTGCTCACGTTGGTAGTCACCTACCTAGCTGCCGCGGTCGGGCCGAAGTGGAGTGGCTTGCTCGCGGTCTTTCCACTGCTCGGAAGCATCCTGTCGGTATCATCGCACCGTGCTCACGGTTCAGAATTTGTTGTTTCGTTGCTGCGAGGCATGGTACTGGGCCGATTCTCTTTTGCCGCATTCTGTCTGGCGCTCGCCGTTCTGCTGCCCATCCACGGCATTAGTATTGCTTTCGGCATCGCGCTAGTGCTGTCGATGCTCGTGCAATGGAGCACACGAATGATTGCAAATACGGCTTCGGAGATTTGCAGCCGAAACGCTTAATGCTGCCAAACGAAGGAAGAGTCATGACCAGCACAGAACTGACCGAAATCCCCAGCCGAGAACTTGTCCACCTTCTTGACTGGATGGTTTGGGAGATGAACCATCGAGGGCGCGAGGACGTCCTGATGTGGCGCAAAGAGCTATTGGCCCGGAGCGACGCTGAATCGACAGATGTGACGCGAGCTATCGCCGTTTGCGACGATTACCTGGCGCCGGAGGGCTCGGAGGAAGCTTGGCTCGCCCAAGCGAAGGCGTGGCCTGACCTCAAGCCGTAGCGCGGAAGAGAAGGTGACGAAGAGTTTATCCGCCTCCGGCGCGCGTGCGTCTACATGCTGTCAGTGCTTCGGCTCGCTCTTGGTAATTGCGCCGGAATGTGGGTCGACATGCAACTCGTAGATTCGCCCGCCTTTCGTCGCTTCGCCTTCCCAGTGACCGTCGTCTGCCTTCAAATAAGCGTTCGCGTAGCCTTGCTCGCCGAGCTTTTGTATCGCTTGCTCCTTCGGCATCCAGTCCGGTCCGGGCGTGTCGGCATACGCCACCGACGCCCCCGCGAGTATCGCCGCCGCAACAAATGTGCGTAGTTTCCCTGTAGTCATAGATTCTCCTGCGTTGGAATCGTGGCTACCCGCAAGGTTTGTTCCTCGCCAACTTCTCGACTTGACACGCTGATCAGCCGACTTTAATGTCCGGGCAGCCGTGATTCCGGTCGGTCCCGGTCGCGCGTTTTTCGTCAGAATGGAGGCGAACATGCAGACTTTTTGGGCGCGCGAGCCATACGCGCTGAACGTACATGTGCAGGATTTCCACGGTGCAGTCATTGAATCGACGCGTCCTATCACGGCCGGGTTCGTAGCGGTCGTTTCAATTTCTCTATCGTCTATGGCCGCTCCAGTGTTCCCACCCTTGATGCTGGGCGATGACAGCGGAAACGCCTTCGACAATGAGTCGGCCGCCCTGTCAGCGGGTGTCGATGCCGCCAACAGAATGCTGGATGACCTCCTGGCGTGAGCATTAGACGAGACCAGAGCGACCTTCAGCCGGGCATACTGGCACTGACCACCACGTCTGATTGAGCTGACCTTACGGCCCTGGTTCTAATGCGATTCGGACTTGTCGTCCGGCACGTCCTCCGACTTCGCACGCCGCGAGGGCTTCGAGAGCCGTGCCTTGACGGTGCGGAGGAGTTGCAATATCTCCGCTCGCATGTACCAAGGCCACCACGCGATGTGATAAATCCAGAGAATCCAACCGCGGGCACCGGTCCGCCAACGGCTTGGAACTCCATCGGTAGGAAAGCTCTCCAGGTCGCGATGCCCGATGCAGACCGCTCCGACGAAGAGCCAGAGTAAAGCCAACACTAGGGTCGGCAGAGATATAAGGCAGGCCGTGCCGAGTATGGCGGCCGGCAAGCTGATTTCGATGCCTGAGCGCGACTTCATTACGGAGCTCGCGAAAGAACCTCAGAAGTCTCTAGGCTATATCATTCGGAATTTGGCCGCCCGTCATTCATGGTCCCGCCTTTGTTGGCAATGACGAGTGAAGCCGGCCTGCACGTCCAACTAAACGCTGAGTCTATGAAACGCAGAGCGACGGTCATTTGTGAGCGCGATGGACGAGTTCTCCTCGTCGCACGAGCACGAGGTCGGTGGGCCTTTCCCGGCGGCCGAGCGGAGCCCGGCGAGGAGTTCTCCGATGCAGCCGTTCGCGAGCTGAAAGAAGAGACGGGGCTCGATGCGGTGCATGTCCGATATGCGTTCCAGTTTCGCGGCTTGCAGACTCGGCACTTTGTGTTCATCGCGCGCGTTGGTCCCGAGGCGGAGCCGGTACCCGCGAACGAAATTGCGCGATGCAAATGGTGCCGTCTAGAGGAGTTACGCCGCATGGAGGCGAGCATTCCAACCAAGGGGATTGCGGAGATTTTTCTGAGGCAGGCGCAGACCCACCGTCGCGTTCCGCTCAAGGAGGCCATTGACATGGCAGCAGCGTAGCCAAGGCTTTGAGCCGCGATTGCGAGGCTGCTCACGGAACATACCGGTCAATTCTCTTCCGCGCTTCGGCGGGCGAGCGATTTGATGTCCGCAAGGAAAGCTTCGATGTGCACGGGCTTCTCGACGACCAGGTCGGCACAGCCGTCAGCATCAATGCCTCGTGCCGCTGACCACAAGATGACCGCGACATCCTTCAGTGAAACGTCTTCCCGTATCAGGCGACAGACCTCGAGCCCGTTTAATCCAGGCATCATGAAATCGCAGATGACTACATCGGGCCGAAGGTTGCGTGCCTTCTCCAGCCCCTCTCGTCCATTCGCCGCGGTGCTTGCCGTCAAGCCTTCCATCCCGAGCACCATCGCCCAGACATTCCGAATGTCCGGCTCATCGTCGATAAGCAACACAGCGGGCGAACGCGATGTCAGAGGACCATCAGAGAACGACATTCTTGGGCCTCGGAAAGCTATATGATTTTGAATGCGCCGCATGGCGCATGCCCGAGCCGCATCTAGCAAAGCAGACGCTTTTCCTTTGCCTTTCGGGCATCGCTTTAGTGGCATCGCAGGTAGCGATTTCCACTTTTCAGGTTCGCAGACCGGAAGTTTTGACTGAGACTTCGACCCATCCCCCGCAACAGTACGGCTAGAGTAGACCCGGGGCGGGTATATCCACCAAAGCGTAAAATGGCAAGCAAGGACAACCTATTCACGTTGAAAAATGAATCGCCCGATTCTTGTAGCCGAAGATAACCCAAGTGACCTTGAGCTCCTTCATCTCGCCCTTGAGCGCTGCAATACAAGACAGCCCATTGTTTCAGTCGATGACGGTCAGGAGGCACTGGACTACCTGAACCACCGCGGCCAGTTCAGTTCGCGGCCAGCAGGTCACCCCGATTTTGTTCTGCTCGATATAAAAATGCCTCGCGTGACGGGGCTTGAGGTCCTCGCTGCCATGCGTGCGGCCCCCGAATTTCGACACATCCCGGTGATTGCACTAACGTCTTCACGCGAAGAGTTGGACATCGTTCGCGCCTACGAACTCGGAATCAACGGATACATAGTCAAAGCCGCGGACTTTGGCGAGTTTCGCCGCGACGTCGCCAGTATCCGGTCTATGTGGGGCCATTTGAACGAAGCGCCTCCACGCTTCCGTCCACACGCCGCGCACTCCACGCCCATTTGAGGGAATTAACCGTCGGACGGTTTGATGGCCGAGAAGACGGGTGAGGTCTGCAGCCAAGGTCCTCTCACGCGTTCTTATTCTTCTTCTCTCTACCACGTTCGGATGCCGCGGAGAACTTCAGCCCGGCTTTTCAGGCAGAGTCGATTCTCCCGTGCGGCTTATTTGCACGAGACAGGTCGTCGTGAAGGGTCTCGGAAGACTCACCTGCCGGCAAGAAGCGGATTTGGAATCCAGGACACAGGCTTCTCGCCAGCAAAAGCGCTTCATCTTGGTTGTTCGCAACCTTGACGACTACACTGCCTTCATGGGGAATCTCGACATGCCAGACCCCGCCTTCGGCAGGTCGAATGATGATTTCAGCGTCATCAGCGCCTTCGTTCGTCAACATGTCGTCTCGCCTTCCTCACGCGACGTACTATTTTCCCACGCCAGAAGGTAGGTTGATAACATTTCCGGGCAAGTTGGAGTCGGCAATGCGCAAAATAAGTTTGGCCGCCTTTTGTCTAATCCGCCGGCGCATACAGACTCGAGGGAGCCTGCAGCACATTCTCCCTTGACGGCTCAAAAATTAGTAAGAAGGAAACAGCTTCGAGGGTTGCGCGCTGTCAGTTGCAAAAGGCCGCTCGTCTTTCGGCACTACGCTTCAGCAGAAATTGCGGCTCACCGTTGTGAGACCGCCGAGCAAGTGAGACATGTCGACGAGTCTCTGCGCAACGAGATGTCGTACTTCGCCTTCGCACTGCCACGTTCCGTACACCGCAAGTAGCGCCGCACCGAGCGCTTCACGCCGATACTTCTCGAGCAGAGAAGGCCAAACGATTACGTTCACGTTTCCCGTCTCGTCTTCGATAGTCATGAACATAACGCCCTTTGCCGTACCTGGGCGCTGTCGCACTGTGACGAGTCCGCATCCGCGAGCGAGCCGACCATTCGGATAGGTCATAAGCGTTGACGCAGGCACAAGACGTTGCTCAAGGAGGGTTGGCCGCAAAAGCGAAAGTGGGTGGCGGCCGAGCGTAAGACTCATGGCGTTGAAGTCAGCAATGATGTCTTCCGCTTCGGACGGTGCGCCGAGCGCGGGCGTTCCATCATTTACGCGCGCATCGAGGAGAAGGTCGCGGTCTGGCACAGCGGCGACCGACTGCCAGAGCGCTTCGCGGCGATTGCCAGCCAATGATGAAAGCGCATTCGCGGCTGCAAGAACCTGGAGGTCTTTCCTGTCCAGCTGAGCGCGTTTTGCCAAATCGCTGACGCTTGCAAACCTCTTAACCGCTCTCGCGGCTTCGATTCGCTCGGCCGCGCCATCCTTCATTCCCTTTAGCAGAGACAGACCGAGTCTAACTGCTGGCTTCACTCGAGCATCATGGCTCTCGAGAACCGAGTCCCAGCCGCAGATTGTGACGTCTGCGGGTAGGACCTTCACACCATGGCGTTGGGCGTCTTGAATGAGCTGCGATGCCGAGTAAAAACCAAGCGGCATGCTGTTCAGCATCGCGGCGAGAAATGCCTCCGGTTCGTGGCATTTCAACCAACTGCTCGCATAGACGAGCAACGCGAAAGATGCAGCATGACTTTCTGGAAAGCCATACTCGCCGAAGCCATGAATCTGTTGAAAGATGGATTCAGCAAAATCGCGTTCGTATCCTCGCTCCATCATTCCGTTGACGATGCGGTCGTAGTACCGGTCGAGGCCACCTTTGCGCTTCCACGCTGCCATGGCTCTGCGGAGCTGGTCCGCTTCGCCCGGAGTAAACCCAGCAGCCAGGATGGCAACTTGCATGACTTGCTCTTGAAAGATGGGTACCCCAAGCGTCCGACCGAGGGCGACCTTTAATGCTTCGCTTGGATATGTGACAGGTTCGATTCCTTGCCGACGTCGCAGATATGGATGTACTGCACCGCCCTGGATTGGGCCTGGTCTCACGATGGCCACTTCGATGACCAAGTCGTAGAACTCTCGCGGTTTCATGCGAGGCAGCATGCTCATCTGCGCACGCGACTCAATCTGGAAGACGCCCATCGTGTCTGCGCGAGAAATCATCTCGTATGTGGCGTCGTCCTCAGGCGGGATGTCCTGCATCTCGAACCGCTCGCCACGCTGCTCCGACACGATGTCGAGCGTGCGACGAATCGCCGACAGCATGCCGAGTGCAAGAACATCAATTTTCAGCAGGCCAAGCGCTTCGAGGTCGTCCTTGTCCCACTGAATCGCCGACCTGTCCGCCATCGCCGCGTTCTCAACAGGAACGAGCCTTGTCAGCTTCCCGCGACTGATGACGAAGCCGCCGGAGTGCTGCGACAGATGGCGCGGAAAATTGAGGATTTGCGCTGCCAACGTCGCCCACAAACCGATGAGCGGATTCTCGGGGTCCAGGCCAGACTCAGCGAACCGTCGAAGAAGGTCTTGCGAATGGTCGAACCACTGATGTGACTTGGCGACTCTATCGACGATTTGCGGGTCGATGCCGAGCGCTTTGCCGGTTTCGCGGAGCGCGCCGCGCGGACGATACGTCGAGACAGCCGCTGCAATCGCGGCTCGGTCCCGTCCATACTTCCGATAGATGTATTGGATGACCTCCTCACGCCGCTGATGCTCGAAATCCACGTCGATGTCCGGCGGTTCACCACGCTCCTTCGAGATGAATCGTTCGAACAGCATGTTGCCGCGCGACGGGTCGACCTCGGTTACGCCGAGGCAATAACAGACCGCACTGTTCGCCGCTGACCCGCGGCCTTGACACAGGATGTGCTGACTGCGCGCAAAACGGACAATGTCGTAGACCGTGAGGAAGTAAGCCTCGTACTGGAGCTCCCGAATGAGCTGTAGCTCATGCTCGATTTGCTCTTGAACCGCGTGCGGGATGCCAGCCGGAAATCTTCGATGCGCGCCGATGTAAGTTTCTTGACGTAGGTAAGCTTCATGAGTGAACCCATCAGGCACGAGTTCATCCGGATACTCGTATCGAAGTTCGTCCAGGGAGAAGTTGCATCGCTCTAGGATGTTGAGCGTCTCCGAGAGCGTGTGCGGCGGATACAGATTTGCAAGACGCAGTCGCGACCGAAGATGTCCTTCCGCGTTCGGCGCGAGGTCATAGCCACAATCTGCAACGGGCTTCCCGATTCGAATCGCCGTCATCGTGTCCTGCAACGGCTTCCTCGAGCGCACGTGCATGACGACGTTTCCTGTCGCTACGACGGGTACCCGGTACTGGTCCGCCACGAACTCGACGGCGCCGCGATGAATGTCGTCCATTGCGCGCTGGTGCAACGTGAGCCCCACCCAAGCACGCTCAGCGAAAACGTCGTTCATCCATTCGAGTTGAACAGCGAGCGCGTCTTCCTTCGCGGGAAAATCGGGCACCAGAATAGCGAGACAATCAGGCATACCTTTGAGATGCGCGTACTCTCTCTCGGGCTTTGAGATGTCATGCGGCGTCAGAAGGTACTCGCCCTTGGCTGCTCGCATGCGCCCTAACGTGATGAGCTCGGAAAGATTGCCGTAGCCGTTGCGATTCTGGGCAAGCAGGATGAGACCAAACGCTGGACTCTTGTCCGCGTTCACAAGCTGAAAAAATGACCCGATGATGAGCGGAAGCTTCTCCTCCTTCGCTTGTACATGAGCGCGAACTACGCCGGCGAGCGAACATTCATCGGTGACGGCAAGTCCCGAATATCCGAGTTGCGAAGCACGCAACACCAGTTCTTCGCCATGGGAGGCGCCACGGAGGAAAGAGAAGTTGGTGAACGCGAATAGCTCCGCGTAATCCGGCAACGCCAACGAGGGGAAGTCCACGACGACACCTGCTTACCCAAACAGGCCGTGGAGGAACCAGCGCGTTTCGTCCGACGTCACGCTCGGTCGCTCGCGGTAAATCCAATAGCAACTCTTGTCGGCCGCTTCGGCGACGTAATAGTCGCGGGTAACCAGTTCGCGGTCGTGCCATCCTGCTTCAATGCGCTCGCCAGTTGAAACGAGCTTGAGCGGCGAGCCATAGAACGGGCGATGGTTCTTCACCATGAGGCGAACGGGCTCATCGAGCAACCAGGTCGGACGCGGCAGTCCTACCGGCGGTATGGTCGGCTTCGCCTCGTCCTGAACCGAGACCCAACGATTTGCGTGTTCCGGCCTGTGGTCGGAGGTCGGCGCCGGCCGCAACACGTTCTCGGCACCGAGTCTCGCAACGAGGAGTTCGATGAGGCGGTTGTGGTCTTCGGTAGACCCACCAGGGTCAGGAAACAGCGAGTCGCTCGGCGGCTCGGCCGGCTCTACTTTGGAGGCCGTCAGTCGAACGGCAAGCACAGCAGCCGGCAGTTCAGTGCGCCCGAGCCGCTCCTTGAGCAAGCGCATGAGGTGCTCTTCATGCCAGGTCGGCTCTGCAAGAGCGATTTCAAGAATGGTGGGCTCGACGGCTTGTCGGCCGCGTTCGTGCTCGAGGGATACAGTGGCGTGTGTCAGCGCGAGTTGCTGCGCGCTCAACCAACCGCACAGCTGCACGATGAGGCGTCGCGCGGAGAAAAGCACGGCTTCGGCGTGTTCGACGCGGTCGGGCAGTTCGGTTCGGGCGCTGAAGGTTGGAGGCACATCGAGCCACTGATACAGCTCTGGCGAAAGACCGTAGGCGCGGTCGAGAGAGTCGAGCAAATCCACACCGCACCTCTTCTTCAGTCCAGCGCGCGGAAGGCGCCGGATGTCACTTAGCGCTCGGCAGCCGAGACCTTGAAACCAATCCGCGTAGGCGCGAACCTCTTGCACGACCATGAACGGAAGCGCATCGAGATTTCGCTCGAGCGAGCGCATCTTGAGCACGCGACATCGGCCTCGCTTCGCGAGCAGCCATGCGCCTTGCCCGGTTGGTGCGACGCTCATGCGTGCTGTCACGCCTATCGACTTCACAACGTTTCGCAACTGCGAACAGATACTGCGGATGCCGCCAAACAGACGCAGGCTCGCCGTCACGTCCACTACGATAGTTTCTTCGTCGCAAACGGCAACCTGCGGCGAGAAGCGCAATAAGCCGAAAGCGACTTCGCGCTGCATCTCCCGCTCGCGTTCTACACTTCTGTCGTAGACCGCCGCGTCAGGCGAGAGCGTGGTCACTCCGCCTCGCTTCATTCCTGGGAGCACCCCAGCTTCTCGCGCTACTGCGTCCATCACAATCACCTTGTCGCGCTCCAGCACGACGCACCCGTGCTCAGTCGGCGGTGACCACCGCGGACGGAACACCTCCAGCGAAAGCCGGGGCAGGAAGATGGCGACGAACACGGCCATAAGGGCTGAGCAGAATCGGTGACGGTTGCAGGGCGACGGACAATGTTTCGGTTCGTGTCGGGCCTCGTCGCTTTACAACATCGACGACGAGGCCGCCGTCAGCCGGTCTGACTCCCAATCGGAGCGTCGCCGGCGATGCGTCTTGAGCGCTGGCCAGCGGCCTGATTAACACCAGCAAGGTTTCCGTCGCCTGCGCTGCGAGGTGAAGCCGTCGCAGTGCCTCGACCCGGATGTGCTGCTGCCAGAAAATGAGGGCGCCGCAGGTTTTGGCCTGAAGCACGCGCTCGGCGCACCAGAGCGCGTCCGCCGTCTTCGGCGCTCGCAGTCTCATCAGCTTGTTCATCGGCAGCCCGAGAAACGAAAACGCCAAGGCGTTAGGAACGTGCGGTGCCTGCAAAAGCACCACTGGTCGTGCGCTCAATTCGGAGAGCGCTGGCCTCAACAACCGCATCTCGCCTATCCCTGGCTGCTGGACGAGCAACTCCACCAACGCTCCAAGTGGCCAGCCGCCGCCAGGCAGCTCGGCGCTTAAAGCCGCATACCCCGTATCGACCGTCTTGCCGTACGCACGGGCGAGCTGAGACCCGCGCCAGAGGCTCGGATGAATCGACTCGATGTGTTGGGGCAAGGCAGCCATTTCGCGAAAGCACTGTATATTTATACAGTATCGTAACTCAAAATCCGAAGCAGTGAATTGCCCCTTTTTGGTCGTCAGAGCAGACGCGTTTGGATATGCTTGTGCGAAAGCACCCGATGCCGGAAATTGCGGATTTCGTGTCGAAGCTGCGTGACGCCTTCGGTGATGCGACCATTGACGAGGCCGTCGCACGTGGCAAGGCCGGAGAGCCGACCTTTTTCGCGCAGGAAGCTGGCCGAACGGTCGGCATGAAACCTGTTGACGATTTCAATCGCTGGGCGGTCGACGGCAGCGTGCGCGACCGACACTACTGCAAGAGTTGCGACGGCGCATGCGTCGGAACAGGTGTGCGATGCAGCAGCGCAGACGACGGGGCAGGCGCGATACGGTTGAATCTCGCCGCGTCGTCTGCAACTGTATTTAGATGAACCAAAGCCTCGAACGAAACAGCGGAATGAGCAATTGGAACAATGGAAAAACTCGATATTGATGACCTTCCAGGCGCGCGCGCCGACCTTCTGTGCTTTTTGGTCGCAACCGTCGCTGCGTCACACACGCTGACGTATGAGTGGCGAATCGACCATCTTGTCGAGAGCTGTCGCATTTGGCTCGCGCGAAACGCCGCGGCGATGGACTGGCTCGACCGAGTGCTCCTCGGGCAGCTTGCGCTGAAGATTGCAAAGCGCGAGTTGCAGGACGCCGGCATCGCGGTTCGGCAGTGCGACGTGCCGGCACTGTTCACCGGCGAGATGACGCTCAATCGAGCAAGCACGGTGGTCCAGAAGATGATGAAGCTGTGCAAGGAATCGCTCTGAGCTGGCCAGCCAGCTAATCAACCAAGGAAGACCACGCATGTGTTATTCGGCCCAAATTCAAGCGGACTATCGCAAGTACGTGAAGACCTTCGGCGCGCACATGGACATCGAAGAATTTGCGCGACTCTACTTCGAACGAGCCGAGGGCAGCAGAGCAAAGATTCCGAAGGCGGTCGACGACAGTTTTCGCGACCCGCAAACAGATGAAGAGCGACAAATCAAAGCGTCTATCGACCGGTTCAACGCGGAGCAAACGACCAAGCTTGAGCAGGAGCTTTTCAAACAACGGACTCGCCTCGCGGACGCTGAGCGAGCGCTGCAGACCAAGGTGACCAAGGCCGCAACGGAGAGTAAGCGCATCGCGGCAGACAAAATTGACACGTCGCTGCGCCGCCTCGAGGACATCAACCGAACCGAGGCGAAGCCACGCGACTCACGAATTTTTCCTGGAACCTACGCACCTGTGCTTGTCATGGAGAACGGCAAGTACGTGGTCAAGCCGATGCGTTACCAGTGCCGAATTGCTGGCAAACCGGCGAACTACGACGTGAAGTATCCAGGCACCTACAACGCACGACGCGACAACCTCGAAGGATTCTGGAAGCCGTGTTTCGGCTACACGCATGGCGTGATACTTGTTGATGTCTTCTACGAGAACGTCAGCAAAGCAAAGATGGAAGGCACGTTGCTGGAGACTCATGAGAAAGACGAGAATGTCGTCCTCGAGTTTCGTCCGAACAACGGCCAACTGATGCACGTTGCTTGCCTATGGTCGAGATGGACCGCGCCAGGGCAACCCGACCTGCTATCGTTCGCTGCCATCACTGATGAGCCGCCGCCAGAAGTCGAGGCTGCCGGCCACGACAGGTGCATTGTGCCAATCAAGACTGAAAACATCGACGCGTGGTTGGACCCAGAAGCTTCGGATTTGAAGGCAATGTATGCGATTCTTGATGATAGAGACAGGCCGTACTATGAGCACCGGCTTGCAGCGTAACGACGCATCGGGCGAACGAAGGTGTTGGTATCCGTGCCAGCGCATCAAGGTCGAGCCATTGGCAGCCTCGACACCGTAATTCCCGCGCTTTGATTTGGCGATGCTCCCTGACCCACTAATCGAGCGATTTCTGAAGGCAAGCCGCATATCGACCCTGGGTCGCGGAACACCCCCAATACGCTAGACTGGCTTAGATTCTCGACAGGAGACTCGGGTGATACGCAAGACGCTTAATGCTTCGCGGCTTCAGCAAGAGGTCGACCGTCGAATTCATCGACTGCAAGAAGTCGTCGAGGATGGAGTGAAGATTCGTGTGCCGCGGCCCCTGTTGCAAGAGCCGGATAAAACAGGCTGCAACTGGAACATGACCAACTTCGGGAACGCAGTCGGCTTCGAGCGTGACATCGAGCGCGTGCTCAAAGCTGCGCGCGCGGAGTACAACCTCAGTACCGAAACGAAAGACGCTAGCAACCCGTTTGAGGACTAGCCACAAAGGCCATCGGTTCCTAAATTTGCCGGTTTCATGTTTTTCCCCGGGTTCATGCCTTCGCCGTGCAACTTCGCGTGCAAGCGCCACGTGACGTAGCGGTGCAGACGCTACGCCACGCGGGACGCATTTCCTCGAAGAAATAGGCCCATGCCTTCTCAAGGTTCGATAGTTACAGTTTCATCGACACGTGACCTGGAGCCGGGTCGGGCGTGTTCTCCAAAGTGTTCATCGAGTTGATAACGCCGTAGAGTTCAACGAGCGCTTTTTCTTTTTCCACATCATGCCCACCGACAACGCGGGCCATCTCAGTACGAGACAGTTCTTCCTCGTGATGCAGGTCAACAATAGTCAGTGTGCTCATTTCGATTCACCCTAAAAGTGGTGTGGGGCAAGGGACGGATTTTGATTGAGCGGTTCGAATTTTCGCTCGCTTAACCATATCCACGTTCTGTGCCAAGCACAGCTCCGACACTACCGACGGCCTAACTTTATGTTTACTTGGAACAATTCTGGATTTCTCCTTTTTAGGATGTCAAGTCGCGGCGTCGACGTGTGTGATTGATTGCGACACACGACAAAGCTTCTGTTGGTCACGTTGAAACATTCCGGCCATGTCTGTCGGACAGAGAGGCGCCCAACCATGCTAATCGCCGGGACCCGGTCACTCACGATAAGTACGGGGTATGCGCGACGAATCTGAAATCTCCTCTTCGGACTCGCAGCACGCAATTGGTACCATTACGTCGTCGCATATGACTACAACCGACGAGGGTGGACGGGCAAGGAATGGATATTTTTTACTACTGGCAAAAACTCGAGCAAGACTTGAAAAGCGGTCGCGTCGGCTACTTCGCTTTTAACAGCCCCAAGATTCTTGAACTCAAAGCGAGGCTGCCAAGTCGTGTCTGGGTCTTCAAAACCCCTAAGGGCATGAAAGGAGCCGTGCAGTTAGTCGGCTCACTACTCGTGAGCGACGAACCCAAGGTCGCAGTGAATGCCGACCATCCGAACGTCATCTACTACGACCCGTTCTCGAGCAAGTCTGTGATGTTCGCGGATTCCGGTACACCGGAGCGTATACAAGAGGTCTCTGGCCTTCTTCAATATGGCTTCCACACTGCGTTCAAATCAAATTTCAGCGGAGACGCCGGGCTGCAACCGTTGGAATCAAACGTAGTGCGGGCGCTGGAAGCAGTGTCGGCAGATTGGGCCAAGGTTCAGATGCTTGAGCGCGTCCAAGACGCGAAGAAGGTTCAGCCTATCAACCCCTTCGCGCAATCGTCACGTTGAACGCGGACACGCTCTATTGATAAAAATCCCCGCCGCGAACGGCGGGACAAGAGAGGGCGCGCTCCATGCAAAAAACCCAAGAACGCACGGACAATATAGAGCTTAGCGCCTGGCGTTTTCAAGCCACGCGTTGAAATGGAGCATTTCAGAGAGCGGTGCGTACCGAGATGCGAGACGAGCACGCTTGTCTTTGCATTTGATTCGCCTCAGCGCACACGCTGCTCGCGCATCCAATTGTCGCTCTAGGCGCCTCCCGACGGCCCTTTCGCCGCAAGCAGCACGTCGAACGCTTCGCGTGCTGACTGCAACTCGGACATTGCCGCTGCCAGCCTTGCCAACATCAAGGTCGGTGCCGGCCCTCCTTCCGCGTCGCGGAAATGCTGCTCCAATGCGCCTGAAGCAGACTGCACGTCGCGTGCGGCTGCGGCGACACGTGCAATCGCTGCGGCCTCCGCCGCCCTTCGGTCCACTGGTTCCATCCGTTCTGCCTTCAAAGTCGCTTGCAGGCGCCGAGCCGCGCAGTCTTGTAGATGCTACGCCGCGCCGGGGGACCTTGCTGGAAGAGATTAGCAGCATAGAGATGGATGCGTAGGCCCACCGTTGCATCCCGCGCACGCTCCAGCGAAAGCCTTCGGGATGCGCGTACGGTCAAGTCGTCCTATTGTCGATTACTCGTCGCAGCACCGAACGCATCCGTGCTCTACCGGACGACTCAGCGGATAAACGGGCATGGCTACAAGCGTTATGAGCCAATCCGAAATCCACTCCGAAGAGACCCGCCGGCAACCATGCGCATCGACCGCGATGGTCGGCAAGCTTCTCGACCTTCTCCTGACCGACGCGATGCGCGACATTGGAGTGGTCGCACGAGAACTGCGCATACGAGATGAGATGCGCGAACGGCTTCGCCGCTCGTTGGACCGGTTGACTTGCGCACAGAGCGTCGCGGAAGCTCTGCACGATGGACTTGCCTGCGAGGAGGAACTACCGATGGACCCCGTCGCGCGAGCAATGAAAACACTCGCATGCGCATGGACGCGAGACTACTGTGCTGATGCGCTCGAACGGATTTTACTTGACGAGCGCTGATTCAAGGTCGAGCCTGCCCTACGCTGATGCCAATCAATGCGGCCTTTGCAGGTCCGAAAACCTGTCGAACTGCGTCGCGCACCCTCCTCTGCTTCTCGGCGTCACGTTTTGGCGTTGTATTCGAGAGATAAACGCAGAAAAGCCCATGTTTCAAGCGTTTTTCCGATTGCGCACCAGATAAACCGTTGCTACGCTAGCCGACAGCTTACGACGGCGCATGTGCCGAGCGCTCGGCGCTGCGGGGTGCTTCGTCTTAAGCGTCTCTCAATCTACGACAATGAGGATGCACATGGCAACGAAGACGGCGAAATCTGCAGCCAAGAAGGCTGCAACCAAGACCGCAACGAAAAAGGCAGCAGCGCCGGCGAAGAAGGTAGCAACTGCCGGTGCAACGCTCAAGCCGGTGAAAGACCAGTTCACTAAGGCATCGCTGACCACGTATGTCGCAGAACAGGCAGGCGTCGAACCGAAGCAGGTGAAGGCAGTGCTGGCAGCTCTTGAAGACACGATTCTGGGCTCTGTTCATAAGAAGGGCCTCGGTGAATTCACGCTGTCGGGCCTGCTGAAAATCAACGTGCAGAAAGTGGAAGCAAAGAAGCGGCGTTTCGGCAAAGACCCGTTCACGGGTCAGGATAGGTGGTTTGATGCCAAGCCGGCCTCGGTCAAGCTGAAAGTGCGTGCGCTTAAGAAACTGAAGGACGCGGCGGTGTAAGTAATCAGGCGTCGTTAAAAGAAGCCCGCTTCACGCGGGCTTCTTTTCTGCGAAGAGTTCAGCGGCCTTCAGCACGCTCGTCACCTCGTTCACTCAGAGAAGTCCCAACGGCATAGACCCGCCAAGCGACTCAATCGGGGGAGTGAAAGAGTCCCACTTGCTCCATCCAACTGTATCCCTCAAGCGACGCACGACTCTCGCAAGCATCCTACGGTCAATTATGTTCGAAAGGAAAAATGCTGGATAGTAGGGCTTTGACCTCAACTCGACTTGGAAGACTCGGCCGGATGCGACGTCTTTGTCCGCTGCCTTCTTGACGATGCTTGACGCTCGAAACACTCTCTTCCGGATTTCGAGATGCCGCGTGCGTTCCTCAACATCTCCGTTCCTTTTGCCGACCCCGGCGCTGTTGGCCTTCATGCTGCGACGGGTTTGCTCAGCCGCCATTCAAGGCGAGCGGAGTTCCGCGCTGGGTCCTCGCTGAGAACCTTCGTCCAAACTTTGCGCTGCTCCTAGCTGACCGTCGGTGATGGAAGCAATGACCTCCCGCGCGTCGCTTGCGGACAGATATTCCTCGATGAGTTGGGCGCGTCGGGTGCCCAGTGCTCGCACGCGCACCAGAGCGCGCCCGAGGTTAGTTGCGCCCGCTCCGACCCGCTCGTCTGCCCATTTCTTCAAAAACACCAACATCGTTGGAAAATTTGGCTCTCCTTCGCTCGGGGCCATGAGTAAATGGAAGTAAGCATCGACACTAGCCGTCATGAAGATGACAAGAATCTCATACTGCGTGAGATTGTCGCTCACATAAAACACCCAGAGCGGGTCGAAGGGCGAACGGGTGTCGTTGTCTTCGTGCCATGTATCGACCTTCAGAAAAGCGCCGATTGCGCACCACAATTGACGTTCGTCGCATTCTCCTTTCGCGGCGGCGTCGACGCCGGGCGGAAGTTCGACAAAGGGCCTAGCCATCGCAAGTGCTTCGAGCACATTCTGCTTATCTGTTACCGTGCGGGCTGCGCAGACGAAATCAGAAAGGACTTCCGGACTCAACAACGGAATTTGTAGGTGTATCTTGGTAATTTCGAGCGTGAGGTCGTACGTTTTCGTGGTCGGGTCCGAGCACGAGCGTATCCAGGCGCGGACTGTCTCGTCAGCGATTCGCCGACCTACGCGGGAAACGGCCAGCATGATGGCGTTCCGATAGGCCGCCTCGGGCAACGCACCCGTTTCTAAGTGCTGCGCGACTGCTTCCACAAATTCATATTCGGCATTGGGGAAGTACCTTAGAACTCGGGCGTCAGAAACCGCCGGATGCTCAGCGCGCATGGCCTGCAGCAATTCCTTCAGCGCCGGGCCGTCCGCCTCTCCTTCATAAAACAAGTTTGTCGCGGTCGCCACTGCGCGCGCGTAGATTGGCCTAACGGTCCACCAATCGTTGCCGTCGCCCACGGCTGCAGCAATTCGGTCTACATCGGCGAAGATATCGATTGCGCGCTTTGCGATTCTGATATTCGTGATTCTCGCCTCAAGAAAATCTTCTCTGAGAGAAAACGGCTCCAAATCCGAGCCGTTGTAAGCTTTGGCCGCGATACAGAAAACTTCTACTGGCTCTGTCGCCAACCTAATTTCAACGTCGAAAACCTTCTCGCGAAACGACGCAAGCGCCTTTCGAGATTCTTCATCGGGAATTTTCTCCTCGTTGAAGATGACTAGCACTTGACAGTTTTCTGCTTTGAGCGACTCGATAAATCCAAGGATTTCGATGATGCTTAGTGACATGCTTCTGCGCTCAAGGTCGTCAAGCACCACAAGCCTGTCCTGGAGCACAATGTCCATGTATCTTTCCGATGCGGCGCTCGTCACGAGGTCCACCGCACCGCCAGCGGCCTTCCCGATGCCTCCGCCAGCGTTCCACAGGAGGCCGAGCTTGTCCTTGAGCTTGCCCCACTGCTCATGCACCACCGCAGCGCGAGGTGCTGCAGTGCGTAGATGCGATGTCAATAACTTGCTGCGAATTTCCTCGATGCTGCCAAGGCCGAAAAGCGAGCAGTACAAGGCCGGAACCCGAGGTGGCGAGTCGAAAGCTTTTTGAGCAACCTCTCCCCTCGAAACTTCTGCCATCGGAGCACTCGAATGCAGAGCCTGTTCGGCCGCCTTCCAGAGATAGGTCTTTCCACTGCCCCAGTGACCCTTCAGTCCGACCACGGGATATCTTTTTTTGTCCTGTAAGTACCTAAGGAGCGCCTTCAAGGCTTCGTCGTGCCTCATGAGGGACCTCACTGGTAGCGGAGCAACAGCGGCGTAGCGCAACGACCAATGTTACTGCCGATTTCCAGTATTCTTCCATACTGAGTACGGTGAGCAGGCGAGCCCTCTTACCCTAAGGCCACAGACCACGGCTGCGCCTGCGCAAATCGAGCGCATAATTCGTGAACGGAACCGGCTGAGGCGGCAGCGGGCATTGAGGACGAAGAGCTGCGCAGCCGTGCCGCGCGTGCCCTAGTTCGAGCGGTTCAGTTAGCCACCCGCGTGCTTTCGCGCTCTGAGGGCGCGCTTCTCATATATCACCCTTTTGCTTCCGACTTCGATGCGCCGGCTAATGCGCCGCTTTCCAGTGCTGACGATTGGCTGTATGGGAACTTGCGTGGACCGACCAGAGTTGTACTCCAGAGCCAGCATGCCCGGGCTGACCGCGACACCCAAGCGCCGAAAAGCTTCGGCAGCAATGGTCTCAAAGGGGGCCGCGGGCGCAAGCCGACCGGTGAATCGATTTTGCCGCGTCTTGCAGTAAATGCCATGGCCGACCCGAATGAGCGTGCGAGAGGTGACGAGCTTCGCTAGTACGCGAGTAAGTTGCGATTTTCCTCCAAGCTTCATGAGGTCTGAGCGGAGAACCACGACGTCGGAACGCCGGCGAAGTGAACGCAACACTCGCTGCTCCACCGTAGACTTGCGTGTGCGAGTGGAGGAACTTGCCCTTACCATTCGGATATGCTCTTCGACTCGGCCGGGTCCGGCAACTGCAGGTGCAACTCAAGGCCGAGAGCTGCGCACCAACTCAGAAGCTGCCTGAAGCTCAGGTCCTCTGGATGCTTTTCCAGCCACGAGACGCGGTTTTGACTACAGGCTACGCGCTGCGCGATTTGTGACTGTGTTAGCTTTCGCGATTCGCGTTGAGTACGGAGGGGCTGGCCGAGTTGCGGTGCAGTCACGAGACGCTGAGAGAAGAGAGGGGCAGACATATATATCCGGTTATTGTCAATTTAGCCGCTATGCGGATATCTCCGCTTTATCCGCATAGCGGCTGTTTCGTCGCCGGTGTCCACCCCCCCCCGATTTCCCCGCGAACGGCCATAACGTCAAGCACAGCCAGGGCTTTCCGAGGACAGGCACGTACCGAAGCGGCCGGCATGTTTATGGCAGCGTGCGGCACAATTCTTCACTCGCGATGTCATCGATGCCGCGAAACGCTGGGGCCACCGTCCCCATATCCGTCTCTTCTACCCCGGATGCGTCAAAGGCCACCGCCAGGTGGACGACACAAGGTTCACATCGTCTTCGCCAAGGACAATTCGCCCACACGGCCGCCACTGCCCATCGATGTAAGCGAAGACAGCGATTTCGGTGTGCTTGATTGTCATGCCTTCCGTCCAAAGGTCGACCGGAGCTTTGATTGAAGCTCTGCGAGCACCCCGGGTTCACTAATTCCGAGCATTAAGTCCGTTTTCACCAGCCTGTCATGACACCAGGCTGGCCACCCCTGGTCGTCGTCATCAATTGCGAGCCACGCACTAGGCCGGCGTCGAAGGACATCGCTCCAAACTTGCATGCCTCGAGCCGCGCCTGCAAATGAAGTATCGTCCATCCGACTGTGATAAGTCGCACCGATGACTCTCGCCCGTAAGCTAGGTGTGAACTGCTTGGTCACTCGGGCGATGCTTCCTCGATATCGACGAACCCAAGACGTCGACAACACGATGCGCACGTGGGGATACGGAGTCAGAACCTCCTCGAGCAACGCCACGTGCTCGAATAGCCGATGGCCTGGCGCATTCGATAGAAAAGGCCCGACCCGCCGCTTCACGTAGACGGACTGCGGATGCAAAACTGCATCGTAGTCGCAATAGAGCACTTGTCCACCGAGCTGCCGCGGCGGCGGAATTTCGAAAGAAGGGCCTGACATTCCTGTCAACATGCCGTCTTCCGTAGGGGTGAACGCACGAAGACACCTCCGAGAAGCTGTGTCGGGAAACCTGGTAGTCGTGTCGCACGCTCACTAGGTCAGAAGCAACGTACATAGCCCGAATCGTCGCATTGCAAATCACTTGAAACATCAGCCATTCGAAGCCCGCGTTTGCGCATGTGCGACGATGCGATGAATCAAAACCGTTACATCGTCGTGAGGGCTGACCACCTCAGGCCGGCTGGTCTGGCTAGAACCATCGGCAAATTGGAGGCTCGCATAGCGGTAGCCGTTGTCGACCCTTCCGTCAATTCGCGCAAATGGAACGACTCCGTCTACTGCGCGTACTGAGACGAAGGCTATAGCGTCACCCGAGAGCGTCGGCATGGCGTATTTCTCGAAGCTGATTTCAAGTAGCTTCGCGACTTGCTGAAGTGTTTCCAATCGCGGTTCGACGAACTTGTGGACGCCGCCTTCAAGGCTGCAGAGGCGCTTCGAACCATCAGTGTCGTCGGGCACTTGGCCGTCAAATATGTCTATGATGATGGCCTGCGATGGTCTTGCCTCGTCATCGACAACCGAAGCGTCTAAGTCTCCTTCGACGGAACCTCCAACGGAGTCGGCTTGCTTGTCCACCGAATTTTTCTTCAAGATTTACCTCCCGCTGTTTTGTGATGGCGCTCAGGTCGTGCCTAGCTTTTTGAGATACTCAAACGCAGCCTTTGCGACAGACACAACGTCCTGCTCCTCGCATAAACTCGGTTCATTCATCTCTGATGGAACCGCCGGCCATACGGCCAGAATTCGCCAAGTTTGCTCATCGTAATGGACACAAACACCGCCTTCCAACACACCGTCGGACGTTCCTTCGAAGTGCCTTTCTACAAAGGCGGTAAAAAGACTTGAGCTCGGATACGGCGCATAGGGGAACTGGTAACCGAATTCGCTCAACGTCGCTCGAGCACGAGACCAGAGAGGCCGGCGAGGCTCAATCTCCGCTGCCGCGGTGTAGAGCGGCTCTGCTTGCGGAAGCGACGCATGGTGACCCTGAAAAATTTTGATGACAGTTCTCGTGGACTCCTGCACCCGCACCGCCGCCGACTGACGAACCCGCTTATAGTCTTTTTCATCGTCAAACATTTCAATCGGACGACGTGCACCGAGGTGGCCCCACGCTGATAGCAGGAAGTCGAGCTTGCAAGTATTTGAAATAGGTTGAAGCAGCCGACAGATTGACTGCAAACGCACTGCATTTACTCTCGGGTTTGCAAAAATGCTCGGGTAGTACGGCACTCCGTCGATGATGACGGCAAAGATGCGGCCTTGCTCTACGAGGACTTCCAGCTGTTCGTGATTTACGTCGAGGAGCCGCATCAGCAATTCACGCGAAATGAGGCGGCCGTCTTCTAGCATCTCTCGCCGGTTATGCAAAACTTCGCTATCAAGCCATTCTTGACTGAGCTTTCCGCCCTTGGGTTCGAAGTCGTTGACGTACATGTGGTCTAAATTCGCGTTGTACGCCGCAAGCAGGACGACCGGTCCATGCACGGTTCTGTCGTATTCTTCATCGAAGCCCATGCTTTGACCGAAGGAGTTCGGTGTGTAGAGCGATTGCGAGAGTCCGTCGTCGCGAAAATGGACTTCACATCGCCAATCGTCTTGCTGTTCGACGCGACGTAACTGGTCTGCGCCGGAGATGTCAGCAGGCCCAGAGAGCAACAGCACCTCTGCGTCCTGGTCCAACTCGCTTAAATTTGCAATCAGCGTCGAAACTTTCATCAGAACTCCTTCGCTTCAACCGCTGCTGAGCCGACTGAGGTCGGCTGTGTCGACGACACATGCTAACTCGAAGTCCGGATTCTCAAACTTCAAGCCCGCAACATTTGAGAGCTTAAATCGGCCTCTCACATAGCCAGCCGGATTTGCGACGACGTGGCAACCGTTAATCTGATAGCGGAAGCTATCTTGAACGTGGCCGTGAATCCAAAGGTCAGCTTGCTCGAGAAGCTCGGTCACATCACTTGCGAACGCCGCGTTTAGATTGTCGCCTTGGCCACCAAGCAAAGACCTCAGATGCCGCGGGTGGACGGAGTTCGCATGTGGCGCGTGATGAGTGACAACAATCGTTGTGCCGTCGTATGGCGTAGCGAGTTGCTCTTGCAGCCAAGCACGTGATTTACGGTGATTCTCGAGTGCATCCTCGGGCAGAAAGCGGTCGCCCGAGTTCATCCGGATGACTCGATGGTCTCGAATGAATCGAGCAGCTTCCTTCATCGCCGTTGTTTGCAACTCCGCGCCGTTCAGCAAATAGTCAGTCCATAGGGTGCAGCCCAAAAATCTCGTGCCGCCAAAGTCGGCAACTTCTCTTTCAAGAAAGCGCACGGAGGTCCCGGCCGCCTTAGTACGGATGCTGTCCAGCGTAGCCTCGATGCGGCCGTGATAGAACTCGTGATTGCCGGCAACGAAGAGGACAGGTACCGGCCACCGTCCGAACAAACCTACGACGCCGCTTCCGTGAGCGATATCGCCTGCAAGCACGAGGACGTCAGCTTCATGGGCGGGTCGAATGAGTGTCTCGCCGGGAAAAGAGTCTGAAAGCAATTCGAGATGTAGGGCGGAAGCAATCTGGATTCGCATAGCTCAATCACGTCAAGACGAAGTCGGAAATCGGCGCGAGCGGAGTCTAATACTTGGAGCATTGACCGGAGTGCGCGCAAAAATCGGTGTGTTATGCGCGTCTTCGGTGAAAGCTGGCGCTCGATACTCGCCCACCGAGATGGCTGTCACCAATCAAGGAATTGCCCCCAAAGCCAGTCCGTCGGAGACGCGTCGGGATGTCGCTCAACAGCCATCTCATCCTTCTTCCTGCCGTAGCTTCTAACTAGGTCGAGATAACGCGCAATAAGAACGGCTCCTTCACTCTCGACCTTGGAGTCATAGAACGACCGTTTCGAACTCATGTCAGCAATCTCGTCTGCAGTGTATTCATCGAGTGTGTGCAAAGCGCCCCTGACCACAGCCTCCGCTTCGTAGGGGTGGAGGTTCGTCTTCCGCATCAAGTCCACTTCAAGGCTGACGAGCGTCTGGACGCGCTTCGCTGCCGGCAGTCCACTGACTTGATGAAAGGTGCGGAGGATGAGCCATCGAATGAAGTCGATGCGCCATTCGACTTCACCTGGCATTTCGTGCGGCGAAAGTCGATAGCGTTCCCCTTCGACGTCAACCGTGATGTAAGCGCCGACTCGCGCCATCATCGTTCTCGTGGTAGCAGGGGCGTAGTGAAGGTGCACGGGTCCCATCAGTTCTCCATCAAACGCCTTTGCCGGCCAGTGATATTGAAAAGCTCGCCAACCTAAAAGCCGACCGTTCAGAGCAATGGAACCGGTGACGCCCTGTCGCAGCCTGCTTATGTGCCAAGAAAATCGCGGATTTTCGGTTGACTTTGCACTTAAGCATAATTCTATGCACTTACGCTGTGTACGCAAGGACTTTTTAGCCCGACACTGCTCGCATCACGATAATTTCTAAAATTTGCATGCAGTTGAGCAAGGCTTTCGGCCTAGCGGTTGTCGCGGAACGAAAATTACGGAAAATCACGCAAGCGCAACTTGCGGAGATAGCAGGCCTTCATCCGACCGTTCTGAGCGCCGTTGAAACCGCTTTGAGACCGCCAAAATTCGACACGCTGGAGCGCATTTCTGATGCTCTCGAGGTGCCGCTTTCGCGGCTTTTTAAGCTCGCGGAGGAAACGCGGGAGCGGCACCCAGAGTTGTAGAGCATCCCCAACTTGGCAGAAGCCCGCTTGCTGCTCGACGGTCTCTCCGGGACGTAGCTCACGCGAGCACGAAGCGCCTATGTTCAACGCGCGAAAAGCGGGTGCTCCCGATGCCGCTTCGATAACACGAACGGAAAAGGACCTCCTCGAGGCAGCAGCGGCTCATGTTCTGACCGAGCGCATTAAGGGATAACCTGCCAGCAAGAATTTCGAGGGGCTTTTGGCGGCCGTCTTCTTACGTTCGGTTTGGCGTTGCCCATCCCCGCTCGGCAGCTGCCGAAGGTGAAACCCGTTCAGCGGCAGCTTGATAGGCCGATGTTTAACCTCGCGGTTTCACTGAATCGCCTTCGCAACAAGGAGGACACTGGGCGCGGTCTTCCGTAGGAAGCGTCGGTCACTGATAGCGAGGCGCGGTACGCGATTGAAAGCATGGGCGCGGTCGCGGAGCTTTTTCTCGCAAGGCATGCCGACTACCGCTGATTGCCGGGGTACGGCCGTCTCGTCGTAGCCCATGGAATCGCGGTTAGTAGCGGGGAACGGCTGGCTCGCGAGGTGCTCTGCGCGCTGCAAAATTCCAAAACGGCGCGGCTTGCATTTGTAACGCTCAGGGCGATTCGCCATGACCACAAGGGTTGCGCGCTTGTCATGCTGGCCGAATCTATCAATGCGGCGCGGCACACGTCACGCCAACCATTACTGACCATCGTATACGAGTCATCCGTTTAAGTTCTTTGCCTATACCCAGCACTATCAACAGTCAACGATGGTGCTGCAGGTGTCGTAACGGACGGCCGAGCATATGCCTTCCAAGCACATGCTCAGAGGACATATGAAAAATCGCAATGAAATCAATGAGGTAAAAACATTCCGTTACCACGTTAAGCTGTGCCATAACGAGGACAGCGGCGACGCCTGGCAGCTCATTGGTAATCCAAGTGAGCCAGACTTGCATATCACCTATCAAACCCTTATCGCTTACCGGAAGAGCGGACTCAACGCGAACGCAAACGAATCTGATGCGGCGGACACGCAAGTCTTCCGCAACAATCTGTCGACTTTGCATTCGTTTTTAGCGTTTTGCGGGAAAACCGATGACGCGGTGGTCGGCCGAGAAATGACCACCGCGTACGCTGAGAAGCGCGATTCTTACCTTGAATCCTTGCCCTCATCACTGTCGGAGAGAACCGTAAGCGACAGACGCAGCCATCTTCGAGGTTGGCAACGCTCCGTCGAGGAATTGCTCGCCAAAGCCACGCAGGCAGTTGAATCGAAGGCAGAAAGCAGCTTCCATCAAGTGCTGCGTCGGGCCCTCGCAAACGCTGGGAGTGCACCTAAAACGCTAGCTCGGAAAGCCGGCGCTTCGACCTCTGCAATTGCACGATGGCTCAAAGGCGCATTCCCCAATAGGCGCGCCTACCCCTCGGTACGCCGCATTGAAGAAGCTCTGGGTCTTGAGCGCGACGCCCTAGTGCATCTAATCCCAACGGTCACGCGCGACTTGTCAAAATCGGCGACCTCAATAGCTTTTCGCGAGAGACAAAAGAGAAACGTGCAGAAGCAATACTGGATGCCAGAGGAGGAACTGTCGCCCTTCATTGCCGAGGAATGGGCAAGTCTCTTCCATTACAAAACGTGCCTCAGTCCTGCTCTTGAAAGGGCCAGCAAAGGCAAATGGCGAATGCTGCCTCTCGCAAAAATCGCGTCCGATGTGCCCTCCTACGCGCGTCGAGATAATCGCGGATGCGTGACCGCTGATATTGTGATGAAGCGGCTGCGCTCATTCTTTGGTTATCTCGCGCTTCCTAAGCGGGACGGCGGGTTGGGCCTTCCGAAAGAGCAGGCTCAGTCGCTGGCTTGGTTCGCAGTGCCCCGCGCGATTGATGGCTACCTAAACTTTTTGACGGAACGCGGAGACGGGGCTGTCCATAACGGCCATGGGGGATTCTGCGGAATCGGTGCCAGCTTGACCCACCCCAAAACCGGATTTCTTACCCAGCAGCCAGATTTTGCGACGAGGTTGCCCGGCCAAACTATAAATGGTGAGTGGGTAAGTACCTGTGCCCGAGCGCACCGTCTCTACTCGCAATGGAAATCAGAAGCGAACGACTTGTCGCGTAAGCCCAATGAGCCGATTCAGGGTCTGCTCGTATTGTCGGAACCGCTTGCGCCGCTTTTCCAAGCGATTAAATCACTGGATTATCTCTCTGCGCAATCGCCATCCGGAAGTCTTGAGGAAGCCATTCACAAACGGGACGCGCTCCTGCTGAGTATGCTTATGGCTAATCCTCTGCGCTCGCGGAACTACATTCTGATGAACTGGAACTCTGCAGGAACCGGAAACCTCCATCAACGCGAAGACGGGCGGTGGCGACTACGTTTCGACGCTGACGACTTCAAGACGAGTCCAAATTCTGCCCAGAGAGATTACGATGCTCCGCTTCCATCCTTTCTCGCACCTCGAATCGAGGAGTATGTGATGGAGTATCGGGCTCGACTCGTACGAAAGAATCCAACATGCTCGCTCCTGTTCCCCACAAAAACGGGAACAAAATTCAAGACGATGGGAAATCAGTTGAGAAGGGTCACTCGCCAACACATTCCACAGACGCCAGGATTCGGGGCGCATGCGGTAAGACATTTGGTAGCGACCGATTACCTTCGCAAGCACCCCAACGACTTCCTCACCGTTGCTCAACTTCTGCACGACAAGCTGGAAACGGTGCTGCGAGCCTACGCGCACCTCCGACAGGACGACGCTTTTAATAGGTTGGATGCGCATCTAAACGCCATCGGCTCGGCGCTAAATCACTGAAACACCACTTGGCCATAGGATGTCAGGGCCAACCATCTGACGAATCTGAGAAGTCATTGACAACCAGAAACGGCTAGTTTGGGTATGTGCTCGCTGCCACATCTCATCCTTCCTCCTGTTACCTTCAGCTGCTATCCTGTAGGTGTGTAACAGCCGGAAACGCAAGCTGGTTGGGGCTCTGATAGTAGCCGTCCCGAGTCCCTGATTCGCCACCAGTTTCAAGAAAAAGCCGCTGTCCCACAAGGACAGCGGCTTTTTGCTTTGCACTCACGCGACCGCCTGCCCCGCGTCGCGCTCATGCTTAAATAGCACGTTCGCCTCATCAAACATCAACGTGCCCACCTTCGACCAACTCGCCGCGACCATCCGCGACCGTTTCCCTGAACTGAGCCCGCAATTCCAGGCCGGCGCCGCCTTCCTGCTCGACTATCCCGACGAAGTCGCCGTCCTCTCGATGCGCAAGGTCGCCGAACGCGCGAAGGTCCAGCCCGCCGCGATGGTCCGTCTCTCGCAACAGCTCGGCTTCCCCGGCTGGAACGAGTTGCGCGAAATCTTCGTGAGCCGCGTGCGCACGCGCCCCGAGCCACTGACGACACGCGCCCGCTCGCTAGTCAAAGGCGGCGCCGACACTCATCTGGGCCGCGACCTCGCACAAGCGCAATCGCACAATCTCGAACTCACGCTGGCGCAAAACGCCGACAGCGTGATCGACGCGGCGAAGACCTTGAAGAAAGCGTCGCACGTGCACGTCGCGGGCTTTCGGTCGTGCTATCCCATCGCGTTCGGTCTGCTCTACGGTTATCGCCTGTTCCGCCCATCGGTGAGCCTCGTGAACGGTGAAGCCGGCACGCTCGAAATGCAGCTGCGCGGCATCGAGAAGCGGCATGCCGCAGTCGTCGTCAGCTTCGCGCCGTATTCGGTCGAAGCGGTGCGCGTCGCGCAGGCGGCGATCGAGCGCGGCGCGAAACTCATCGCGCTCACCGACAGCGCCGTGTCGCCCATTGCATTGAACGCGGATCACACGCTGATCTTCGCGCACGAATCGCCGTCGTTCTTTCCGTCGCTCGTCGCGGCATCGGCGCTCGCGGAGATGCTCGTCGCGCAGTTGCTCGCGCTCGAAGGCAAGGACGCGATCGCCAATCTCGAACAGGCCGAAGCCGCGCTCCACTCGCAAGGCGCCTACGCCGCAAACTAGCCGGGCGCGTCGTTCGCAACACCGCGGATAGCACGCTCGCCATTGACAACATATGTTGTTGTGGCGTTAGAATTACGCATCGCGTGTTGTACGCGCATTCGAAGGCAGGCACCATGACCACGGTATTTCATCGCGCGCCGCGCGCCAGGCTTCCCGTCGCCGTACGCGGCGACGGCATCGAGATCGTCGATTCGAACGGCAAACGCTATATCGACGCATGCGGCGGCGCGGCGGTTTCGTGTCTCGGCCATAGCCATCCGCGCGTGATCGAAGCCATTCAGCGCCAGGTGCAGCAGTTGCCCTACGCGCACACGTCCTTCTTCACGACCGAGCCGGCCGAGGAACTCGCCGACCGGCTCATCGAAGCCGCGCCCAACAATCTCGGTCACGTGTATTTCGTGTCGGGCGGATCGGAGGCGATGGAAGCGGCGCTCAAGCTCGGGCGCCAATATTTCGTCGAGAAAGGGCAAGCGGCGCGGCGGCACTTCATCGCGCGTCGACAGAGCTATCACGGCAATACGCTCGGCGCGCTCGCGATCGGCGGCAACGCGTGGCGGCGCGAGCCGTTCCTGCCGATTCTGATCGAAGCGCATCACGTCACGCCGTGCTTCGCGTATCGCGAGCAGCAGGCAGGCGAAACCGACGCTGCGTTCGCGCAACGCCTCGCCGACGAACTCGAAGCGAAGATTCTCGAACTCGGGCCGGAATCGGTGGCGGCGTTCGTCGCGGAAACGGTCGTCGGCGCGACGGCGGGCGCGGTGCCGCCAGTGCGCGAATACTTCCGCAAGATCCGCGCGGTCTGCGACAAGTACGGCGTGCTGCTGATCCTCGACGAAGTGATGTCGGGCATGGGCCGCACCGGCTATCTGTTCGCGTGCGAGGAGGACGGCGTGTCGCCCGACATTCTCGCGATCGCCAAGGGCCTCGGCGCGGGCTATCAGCCGATCGGCGCGACGCTCGTCAGCAACGAGATCTTCGATACGATCGTCGGCGGCTCGGGCTTCTTCCAGCACGGTCATACGTATATCGGTCACGCGACGGCGTGCGCGGCGGCGCTCGAAGTGCAGAAGGTCATCGCCGAAGACAACCTGCTCGACAACGTGAAGGCGCGCGGCGAGCAACTGCGCGCGGCATTGCGCGAGCGTCACGCGAATCATCCGTTCATCGGCGATGTGCGCGGACGTGGCCTCTTCACCGGCGTCGAACTCGTGCAGGATCGCGCCAGCAAGACCCCGTTCGATCCGAAGCACAAGCTGCACGCGCACATCAAGAGCGAAGCGATGAAGCGCGGCCTGATGGTCTATCCGATGGGCGGCACCGTCGATGGCAGAATCGGCGATCACGTGCTTATCGCGCCGCCGTTCATCACGACGAGCGCGCAGATCGAGACGATCGTCGAACGGCTTTCGGACGCCATCGACGGCGCGCTCGGCGTCATCGGCATGAAGACGGCATGAAGGCGGCATGACATGAACAAGAGACTCCCCGACTTCCAGATCGCGACCGCCTCCGACGAACAGAAAGCCGTTCTGCAGGATATCCTGAGCGGTCCGCGCGGCAATCTCAACGGACCGTTCCTCGGCTGGATCTTCAGCCCCGAACTCGCGCAGCACGCGCAAAAGCTCGGCGCGTTCTGCCGCTACGACACCGGTCTGCCGCTGCGCCTGTCCGAACTCGCGATTCTCGTCACGGCGGCGCGCTGGCGCTCGCAGGCGGAATGGCACATCCATCATCCGATCGCGCTCGACGCAGGCCTCTCCGCCGATATCGCCGAAGCGCTGCGCACGAATCGAATCCCGACGTTCGCAGATGCCGACGACAAACTCATCTTCGATTTCGCGACCGAACTCTACGAAGCGAAACGTGTGAGCGACGCGACCTACGACGCCGCCGTTGCGCGTTTCGGGCATGTCGTGGTGGTGAATCTCGTCGGCTTGCTGGGCTATTACGCGCTCGTCGCTATGACGCTCAACACCTTCGGCATGCGCGCCGAAGGGCAAACGGATCTGCCCTTCGCGGAGTAAGCGCAGCGTTACTCGAACGCCTTGTCGTTCGGCTCGGCGTAGAGCTTCTTCATCGTCTCGCTCATCGGGAAATCGAAGTTGATGCTCTTCGGCGGGACGGGCTTCATGAACCACTTGTCGTACATCGCCCTGATTTCGGGGCTTTTCATCGTCTGGCTCATCGCGTCGTCGACGAGCTTCTTGAATTCCGGATCGCCCTTGCGCAACATGAAGCCGTACGCCTCCGACGACTGCGGCGTGCCGACCAGCACCCAGTCGGCGGGCTTCGCGGTCAGCGAGCGCGTACCGGCCAGCAGCACGTCGTCCATCATGTAGGCCACCGCGCGTCCGGTCTCCAGCGTCGAGCGCCCTTCCCCATAGTCCTTCGCGCTGATGATGCTCATGTTCATCTTCTTTTCTTCATTCATCTTGCGCAGGATGCGCTCGGACGTCGTGCCCTGATTCGTCACGACGGTCTTGCCCGCGAGATCGGGAAAGTCCTTGATGCCGGAATCCTTTTTCGTCAGGAGGCGCGTCGTCGCGACGAAGAAGGTATCGGAGAAGGCGACCTGATTCTGCCGCGCCGTGAGATTGGTCGTCACGCCGCATTCCAGGTCGACGGTGCCGTTCTGCACCAGCGATATACGGTTCTGCGACGTCACCGGAATGAAGCGCACGCGTAAATCCGCATGTCCGGTTTTCGCCTTGACCGCGTCGATCACCTTGTTGCACAGATCCTGCGAAAAGCCGATGACGTTGTTGCCCGCATCGACATACGAGAACGGCACCGACGTTTCGCGATGACCGATCGCGATCAGGTTCACGCTCTGGACCTTGGCGAGAGTCGATTGGCCGTCCTGGCCGTAGCTCGCGCCCGTGACCAGCGTTAGCGCAGCAAACGCGGCGGCAGATGCGAAAAGCGGCGTGGATTTCATGGCGTCCTCTGTTCGGGTGGAATGATACATATGTTGCCACTGACAAAATAAATGCAACATATGTATTCACCCTGACGTGGGTTCGCCGGCGCGCGCCGCGACTTTTGCTTACAAATGTCACAGCATTCGCGTCCACCGCGCGCGCCGGGCGGCGTTATAGCTGGCAGGCACCCACAGGAGTCGCTGTCATGAACGCCGTTCCCGAGATTCAAACCAAGCCGTCCCGCATTCATCCGCTCGTCGCGGCTGCCGCCGTGTCGATCATCCTCGCGTGCGGCACCGGCGTAGCGGCAATGACAGGCTTGCTGCCATCGTCCAAAGCCACCGCAACGACGGCCACGGCCACGGCCGCGCCGCTCGTCGAAGCGCAAACAGCCAGGCCCGCGCCCGCCGCGCAGGCTTCGCAGCCGGCGACTACGCAGAGCGCGTCGCTGCCGCGCGCCGTGCGCGGCCATCATCCGACGCCGGTCCATCGGCCCGCGCCCGCGCAGGAAAGCACGTCATACACGCCGAATCCCGCACCCGCCTACGATCCGTACGCAGGCGAGGTGACGGCCGTGAACGCGGTGCAGAGCGCTCAGCCGACGACCGGCATCGGCGCGATCGGCGGCGCGGTGGTCGGCGGACTCGCCGGCACGCAGATCGGCAACGGACGCGGCCGCACGGCGGCGACGATCATCGGCGCGATCGGCGGCGGGCTCGCGGGCAATCAGATCGAACACGTGGTTCACAAGTCGACGACGTATCAGGTGCAGGTCCGCATGAATGACGGCAGCGTGCGCAGCTTCAACTACGAGGCCGCGCCTGGCGTGGCCGTCGGCCAGAAGGTGCATGTCTCGGGCGAAACGCTGACGCCCGCATGAGCCTCGACGCCTCATCGCCTTAAGGCACAGCTAATTTTCCGCTGCGATGATGCGTTGCATGTCAGACGCTAAGAGACCCTCTCCGGGAGCACTGTCGTGAAGAAGAAATCGACGAACATGAAGTCCGGCCGTCCTTCGATGTCGCCGCTATTGCGCGCGTTGACCTATAGCCGCGCGGCGCGCGAACCGATGATCGACGCCATGCTGCTGCAGTGCTACGCGGCGCTCGACGCGTTTCATCGTGGGCACGGTTCGCAGGCGCTCTTCATGACCTTGTGCCGTCATCTGCTGGTCGCTGAAGAGTTGTGCCAGTTCGGCCACGCGCCCGAATGCGAGCACGACATCACGCTCGCGCATGAAGCGCTGGTGGAACTGGATGCGCGTCATTCCGCCGATGCCGCCTGGACGCTCGACGACGATGAACACGCGCGCCTGTGCACCGCGCTCGACGTGTTCGCCGCGCAACTCGAAGACGCGACGCTCGAACACATCGCGCAAGCCGAAGCGCGCATGGTCACGCAATCGCTCGTCGCGGCGAACATGCGCTCGGGCATCGGGCACGCGCAGGCGGTGTCGTCGGCCGGTTGAAAAAAGCGCGCTGCGGATCAGGGCTTTCCCGCAATGGGCTTATCATTCAGCCGATGTGTTTGCGACCGTACATTCATAGGATATGGGGTTGGCAATACTTGTTCCAGCGCACGGGGGGAAGCAGCAAAACGCGCTGAGAGACCGACAAACAGGATGGGCGGCACTCCGCCGGGTCGTGGGTAAAAGCAGCGCGCAACAAAAAAATCAAAGCGCGCCTTTTTGCCAACGATACGGCGAGTCGCAGGCGAAGGATGCCAGCGCTCCGACAAAGAAGCTCAAAAGCCGGCATTTGCCGGCTTTTTCTTTTTGCGACATCCCCGGCATTGCACGTTTCCGGATGCTCGCCACGCCGCGCGCGTAACATGAAGCCGCGCGCGTTGGCGCGCTTCTCACTGTTGCGAGCGGAGACAGACCATGAGCGTCTATCCAAAGGACCGCACGGCTCTGCTGTTCGTGGACCCCTACAACGACTTTCTCGCCGATGGCGGCAAGCTCTGGCCGCGCGTCGCGCACACGCGCAACGCCGCGCATCTGCATGAGAACCTGAAACGCGTCACCTCGGCGGCGCGCGAGCGCGGTTTGCCGGTGTTCATCGTGCCGCATCGTCGCTTCGAGCCGGGCGACATCGATGCGTGGATACATCCATCGCCCTATTTGCAGACAGCGGCGAAATCGCTGATCTTCGGCAAAGGGACCTGGGGCGGCGAATGGTTTCCCGACTTCGCGCCGCAACCCGGTGACACTGTCGTGAAAGAGCACTGGATGAGCAGCGGCTTCGCGAACACCGATCTCGACTTCCTGCTGAAGCAGCGCGGCGTGTCGCATGTGATTCTGATCGGACTCGTGGCGAATACCTGCATCGAGGCGACCGGACGCTTCGCCGCCGAACTCGGCTATCACGTGACGCTCGTGCGCGACGCGACCGCCGCATTCTCCGACGAAGCGCTGCACGCCGCGCATGAAATCAACGCGCGCACCTACGCGCACGCGTTGCTGGCGACAGACGAACTGCTCGCGGCGCTGAACGGCGCCTGAGCCGAAAATCAGCGATAGCTGGCGAATACGTCCCGCGCGCAGTCGACGCACCATCGGCGCGACGCCGCGTCGGCGCTGGCATCCCACACGTGGCCGTACGCGCATTGCCAGCGCAACGGCGTCGCGACGTCCACGAAACGGCGCGACAGCAGCGCGCCGCCCCGCACTTGCGCCAGTTCGCGCAGGCGCTTGGTCTCCAGCTCGCGCCGCTCGGTCGCGCAATTCATGCAGCGCACGTTCTGCGCGACCGCGAGCGTCCTGTCCCAGCGATGCCCCCGGTCACAATCCCAGCGTGAAATCACTTTCTCGCCGGGGTCGCTCAGCGCCTGATCGCGATAGCTCGACGCCTCGTCCATCAGACGAAGGCGCGTGTCGCTGGTAACGGAATCGGTCATCGTTTTCATGCCTGGATGCCTGGGAATCAGCGCTGGCCGCCGCGGATCGATTCGGAACGCGAAGTCGTCACGACGATGCCGTCAGGCCCGAAGTGCGCATTGAACATCGCGTCCTGATTCACGCCGTCTTCGAGCCAGTGCCAGCTCCAGACGCGCTCCTTCTTCAGGCGATATTCCGCGATCTCGGTCGGCTTGCCGAGCAGCCTGCGGACTTCGTCCATCGTCATGCCGGGGCGCACTTTCGCGAAATTCTCGGCGGTCAGCACCTGCGTCGCGGAAACGAAGCGGCCATTCGCGTCGAGATCGACCATGTACGTCGTGGTGCCCGCCGGCCCGCGCGGATACTCCAGCCGCTTGCTGCCGTCCGTGAATGCGCGCTCCGTTTCCGGCTCGCCCATCTGATCGCGGATCTGCGCCTCGGTCGTGACGCCCGGCTGCAGATTCTTGAGCAGCAGATTGTCCGGCTTCACCGCATTGAAAAATGCCTTGAGCTTGTTCAACGCTTCCTCGCTCTGCTGCTGATCGCAGGCGGACAGCAGCGACATCGACGACACCGCGAGCAGCGCGGCCATCACGGTCTTCTTCACCTTCGACTCCCCTTCTCGCGCGCCGGATCAGCCGCCCGCCGCGCCGAGCAACGGCATCGGATCGACTGCGGCGCCGGACTTTCTCACTTCGAAATGCAGCGCCGGCGTGCCGCCCGGCCCGGTACCCATGTCCGCGATGGTGGCGCCCTGCTTCACCGTGTCGCCTTCCTTCACGAGCAGCTTCTCGTTGTAGGCGTAGGCGGTCAGATAGTCGTTGCCGTGCTTGACGATGATCATGCGCCCGTAGGCGCGCAGGCCGCTGCCCGCGTACACCACCTTGCCCGCCGCCGCTGCCTTGACCGGCTGCCCGACCTTGCCTTCGATATCGATGCCCTTGTTGCCGCTCGCGCCGAACTTGTGCACGACTTCGCCATGCGCGGGCCAGGCGAACGTGCCCTTGGGCGCGGTCGCGGCGACCGCGGGTTGACGCTCTTCGCTCGGCGCGGGTTTATCGGCCGCGGGTTTATCGGCCGCGGGCTTGTGCGCCGCCGATTTCTCCGGCGTCGGCAGAAGCGGCGGCTGCGCGGCTTTCGATGCAACGGATGCCGGCGCCGACGCGCCCGGCGGCGTGACACGCAGTACCTGCCCGATGTTCACCTGCCTGCTTTCAGGCAGCGTGTTCCACTTCGCCAGATCGTCGGGCTTCTGCTTGAAGGTGCGCGAAATGCCGTAGAGCGTGTCGCCCGGCTTCACGCGATAGAAGCCCGGCTCGACGGGCGCTGCGGTCGCCGGCCCGAGCGGCACGACCGGCGCGGGCGTCACGCCCGGCGACGTGCTCTGCACGACCGGCGGCGCGCTCAACGCTGAATTCTCGACGATGGGCGCGGGCGTGCGCGGTGTCGACGTACATCCCGCCAGCCCGCCGGCCATCGCCGCCGCGAGCGCCACGCTCGCGATCGCCCCGCGCGAGTTCGTCCCGAAACCTTCCTTGTGCACCACCACCCGCTTTCTCATGCTTGTCGTCTTGAACTATTTCAACGCGCCGGCGCGTATTCGCACGCGCGGCGTCTCTATCACGCGCAAAGGCTGATCGCCACACCGTACACCGCCGTGCCGCCGCATCGGAGGATGCCACAGCCGGTCAGCGACGCCGCGAATGCAAGCGCGATCAACACTGCGGAAATCGCGCGCACCCGCCCATCCAGGTAAATCTCAGATTCTTAAGAAACACGATCCCGCCAGCATAAAACATTACAGAAACAATTTCGCCACAGTGACCTAAACGACACACTTCACGAAACCAAAGCGCAAACCCTTTGGCATTCTAAATTTTTGACGTAAACGGTCGGGTCCATGCGTTGCCTGCCGCCCGGGTCATTCGCGCGCGGCCGCATCGACAATCCTTGACAGTTGACAGCCCCTTCCGACGGCCATTTCCGCTACATTCCCCGCGCCCGGATGCAGGTCTCGCCTGCATCCCGCACCTTCAATTCTGACAGGAGTCTCAGCGTATGCACCTCATGCAACACGGCATCATCCTCAGCCTGATCATCGGCGGCGTGGCAGGCTGGCTTGCCGGCCTCATCATGAACGGCAGCGGCTTCGGTGTGATCGTGGACATCATCGTCGGCATCGTCGGCGGGGTCGTCGGCGGATGGATCTTCGGCACGCTCGGCATTTCGTTCGGCGGCGGGATCCTCGGCACGCTGATCACGGCTGTGATCGGTGCGGTCGTGCTGCTGTTCATCATCCGCCTGTTCCGCCGTTAAGCGCACTCAAGGCGCCCGCGAGACCGTCTCACGGCGATCTCGCGGACTCGATCAAGCTCAGGCCTTCGAATTGCGACGGCTCATCTTCCACAGCGCGCCAAGCGCGATCGGCACGACTGCCGCACCGATCCCCACCAGCACGATCACGTTCAGATACTGCTTGATGAACGGAATATTGCCGAAGAAATAGCCGAGCAATACGAGCAGCAGCACCCAGATCAGCGCGCCCATAATATTGAAGAGCTGAAAGCGCGCGTGACTCATCGCCGATACGCCGGCGACGAACGGCGCGAAGGTCCGCACCACCGGCACGAAGCGCGCGATCACGATAGTCTTGCCGCCGTGCTTCTCATAGAAGTTATGGGTCTTTTGCAGCGCGGCCCGGTCGAGAAAGCGTTCGAGCACGGGAATGTTCGTATCGAAGACTTTCGGCCCGATCGCGCGGCCGATCCAGTAATTCAGCGTGTTGCCCGTGATCGCCGCGACGAGCAGAAGCGCAATCAGCGCGAACAGATCCATCTCGTGCGACGCCGCGAACGCACCGCCGATGAACAGCAGCGAATCGCCCGGTAGGAACGGGAACACGACGAGCCCGGTTTCGCAGAACACGATCAGGAACAACACCGCGTAGACCCAGGCGCCGTAATTCTGGATGAAGACACCGAGCGATTTGTCGATGTGTAGGATGAGTCCCAGGAATTGCAGCAGCGTGTCCAAAAATCTTTCCTCAAAGAATTGAGCCGGCGCCGGAAATCCGGCGCGTCGGCAACGAATGCGGGAGTCGCGTCATGATACCGAAGTGGCGCGTCGCGTCTGTTAAAAAAGCCGTCTTTGGCCGCCATCCGCCAGCACGTTGGCGGGCAAGCGGCGCAAGGTTGCGAATCGTTATAATTTCGCCATGGCCGATCTCAACGAACCTTCCGCCGGCGCCCTGACAGCCGCTTTGACAGTCGATGGCGCGCGCCGTTCGCGCGCCATCGCCCCGCTGCCCGATCAGCTCATCAGCCAGATCGCGGCGGGCGAGGTGGTGGAGCGGCCGGCGTCGGTCGTCAAGGAACTGCTCGAAAACGCCCTCGATGCGGGCGCGACGACCCTGCGCATCACGCTCGACGAAGGCGGCGTGAAACGCATCGTGGTCGCCGACGACGGCTGCGGCATCGCGCCGAACGAACTGCCGCTCGCGCTCATGCGTCACGCGACGAGCAAGATCCGCTCGCTCGCCGATCTCGAAGCCGTCGCGACGCTCGGGTTTCGCGGCGAGGCGATCGCATCGATCGCGTCGGTCGCCGAACTGTTCATCACGAGCCGTACGGAAAGCTGCGCGCACGCAACCCGCATCGACGCGCAAACGGGCGCGCTCTCGCCCGCCGCGGGCACCGTCGGCACGACCATGGAAGTGCGCGAGCTGTACTTCAACACGCCTGCGCGCCGCAAGTTCCTGAAGAGCGAGCAGACCGAGCTCGGCCATTGCCTCGAAGTGATCCGCCGCATGGCGCTCGCGCGGCCGGATGTCGCGATTTCGGTGATGCACAACGGCAAGGCCGTCGAGCACTGGAACGCGAGCGACCCGCAAACGCGCGTCGCGAAGATTCTCGGCGAGGTGTTCGAAACCGCGCATCTGCCGCTCGACGAGCGCGCCGGGCCGCTCGCCGTGTATGGCTGCGCTGGACTGCCGACCGCGAGCCGCGGCCGCGCCGACCAGCAGTATTTCTTCGTGAACGGCCGCTTCGTGCGCGACAAGCTGCTTACGCACGCCGTGCGCGCCGCGTATGAAGACGTGCTGCACGGCAATCGCTATCCGGCGTACGTGCTGTTTCTCGATCTGCCGCCCGAATCGGTCGATGTGAACGTGCATCCGTCGAAGATCGAAGTGCGTTTTCGCGATTCGCGCTCGATTCACCAGTACGTTTTTCACGCCGTGCAGCGCGCGCTCGCGCGGCATGCGGGTGCTTCGCCGGAGACGACTTCGGGCGGGCACGCGGCGCAGTTGCAGCCGACCGGGACTGCGTCGTTCAGTGCGAAGCCTTTCGTCGGCACGCCGGACGCGCTGCATCTGAAAAGCGAGAACGGCACGAACTGGCTGCGCCAATCGCGCATGACGCAGGGCACGCTGCCGGTCGCGCAGCCGCTCGCGCTGTATGACGCGCTGTTCGGCCGCAAGGACACCGGCGCGGGCACGCCGAACGCAGCGACAACCGTCGATACGCCCTATCCAAGCGTGAGCGCGCGGCCATCGGCGCCGGTCGTCGCGAGCGACAGCGCACTCGATCACGCCGACGAGCAGCCGCTCGGCTTCGCCGTCGGCCAGATTCACGGCATTTACGTGCTCGCGCAGAACGCGCGCGGGCTCGTGATCGTCGACATGCACGCCGCGCACGAGCGCATTCTCTACGAGCAGTTCAAGCACGCGATCGCCGATCGCGCGATCGCCGTGCAGCCACTCTTGATTCCCGTGTCGATGACGGCCGATCCGGTCGAGATCGGCGTCGTCGAGGAAGAGCGCGACACGCTCGATGCGCTCGGCTTCGATCTCGCGGTGCTCTCGCCGACATCGATCGCGATTCGCGCCGTGCCCGCGCTGCTGAAAGACGCCGACCTGCAATCGCTCGCGCGCGCGGTGCTCGCGGATCTGCACGCGTATGGCGGATCGCGCGTGCTGACCGAGCGTCAGCACGAATTGCTCGGCACGCTCGCCTGCCACAACGCGGTGCGCGCGAACCGCCGGCTCACGCTCGACGAGATGAACGCGCTGCTGCGCCAGATGGAAGCGACCGAGCGCGCCGATCAATGCAATCATGGCCGGCCGACGTGGTATCAGCTCACGCTCGCCGATCTCGACCGCCTTTTCATGCGCGGACAATGAGCGATACCGCTTTGCCTGTGGCCTGTCTGCTCGGGCCGACGGCGTCCGGCAAGACGGCGGCGGCGCTCGCATTCGCGGCGCGACATCCGGTCGAAATCGTCAGTGTGGATTCGGCGCTCGTCTATCGCGAGATGGATATCGGCACGGCCAAGCCGAACGCGGAGGAACGCGCGGCGGCGGTCCATCATCTGATCGACATCATCGATCCTGCCGAGACGTATTCGGCCGCGCAGTTTCGCGCGGATGCGCTGCGGATCGTCGGCGAGATCATCGCGCGCGGGAACGTGCCGTTGCTCGTCGGCGGGACGATGCTGTACTACAAGGCGCTGACGCAAGGCCTGAACGACCTGCCCGGCGCGGATGCCGACCTGCGCGCCACGCTCGATGCCGACGCCGCCCGTGACGGCTGGCCCGCGCTGCACGCGCGGCTCGCGGCGATCGATCCGCAGACCGCCGCGCGGCTTGCGCCCAATGATTCGCAGCGCATCCAGCGCGCGCTCGAAGTCTTCATGCTGAGCGGACAGCCGATGTCCGCGCTGCTCGCCGCGCCGCGCGTTCAGGACACGGATGCGCCGTATCGCTTCGTGCCGATCGCGCTGGAGCCGTCGGATCGCGCGGTTCTGCATGCGCGCATCGCGGCACGCTTCGATGCGATGCTCGCGCATGGTTTCATCGACGAAGTGAAGCGGCTGCGCGCGCGCGGCGATCTGGATGTGGCGATGCCGTCGATGCGCTGCGTCGGTTATCGGCAGGCGTGGGAATACCTCGATGGCGCGACGGGCTACGACGAGATGCGCGACAAGGGCATCTTTGCGACGCGGCAGCTGTGCAAGCGGCAGTTGACGTGGTTGCGGGCGATGCCGGAGCGCGTCGTGGTGGATTGTTGCGCGGGGGATGCGACGGAGCGGGCTTTGGGAGCCATGGAACGCGTGGCGCTTTGACAAGTTGCCAATTCGGAACGACAGTCATACTATAAAGAATAGTTTCAACTAACGCCGATTTTTGGTTCTATTCTTTATGCCCCGCCGCGCCACTGCCGCCGACATGCTGCCAAGGCCCGCGTCTCGCGCACTCGAGGCGCTGGGAACAAACCTGCGCATCGCTCGCAAACGCCGCCGCGAATCACTCGCGACGTTCGCCGAGCGCATGCAGGTTTCCGTGCCGACGCTCCAGAAGATGGAGAAAGGCGATCCCACGGTATCGATGGGCGTCTATGCATCCGCGCTCTGGCTGATTGGCCGGGTGCATTTGCTTGCCACCATCGCTGATCCGGCTGCAGACGAAACCGCGTTGATGCTGGAGCTCCACAATCTCGCGGGCAAGAAGAGCGGCCCATGAACGACGAACTCTTCGTATGGATTTATCCACCCGGCGCGCTTGCGCCTCGTTTGTGCGGCGCACTTCGGTTGATTGGCGGTCGCCGTTGTCTCTTCGCCTACACGACAGACTGGCTGAACGACGCGCATGCGTTTGCTCTCTCGCCGGACCTGCCGCTTCGCCCCGGTACGTTCGACCCTCCGCCAGGATTGGAATTACATCCGGTCTTCGAGGATGCCGGACCCGACCGTTGGGGCCGACAAGTCATCGATACGGTGTTTCGGCCAAGGCGCCGCGCACCGATCGATTACCTCGCGCTTGCTGGCGAAAACAGGATTGGCGCGCTCGGCTTCTCCTGGACCAGCAACGCTTACGAAACGCCGCCCGATCAGGCGTTTCATGTCGCCGATCTGCAAGCCCTAGCAGAAGCGGCGCATGCCATCGAAGTCCACGCACCCATCGACGAGCGTCTGCGTCGGCTGCTGCAACCCGGGCGCAGCGTGGGCGGCGCGCGTCCGAAGGCGATCGTCGAGGATGACGGCCGCTACTGGATCGCGAAGTTTCCCGCCGAAGGCGACGAAATCGATGTAAGCGCCGTCGAATATGCTTCGCTGCGTCTGGCGAAGGAATGCGGCATCGATGTGCCGGAAACGCGCCTCGTGTCGATTCGCGGAAAGAACGTTCTGCTTATCGAGCGTTTCGACCGGGACATGAATGGCAGCCGGCATCATCTCGCCAGCGGGAGGACGATGCTGATCGCAGAAGGTATCGATATCAGCAGGGCGTCTTACGGCGACCTCGCCGAAATCGCACGGCGCTATTCACCCGCGTCGCGAGCGGACAGCCGTCAGCTCTTTCAGCGCATGGTGTTCAACGTTTTGATGGAAAACACCGACGACCACGAGAAGAATCACGCTTTTCTGAATCGCGACGGCAACTGGAAACTCTCGCCCGCCTACGATCTTCAGCCGCAACTTCAGGCCATCGGATATCAGCAACTCATTGTGGGGGATGACGCTCAGACGCCGACTATCGCCAATGCGCTTTCCCATGCGGGCCGTTTCATGCTGACGCAGGCCGAAGCGCGCGACGAGGTCAATCGCTTGCTCGATGTGCTGACGCTTTGGCCAGCGTCATTCGAAGCCTCAGGCGTGAGCGGGCGCGATATCGATTTGTGTCGTCGATTCGTGCTGGTCGAGCGTGAAAGGGAGGATTGGCGAAATCCCAAAAACTAAAAACCCTCGCACTCGGCGAGGGTTCTCGTCAGCGCAACCGTCGATCTCAAACCACCACCGTCTGCGCCTCCCCTTCCTTGCTTTCACGCACGACACCAATCTTCCAAACCTGCTCACCCGCACCCGACAGCAGCCCGATAGCCGCATCGGCATCTTCCGCCGCGACGATCACCGCCATCCCGATACCGCAGTTGAACACGCGATGCATCTCCGCATCCGCGACGCCGCCGTGCTTCTGCAGCCACGCAAACAGCGGCGGCAGCGGCCACGCGCGATGATCCAGCTCGGCCGTCAGCCCTTCGCGCAGCACACGCGGAATGTTCTCGACCAGACCGCCGCCCGTGATATGCGCCATGCCCTTCACCGTCACGCTCTGCATCGCCGAAAGCAGCGGTTTCACGTAGATACGCGTGGGCGCCATCAGCGCGTCGGCGAGCGAGCGGCCGTCGAAATCGGCGTTCAGATCCGGATTCGCGCGCTCGATGATCTTGCGCACCAGCGAATAGCCGTTCGAATGGATACCGCTCGAAGCCAGCCCGAGCACCACATCGCCCGGCTTGATCGTGCTGCCGTCGATGATCTTGCTTTTTTCCACCGCGCCGACCGCGAAGCCCGCGAGATCGTACTCGCCGTCCGGGTACATGCCCGGCATTTCCGCCGTCTCACCGCCGATCAGCGCGCAGCCCGACAGTTCGCAACCCGTCGCGATGCCCTTCACGACGTCCGCCGCCGTGTCGACGTCCAGCTTGCCGCACGCGAAGTAATCGAGGAAAAAGAGCGGCTCGGCGCCCTGCACGAGGATGTCGTTCACGCTCATCGCGACGAGATCCTGACCGACCGTGTCATGCCGGTTCAGCGTGAACGCGAGGCGCAGCTTGGTGCCGACGCCATCCGTGCCCGACACCAGCACCGGCTCCTTGTATTTCTTCGGCACTTCGAAGAGCGCGCCGAATCCGCCGATGCCGCCCAGCACGCCGTCGCGCATCGTCTTCTTGGCAAACGGCTTGATCCGGTCGACGAGCGCGTCGCCTGCGTCGATGTCCACGCCCGCGTCGCGATACGACAAACCTTGGGCGTCTGGAGCGGATTTCGGTTGATTCATGGGGAGGGAAGCAAGAAGGTCGGTAAAATGCGATTTTACCCGATGATGACCCGACGACGGTCGGCAGGCTGGATTTTCCCGCGTTCGCCAGACACCGCGCAGGCGCCCTTTTCGAGATCGAAGGCGATCTGAAAAGCGCCGGAGCCCCTCGCGCACACGGCGATCCGCTGCGGCTTTGCGCGTATACCCTCGGCTCATCCGGCAGTTTTCAAGATATGCCCGACTCAAGGCCCGACGATACCGATCTCCCCGTGCAACGCCAACTGACGCTCGATCTGGGCACGCCGCCGCCCGCCACCTTCGACAACTTTTTCGCCGCCGGCAATCACGAACTGGTCGCGCGTCTGCGCGCGCTCGAAGATGCGCTCGCGGCCGGGCCGGTCGCGGACCGCACGTTCTACGTCTGGGGCGAGCCGGGCAGCGGCCGCAGCCATTTGCTGCAGGCGCTCACGCACGAGGCGGACGGCCACGCGCGCTACCTGAGTCCGCAAAGCGCGCTCAACGTGTTCGGCTTCGATCCGCGCGTGACGCTCTATGCCGTCGATGATTGCGACCGCCTCTCGCCCGCGCAGCAGATCGCGCTCTTCAATCTCTTCAACGAAGTGCGTGCGCATCCGACCAGCGCCCTCGTCGCGACCGGCAACGACGCGCCGCTCGCGCTCACCGTGCGCGAAGATCTGCGCACGCGGCTCGGCTGGGGCCTCGTCTTCCACCTTCAGCCGCTCTCCGACGAAGCAAAGGCATCGGTGCTGAAACACGCGGCGCGTGAACGCGGCATCGTGCTCGCGGAAGACGTGCCCGGCTATCTGCTCACGCATTTCCGCCGCGACATGCCGAGCCTGATGGCCCTGCTCGACGAACTCGACCGCTTCTCGCTGGAGCAAAAACGCGCGGTGACGCGCGCGCTCCTGCGCACGATGCTCCAGCAAACCGGCCGCGCCGCGCCGCTCGCGCCCGTGCCCGTGCCGGCGCAGGATCTCGTCGGCGATCCAATCGCTCCCGATTCCAGCCCGGCCGCGCCGGACAACGATCCGACCCGCTTCAAGTAGAATGCGCACCCATGAACCTCGCCCTTTTCGATCTCGACCACACGCTCATTCCCACCGACAGCGACCATGAATGGGGCCGCTTCATGGTGAAGCTCGGCATCGTCGACGCGGATTCTTTCGCGCGCCAGAACGACGCCTTCTACGCCGATTACAAGGCGGGCGTGCTCGACATCAACGCCTATCTGCACGCGATGCTCGCGCCGCTCGCGAAATATTCGCGCGAGCAGCTCACCGACTGGCACACGCAATTCATGCGCGAGGTGATCAATCCGCGCATCGTGCCGGCCGCCGTCACCTTGGTGCGCGAGCATCAGGACAACGGCGATCTCTGCTGCCTCGTCACCGCCACTAACGCGTTCATCACCGCGCCGATCGCGGAAGCATTCGGCATCGAAACCCTGATCGCCTGCGATGTGGAAACCGTCGACGATCATCCGGACGGCGCGCTCACCGGCCGGCCGACCGGCACGCCGAGCTATCGCGAAGGCAAGATCGTGCGGGTCGAGCAATGGCTCGCAGCGAGCGGCAAGAAGCTTTCCGATTTCAGGCACAGCTATTTCTACAGCGACTCGCACAACGACATCCCGCTGCTCGAGCGCGTCACCGACCCGGTCGCGACCAATCCCGACGACACCCTGCGCGCGCACGCGCAAGCCAAAGGCTGGCGCATCCTGAACCTGTTCGACACACGTGATTAAAAAACTCATCCGCAAGCTGTTCGGGCAAGACAGCGCCGATTCCGATGAAGGCGCAGCGAACGACACGCCACCTGTTTCGCCCGACGCCAAACCGGCTCGCAAGAGCCCGCGCAAGAAAGCCGCCGCGCACGTGAAGCGCGACCCGAGCGTGCCGGTCATCCTGTCATCGGAGATTCACGGCATCGATCCGTCGCTGATCTCGAAGAACGCGGTCCGCGTCACCGACGGCCTGCAGCACGCGGGACATCGCGCGTTCATCGTCGGCGGCGCGGTGCGCGACCTGCTGCTCGGCGTCGCACCCAAAGACTTCGACGTCGCCACCGACGGCACGCCCGATCAGGTGCAGAAGCTGTTTCGCCGCGCGCGCATCATCGGGCGGCGCTTCCAGATCGTGCACGTGCAGTTCGGGCAGGAGATCATCGAGACGTCGACGTTCCGCGCGCTGATGGATGCTCCGCCGGAACCGGCCGCCGAACCGCCGCGCCGGCTGAAACGCGGCGAGCTCGATGGCCGCACGCATGCCGTCGACGCGAGCGGCCGCGTGCTGCGCGACAACGTCTGGGGCGAGCAGCACGAAGACGCCACGCGCCGCGACTTCACCATCAACGCGATGTATTACGATCCGGCCACGCAAACCGTGCTGGATTATCACGACGGCATGGCCGATATCCGCGCGCGTCTGTTGCGCATGATCGGCGATCCGGCCACGCGCTATCGCGAGGACCCGGTGCGTATGCTGCGCGTGGTGCGCTTCGCGGCGAAGCTCGGCTTCGAGATCGACGAAGCCACGCGCGCGCCGATCAAGGACCTCGCCGATCTGATGAACAACGTGCCGGCCGCGCGTCTGTTCGACGAGATGCTGAAGCTGCTGCTCTCCGGTCACGCGCTCGCGTGTCTCACGCGGCTGCGTCAGGAAGGCCTGCATCATGGCGTGCTGCCGCTGCTCGATGTCGTGCTCGAACAGCCGCACGGCGAGAAGTTCGTCACGCTCGCGCTCACCAGCACCGACGAGCGCGTGCGCGCGGGCAAACCGGTTTCACCGGGCTTTCTCTTCGCCACGCTGCTGTGGCACGACGTGCAGACGCGCTGGCAGCAATACACGGCGAACGGTGAATATCCGGTGCCCGCGCTGCATCGCGCGATGGACGACGTGCTCGACATGCAGACCGAGAAACTCGCGATCCACAAGCGCTACTCGTCGGACATGCGCGAGATCTGGGGTCTTCAGCATCGGCTGGAAAAGCGCGGCCGCAGCGCGCTCAAGCTGCTGGAACACCAAAGATTCAGAGCGGGGTATGATTTCCTGCTACTGCGTTGCGAATCGGGCGAGCTCGATGCGGCCATCGGTCAATGGTGGAGCGATTTCATCGACGGCGATCACGCCGCGCGCGAAGCGCTGTTGTCCGAAGGCGGCAAGGACCGCAACGCGCCGAAGAAGCGCCGCCGTCGCAGCAACGCGAAGCGCCGCACGGGCGAGTCGGTGGAACAGGGCGCGCCAGGCAGCGAGGGCGACGTCGTATCCAGTGCGCCGAACACGCGCGAAGGCGCCGACAACGAGTAACGCCGGTTTTGGTTACAGTAGCGAGGAGCGATGTTGCTTTCCCGCTTGTCGCTGTGACCCACGCGTAGGACTTCTGCCATGACGATTGCTTATCTCGGCCTGGGGGCGAATCTCGGCGATGCGCGCCAGACCCTGAAAGACGCAGTCGTGTGTCTCGCCCAGCAGCACACGATCACCGTGCTCGCGAAATCGAGCGTGTATCGCACCGCGCCGATCGATGCATCGGGCGACGATTATTTCAATTGCGTCGTCAAGCTCGAAACGAGTCTGCCGGCGCGCGCGCTCTTGCGTCTGTGTCATCACATCGAGTTGCAGTTCGGGCGCGAGCGGCCGTATCGCAATGCGCCGCGCACGCTCGATCTCGACATCCTGCTGTATGGCGCATCGAGCATCGACGAAGCGGATCTCGTCGTGCCGCATCCGCGCATGACGCAACGCGCCTTCGTGCTGGTGCCGCTCGTGGAGCTCGAACCCGATCTCATTCTTCCTCAACGCGGCCGCGCGGATTCGTTCATCGCCGACGTTGCCGATCAGCGTATCGAGAAAGTCGCCGCGTGTCAGTGCATGGTCGGCACGCCGTCCGGCGGCACCGACACGAGCACCGCCCCTTCCAACAAGACAGACTGCCGATGAGCGTTCCGCCACTCACCGTGACCGCGCCGCAACTGCGGCCGCCCCACCGTTACATTGCAATCGAAGGGCCGATCGGCGTTGGCAAGACCACGCTTGCGACCCTGCTCGCCGAGCGCTGGTCGATGCGCACGCTGTTCGAGCGCCCGCAGGACAACCCGTTTCTCGAACGCTTTTATCGCGACACTACGCGCCATGCGCTCGCCACGCAGTTGAACTTCGCGTTGCAGCGTGCATCGCAGACGCAGGAAGCCGCCGATATCGTGACGAGCGGCGCGGCGTTGATGACGGACTTTCTCACGCAGAAGAGCGACTTGTTCGCGCGCCTCACGCTGCCCGACGACGAGTTCCAGCTCTACAAGGACGTCGCCTCGCACATTCGTTCGAGCGGCCCCGCGCCCGATCTCGTCATCTATCTGCAGGCGAGCCCGGAAGTGCTGTTCGCGCGCATTCAGAAACGCTCGCTGCCGATGGAACTGCAGATCTCGGATTCATATCTGCGCGCGCTCTGCGATGCGTATAACGAGTTCTTCTATCACTATGACGCGACGCCGTTGCTCACGGTGAACGCGGAGCACCTGAACCCGCTTGCATCGGATGACGATCTCACGCTCCTCGTCGAGCGTATCGAGACGATGCGCGGGCGCAAGGAATTCTTTGTCAAAGGCGTATCGGTCTGAGCGCGCCGCGCGGCCACGCCCTCTTTAGTGAAACGATCATGACGTATCTGCAGGAAACGAATCGCTCGACGATCACCGTACCCAAACTTCAATCCATGCGCGAGGCCGGCGAGCGCATCGTGATGCTGACGTGCTACGACGCGAGCTTCGCCGCGCTGCTCGAACGCGCGGGCGTCGATGTCATGCTGATCGGCGATTCGCTCGGCAACGTGCTGCAGGGGCATGGCACGACGCTGCCCGTCACGCTCGATGACATCGCGTATCACACGGCTGCGGTCGCGCGCGGCAACCGCAGCGCGCTCGTCGTCGCGGACATGCCGTTCGGCACGATCGGCTCGAAGGAAGACGCTTATGCGAACGCCGTGAAGCTGATGCGCGCGGGCGCGCAGATGGTGAAGATCGAAGGCGGCGCATGGCTCGCGGACACCGTGCGCTTTCTCGTCGAGCGGTCGATTCCCGTGTGCGGGCACGTCGGGCTCACGCCGCAGTCGGTGCATGCGTTCGGCGGCTTCAAGGTGCAGGGCAAGTCCGAGGCGGCGGCCGAACAGATGAAGCGCGACGCCATCGCGCTGCAGGAAGCCGGCGCGCAACTGATCGTGATCGAAGCGGTGCCCACGCTGCTCGCGCGCGAAGTCACGGAGGCGCTCGCGATTCCGACGATCGGCATCGGCGCGGGCATCGACTGTTCCGGGCAAGTGCTCGTGCTGCACGACATGCTCGGCATCTTCCACGGCAAGCGGCCGCGCTTCGTGAAGGATTTCATGCAAGGCCAGCCGAATATTTTCGCGGCCGTCGAAGCGTATGTACGCGCCGTGAAGGACGGCAGCTTTCCCGGTCCGGAACACACGTTCTGAGCGCCCGCGGCCTGCGGGCCGCGTTTAAAATTCCCGTTCACGATCTGCGTTTTCTCGTACATACTGACGGGCTTCCCGCACGTACCCTTGCCAAAAGTCACTAAAAAGAGCGAGAACGATCATGTGGCACGTCCTTCCCGATGAATACGTCCGGGCCCAACTGGCTGTGGGCTCGCTCGTCGCGCTGGGGGTGGCGCGCGTGGTGGCCGCGGGCATCGGCGCGCAGCACGGCTGGCGCATCGCGGCGGTGACGCGCTGGTTCATCGTTGCGGCGTTCGTGTTCTGCCTGCCGCAGTTGCTCGAAGTCGTCTTCGTCGCCGATTCGCATACGGCCTTCGTCGAACTGCAAGGCAAGGTCATCGGCTGCGCGGTGGCGCTCTTCTGCGCGCCGATCGTCTCTCACAAGCTCGGCTACGAGTAAGACGCGCGTCGTTTCATCCGCCGAGCGCCGACCCCGGCACGCTGTGCGACAACACGGCCGCCGCCACGAACACACCCGCCATCATCACCGCTTCGACACGCATCACGTTGATGACCGTGTGCGCGTCGATCGTCGATGCCGAGCGTTGCAGACGCGGCAGCGCCGACCATCGATTCAGCGCGCCGAACGCGAGCGCCAGCGCAACCAGCGCGATCTTCACGAGCAACGCTTGACCCCAGGCGCTCGCGGTCAGCGCCGCGGGCGAGCCGCCGACGCCGCGCCACGCATTGAACCCGCCCGTCAGGACGACGAACGCAAGCGCGATCGCCGCCGTGCGCGACATGCGCGCGACCGTGCGGATCAGCAACGCGCGCGCCACCGATGTATCGAGCGCCGGCAACACGAACGCACCCGCGATGACGATGCCGCCCCACACGGCCGTCGCGAGCAGATGCAGCGTTTGCACGCCTTCCGCGAAGGAGAACGCACCCGCATCGGCCGCGTGGCCGACCGCCGACTTGCCCGCCGCGACGACCAGCGCCGCTAGCGCGGCAAATCCGATGCGCGCGACCGTTGGCGCGCCGCCGCTCGCCGCCGGCACCAGGAGCACGCTGCCCGCCAGCGCGACCGTCCAGCCGATGCCCGCATGCGTGCCCGTCGCGACCAGCCACAAGGACGCGCCCGCTTCGGCGAGCGGCGCGCCGCTCATCGCCGCCGACTGCAGCCACAGCGAAACGAAGTTGCACAGCACCAAAGCGAGCGCGGCGAGCAGACCGCCCCGCGCCGCACGCCGCCAGCCGGCCCGCGCGGGCGAAACGGGAGCGAACGCCTGTTCGCGCATCAGCCAGCCGTTCAGGAGCAACGAGCCGAGCACGCAGGCAAAGGCGACGTCGGCGAGCGCCGCGAATGCGGTCTGGGCCAGACCGATGGGATCGTCGTTCATCGCGTGCGCGCAGTGTCGAAGGAAGAAAGTCTGCGGAGTCTAAACGAAGGCCCGGTTGCAGCACAGCATCGAAGGTCGGCGAAACGCCTTGAATTTTTGCCCGGCGCTTCCGAAACTGCATGGAGCACATCGGAACGGCGCAGGCGCTTCACGTCGAGTCGAATCTTTGTCGAAAGGCAATGAAGCGAACGCGCGTGAGAAGTTCGTCGCGGATGGTCAAGAGCCGCGCGGCAAATTGTCGCGAATGCGCTGCAGCGGGACTTAGAGCGAGATTGTGTCAAATAGTCATCATCATGCATCGATGATAGAATGCCGCGTCGCATCAGAGGCTCGTCGAGCCGCTGTGGCCGTGGTCCGCCACCCACCGCCCCCTGCGTGGCCGTGGTTCGCCACCTTCGCACCGAGCCGCACGAAGCTCGGCAGGTCCCCGAATTTCATGGAGTGTCGCGTGTTTTCAAGACGCATTTTTCGTCCGCTGCTCGCTATGGCTTTTGCCTCGGCTCTGGTAGGCAGCGCTGGCGTTTTCAGCTCCGCCGCGCAGGCGCAGAACCAGCCGATCGCACCGGACACGATGGCCGCGCGCGTGCAGGGCTGCACGGCGTGCCACGGCGTTCACGGTGAAGGCACGGACAACGACTACTTCCCGCGTCTTGCCGGCAAGCCTGCCGACTATCTGTACAACCAGCTCCAGAATTTCCGCGAAGGCCGGCGCAAGTACCCGCCGATGAACTACCTCGTCACGTATCTCTCGGACGATTACCTTCATCAGATCGCGACGTACTTCTCGAACCAGCGTCCGCCGTATCCGCCGCCCGCCAAGTCGAACGTGTCGGCCACGACGCTCGCGCGCGGCCAGCAGATCGTGCTGAACGGCGATGCGTCGAAGAACATTCCCGCGTGCGCGGCCTGCCACGGCAAGGGTCTGACCGGCATGCAGCCGGCCATTCCGGGTCTCGTCGGCCTGCATTCGGACTACATCAGCGCGCAAGTCGGCGCATGGAAGTCGGGCACGCGTCACGCGAAAGCGCCCGATTGCATGCAGCAGATCGCCTCGCGCCTGACGGATGACGACGTGACCGCCGTCGCCGCCTGGCTGTCCACGCAACAAGCACCCGCCAATCCGGTGCCCGCGCCTGCTGGCTCGTTGAAGATGCCGCTCAAGTGCGGCAGCGAACTGCAATAAGGCGTCTGGAGCGACAACATAATGAAACGCAAGTCCCTGTTCGCACTTTCCTCGGCTGTCGTGGTGGCAGCCGTCGCAGCCGGCGCCGTCCTCTGGTCGGGCGGCGACAATCTGCATTCGGGCGGCGCCATCGCGGCGACGCCGGCTGATAAAGCCGCCCTCGTCAAACAAGGTGAATACCTCGCCCGCGCCGGCGACTGTATCGCGTGCCACACGGTGCGCGGCGGCAAGGAGTTCGCGGGCGGCCTGCCGATGGCCACGCCGTTCGGCACCATGTTCACGCCGAACATCACGCCGGACGATCAATACGGCATCGGCAAGTGGACCTCCGACGACTTCTATCGCGCGATGCACACCGGCCGTTCGAAGGACGGTTCGCTGCTGTATCCGGGCTTCCCGTTCACGAGCTACACGAAGGTCACGCGCGCCGACTCCGACGCGATCTACGCGTATCTGCGCTCGGTCGCGCCGGTTTCGGAACCGAGCCGTCCGCATGAACTGCGCTTCCCGTTCAACAACCGCAACCTGCTGATCGGCTGGCGCACGCTGTTCTTCTCGGAAGGCGAGTACAAGCCGGATCCGACCAAATCGGTCGAATGGAACCGCGGCGCGTATCTGGTCGAAGGCCTCGGCCACTGCGGCATGTGCCACACGTCGATCAACGCGATGGGCGGTCCGGTCAACTCGGCGGCCTTCGCCGGCGGCCTGATCCCGCTGCAGAACTGGTACGCGCCGTCGCTGACGTCGAACAAGGAAGCGGGTCTCGGCGACTGGGACCTGAAGGACATCAACGACCTGCTGAAGACCGGCGTGTCGCAGCGCGGCGCGGTGTTCGGCCCGATGGCCGAAGTGGTCCACAACAGCCTGCAGTACATGACCGACGCCGACATCAACGCGATTTCGACCTACCTCAAGTCGATCCCGCAGAAGAAGGAAGCGCCGGAAGTCATGCAGCTGGAGACGTCCGACAAGTTCGGCGGCGAGCTGCTCACGCTGGGCAAGAAGGTCTACACCGAAAACTGCGCGAAGTGCCATCAGGAAAATGGTCTTGGCAAGCCGCCGGCTTATCCGCCGCTCGCCAACAACCAGTCGATCCAGATGCCGTCGGCCGTCAACCCGATCCGCATGACGTTGAATGGCGGCTATCCGCCGAGCACGGAAGGCAACCCGATGCCGCACGGCATGCCGCCTTTCGCGCAGTCGCTGTCGGATACGGAAGTCGCGGCGGTCGTGACGTACATCCGTATGTCGTGGGGCAACCACGGCACGCCGGTGTCGCCGCAGCAGGTAAGCAATCTGCGCTCGGCGCCGCTCGATTGAGGTCCGCGGCGACCATCCGCCAATAGAGCGTACAATACGCATTTGGGGCGCAGCCTGTGTAGTTTGGGGCCGCGCCCCTTGTCTTTTGGCGGAATGGATTCATGCACGCAGGTGAGCGTTTCAACAGCATCAGCCATCTGATCGGCGCGCTGCTGTCGGTGGCGGGGCTCGCGACGCTCGTCACGATGGGCGCGCTCGACGGCGACGCCTACAAGGTCGTCAGCTTCGCGGTGTACGGCGCAATGCTCTGCGCGCTCTACATCATCTCCACGCTGTATCACTGGGCGCGCACGCCGCGCCTGAAAGCGATACTGCAGAAGTGCGACCACTCGGCCATCTACTTGTTGATAGCCGGCAGCTATACGCCGTATACACTGGTGACCTTGCGTGGCCCCTGGGGCTGGTCGCTCTTCGGCGTGAGCTGGGGGCTCGCGGCGTTCGGCATCACGCAGGAACTCACGCTCGGGCGTCGAACCCGCAGCGTGTCGATGGTGCTGTACGTGCTGATGGGATGGCTCGCGCTCGTAGCCGTTCATCCGCTCGTGACGGCGCTGCCAGCCGCGGGAACCGCATGGCTGGTGGCGGGCGGCGTGATTTACAGCGCCGGCATTTATTTTTTCATCAACGACGAGCGCATCCGGCACGGACACGGAATCTGGCATCTGTTCGTGCTCGCAGGCAGCCTGTGCCAGTTCGTGAGCGTCGCGCGCTATGTCGCGTGAGGCCTGCTGAAACGGGCGCCGCCGCGTCGAAGTGTCCTTCGATGCAACTTAGCGTCAGATGACGTGTCTTGATAGCACGTCGAACCTTGCGGCAACGCCCGGCGATCGCTGATCGCCGAATGGCCCGCCGCCCGATTTATTTCCGAGCGTCGCGTATGCGCGCGGCCGGCCGAGCTCTGCTCGCCGCAGCCCTGATTCGCACCCGCGCCGCCCGATATAACGATAAGCATCCAATTTATGTCTTTTGATTCACTTGGTCTGTCCGAACCCTTGCTTCGCGCGGTCAACGAACTCGGCTATTCCAGCCCCACTCCGATTCAGCTCCAGGCGATTCCCGCCGTCCTGAAAGGCGGCGACCTGCTCGCGGGCGCGCAGACCGGCACGGGCAAGACCGCCGGTTTCACGCTGCCGATCCTGCAGCGCCTGTCGCAACTCGCTCCCGCCGCCGCTGGCGCCAAGCGCCCGGTGCGCGCGCTGATCCTCACGCCGACGCGCGAACTCGCCGCGCAGGTCGAGGAAAGCGTGCGCGCGTACGGCAAATACCTGAAGCTCAAGTCGACGGTGATGTTCGGCGGCGTCGGCATCAATCCGCAGATCGACGCGCTGCGCCGTGGCGTCGATATCGTCGTGGCGACGCCGGGACGTCTGCTCGATCACATGCAGCAAAAGACGATCGACGTTTCGCAGCTCGAAATTCTCGTGCTCGACGAAGCCGACCGCATGCTCGACATGGGCTTCATCCACGACATCAAACGCGTGCTCGCGCGCCTGCCGGCGAAGCGTCAGAACCTGCTGTTCTCGGCCACGTTCTCCGACGAAATCAAGGCGCTCGCCGACAGCCTGCTCGACTCGCCCGCGCTCATCGAAGTCGCGCGGCGCAATACCACGGCCGAAAAGGTCGACCAGAAGATTCACCCGGTCGATCGCGATCGCAAGCGCGAGTTGCTCACGCATCTGATCCGCGGCAACAACTGGTTCCAGGTGCTCGTCTTCACGCGCACGAAGCACGGCGCGAACCGCCTCGCCGAACAGCTCGGCAAGGATGGCATCAGCGCGCTCGCGATTCACGGCAACAAGAGCCAGTCGGCCCGCACGCGCGCGCTGGCCGAATTCAAGGATCAGACGCTGCAGGTGCTGGTCGCGACCGATATCGCGGCGCGTGGCATCGACATCGATCAACTGCCGCACGTCGTCAACTTCGATCTGCCGAACGTGCCGGAAGACTACGTGCACCGCATCGGCCGCACGGGGCGCGCGGGCGCGGAAGGCGAAGCCGTCTCGCTGGTGTGCGTCGACGAGCATCAGCTCCTGAAGGACATCGAGCGCCTCATCAAGCGGCCGATTCCGAGCGAAGTGATTCCCGGCTTCGAACCGGATCCGAACGCGAAGCCGGAGCCGATCCAGCGTCGCAGTCAGGGACGCGGTCAAGGACAGGGGCAAGGGCAAGGCCAGGGGCGTCAGGCTCCGCGCAATGGGGAAGCGCGCCGCGAAGGCGGCCGTCCGAACGGCGACGCACGTGGCGCGCGGCCGGCCAACGGTGGCAATGGAGGCAAAGCGGGCGCCCAACCCTCACGCGATGCACGCAACGCCGGCAAGCCGAACGTGAGCGCGAACCCCGCGCCGCGACGCGCGGAATCGGCGCCGACGAACCATGCCGCGAATTCGCGCAAGCCGGCGCCTACGGGCAACCCCGGCGCGCTGCTCGGCGGCCGACGCGATGCCCAGCGTTCGGGCACGCGCAGTCGCTAAGGCGTAGATTTCCCGGTGCGACACTCCAACGTGTCGCACCGCTGCTTCAGGCGGCGGCGCTCGCCGCCCGCTTCAGCCATTCGAGCTGCTCGCGCCAGCGCGCGAGTGCCGATTCCGCTTCGGTCAGTTCAAACGCGATTCCGCTCGTGAGTCGCGCATATCCCACCCGCTGCACCTCCCCACTCTCGATCGTGCCGACGAAGCACGCGAGCGGCACGTCATCGAGCGGCACGCGGCGCACATCCAGATGGACCTGATAAAACGCTTCGTCGAAAACGAAGGCGAGCGTCGCGCGTCCCGTCGCGGTGACCGCCTGCGCGGTTCGCGACGATGGCCACAACGCGAACGCGAGTGTGCGCGCATCGGGCGCGAGGAGTTCGCCTGCGCTCAGCAGCGCGGTTCGCACGCGATGAGCGTGATCGGCCGCGCACAGCGATGCCGTGAAACCGGCTTCGGCGACGGCGAACGTGCCATCGAAAAGCGCGCGCAACTCGGGCGGCCATTCGTCGAAGACGGATTGCGAGGAAAGCGACGGCTGCGGCGCGTTGGGATCGGTCATAACAAAATGCCGGCTTCGGGCCGGCATCGTGGGGTAGGTTTCAACGGAAGAACAACTGCGTCATCTTTGAGAGCGGATAGTGCACGCCCGGCTGGATGCGCGCGGGCAGATCGAGCGGCTTGAGCAGCATCTTGATCGCCTGATCGGCCGACAGATTGCGCCGCACGAGCGCATTCACGCGCGCGGACAGCTCGCGGTTGTATTCCACATCCTGTGCACGCTCAGGATAACGAATGGCGAAGACGTGCCGCAGCGCGATCTCCGAATCCTCGCTCTTGAGTTCCATCACGCGCCGCACGAGCGCGCCGAGCACGGCCATGCGGCCATTGCCCTCGATCTTGTTCCACTTCTTGAAAAAGTGGAAAAAATGCTTGTAGTGGCGCACTTCGTCCGTGCGGATGTTGTCCGTGATCTCTTTCAGCACCGGTTCATCCGAGCAGTCGTTTATCGCGCGATAAAGCGTGGCCGTTCCCGTCTCGACGACACAGCGCGCCACCATCTCGAGCGCGCGCTTCTTCTCGAACTCCTCGTACGAGCAGGTCAGCGAGTATTCGGCGAAGAAGTTCCTGAACGCCGTGTCCCAGTCGAACTCGGGCCACACGTGATTGATGTACGTCTTGAGCGCCCTGCCGTGCTGCATCTCTTCGGGCTCCCACTCATTGTTGAGCCACGCCGAAATCTCGGGGTCGTCATGAAAATACTTGCTGAGATTGCTCGTATAAAGATCTGTGCCGCTCTCGATGAACGAGCAGGCGCACAACAACAAGAGAAGATGCTCGTTGGATGCCGCCTTCTGGCGATCGATCCGCGTGAGATCGATGTCTTCGATGCGCCACGGCATCACATGGGTACTGTTTGTGTGCATATATCGCGCTCCCAGGCGGTACTGAACGCGCCATCGGCCAACTGCAAAAGCCGAGGTTCAGGCGACGCCGCGAACGATTCGGTCCCGGCGTTCTAACTTCAATTGTTAAGCGGCAGGTTTTTCCATCTTAGCCGCCCCGCAACGAGTTTGCAGGCATGGGGACAGACTCCTGCGCGGCGCGCCGGTTCCGTTTGCGCCAATTTCTTACGAGTCTCGATGCGAGCGGCCAGTGGTGCACTGCAGCATGAAATGTGCCACGCGCGCGCTGAAGTTCGTGCCTGGAGCCTGAAAATGCAGAGAGAAGACCTGGCCGTTATATCGCGCGCCGCCCCGCGCGCATGCGCCACGCGACGATCGCCAGCGAGACGCCCGACAGCACCGCCGCCAGCAACACGTAATAGCTCGGCGCGAGCTTGTCGCCGGTGACGTGGATGAACGCCTCGACGATCGTAGGCGCGAAGCCGCCGAACAGCGTGACGCCGAGCGCGTAGCCGATCGAGAGACCGGTCGAGCGCACGCGCGTCGGGAAGATCTCGGACATCAGCGCGGGCATCGGACCGGAATATGCCGCCTTGAGAATGCCCGCGACCGATTGCAGCATGACGAGCGAGGCGATCGTCGGGTGTGACTGCAGCCACGCAAACATCGGATAAATCGTTACGCCCATGAAAATCGACGTGCCGAGCATGATGCGAATGCGTCCGAAACGGTCGGAGAGCGCGCCCATCAACGGCGAGAAAATGAACTGAAGTCCGCCATTGAGCACCACGACGGCGAACGACGCCGTCGCGGGAAGATGAAGCTGCTTGACGGCATACATCGGCATATAGAGTTGCAAGACGTACACACCGACCGTCGATTGCGCAACGATGCCGACGGCCAGCAACAGGTTCAGCCATTGATTCGAGAACGAGACGCCGGGCGCGCTCGCTTTGTTTTCGGCGCGCGTCGCGAGAAATTCCGGCGTTTCGTCCAGATGCGAACGGATGTAGTAGCCCACCGGGCCGACGAGCAGACCGAAGACGAACGGAATGCGCCAGCCCCAGCTTTCGAGTTGAGGCTGCGGCAGCCACGCGCTCAGCACCGAGCCGAAAGCCGCGGCCATGATCGCGGCGAGCCCTTGACTCGCGAACTGCCAGCTTGCGTAATAGCCGCGCCGCGCTTCGCTGTGCTCGACCATGAACGCCGTCGCGCTGCCGAACTCGCCGCCGACCGCGAAGCCTTGAACGAGCCGCGCAAGCAGGATCAGAAGCGGCGCCGCCAAGCCGATGTGCGCGTACGACGGCATCACGGCCATGGTGAGCGTGCCGACCATCATCAGCAGAATGGCGAGTGTGAGCGCGGCCTTGCGACCTTTGCGGTCGCCGTAGATGCCGAGCACGATCGCGCCGAGCGGACGCATCAGGAACGAAATGCCGAACGTGCCGATGGCCAGCATCGTCGACAACCACTCGTCGTGCGACGGAAAGAACGCCTTCGCGATCACCGTGGCGAAATAGCCGTAGACGAGAAAGTCGAACCACTCGAGCGCGTTGCCGATCGACGACGAGAACACGATACGACGGATCATCGCCTCCGATGGCGCCGCTCTTTGCGCGGACGCTTCGGCCGCAGCAGCTTGAGCATTCGGCGCCCGATACGCCTGTTCATTCATGATGTCCCCTTTCTCTTCGCCCGACGCGGGCATGCGCGTTTCCCTTCGCATGCCTGGAAGCAGCGAATAGACGCGTTGTCTTGTTGGATGGAGACCGGTCGCACGAACCGGTCTCCGATGGTCGTTTTAGAAGCCGGCGGCGAGACCGTCGCGCCGGCTGTCGCTTGCCGCGACATAACCACGTTCGGGATCGTTGCGATCGAGCTTCCAGATGTACTGGCCCGAGCCGAAGTCCATGTAAGGATCGTCGACGGACTTGATCGTGTGACCGAAGCCTTCGAGCGCACGCGCGGTTTCGGGATCGAGCGTGGCCTCGATATCGATGGTGAAGTCGCGGTTGACCTTCCAGCGCGGCGCATCGCACGCGGCCTGCGGCTGCTGGCCGTAGTCGAGCATACGTACGACGGATTGCAGATGGCCCTGCGGCTGCATGTCGCCGCCCATCACGCCGAAGCTCATTACCGCTTCGCGCTTGCCATCGACTTCCTGCGTGAGAAACGCGGGGATGATCGTATGGAACGGACGCTTGCCGCCTTCCACGACGTTCGCGGACTTCGGATCCATCGAGAAACCGCAGCCGCGGTTCTGCAGCGCGATACCCGTATCCGGCACGACCACGCCCGAGCCGAAGCCCATGTAATTCGACTGAATGAAGCTCACCATCATGCCGCGCTCATCGGCCACCGACATATAAATGGTGCCGCCCGCCTTCGGCATGCCGAAGTCGAATTGCGTGGCCTTCTTCGGGTCGATGAGCTTCGCGCGCTCGGTCAGATACGCGTCGTCCAGCATCTGCTCGGGCGTCACGTCCATCGAGCGCGGATCGGCGACGTAGCGGTAGACGTCGGCGAACGCGAGCTTCATCGCCTCGATCTGCAAATGCTGCGACTCGATGCGATCGACGGCGAGCGTGCCGACATCGAACTTGTCGAGAATGCCGAGCGCGATCAGCGCGGCGATGCCCTGCCCGTTCGGCGGAATCTCGTGCACCGTATGGCCGCGATAGTCCTTGCTGATCGGCTCGACCCAGTCCGCGCGATAGTTGCGCAAGTCGTCCATCGTCAATGCGGCGCCGCCTTCGCGCGCGAACGACGCAATGCGCTCGGCGATTTCGCCCTCGTAGTACGCGCGCGGACCGTGCTGCGCGAGCAGCCGCAAGGTCTTTGCGTGACCGGGAAAGCGCACGAGTTCGCTCACCTCGGGCGCGCGGCCGCGCGGCATGAAGACGTCCGCGAAGCCTGGCTGATCCTTGAGCTCGGGCACCGCCGCCGCCCACTTGTACGCGACGATGCTCGCCACCGCGTGACCACGCTCGGCAATCTCGATCGCGGGTTCCATCAAGTCGGCGAACGGCAGCGTGCCGAACTTCGCGTGCAACGCTTCCCATCCGGCAATCACGCCCGGCACGGTCACGGCGTCCCAGCCGCGCTTGGGCTGGCGCGCCAGGCCGTTCTCCTCGCCGTACTTGCGCCGGAAATAGTCGACGTTCCATGCCGCGGGCGACACGCCCGACGCATTCAGACCGTGCAGCTTCTTGCCGTCCCAGACCAAGGCGAAGGCATCGCCACCCAGGCCGCACGATACCGGCTCGACAACGGTGATGGCGGCCGCCGCGGCGATGGCTGCATCGACGGCATTGCCGCCCTTCCAGAGCATGCGCAGGCCGGCCTGCGCGGCAAGCGGATGGGACGTCGATACGATATTGCGGGCGAACACCGGCAGGCGCGGCGTGGGATACGGGTTTTGCCAGTTGAAGCGAGTCATTGAATGAAGTCCGGGATACCAGGGCGGAACGGCGCGGGCGGTGTCGATAACCGTCCGGGCAAAAGAGAATATTGCATTGCGCGCTTAATTTAAAACAAATTCATTTATCGTATGAATTAATGAGCTGGGCGCATGAATGCAGCGAGCATTCGATCAGGCCGCGAGCATCGCATCGCCCGATGTTTGTGTGCGCCGCCGCACGAACTTCAAGTGGATTCTTCAAATTTGCGTGAGTCGGGGACCGCCTCCGGGCACGCAAAAAGTCAAAGTAAAAATTTTCGTTTTGGGATTTGGCACTTGTCAGACGCTTGCCTACAATCCCAATTCCCGGCAATCGCGGTACACAATCTTTGCGTTTGCCCGGCGGTTTCCCAGTTTCCCCGTACAACGTTTCGAAGCAAAAAGATCCGGCTTACAAAGCCGGCTGCTTATGCCGTTCGGTCGTCATGGAGAACACAATGCTGAGTCCGCACGAATTTGCCACGCTGCTACTGGTTCAGGAAGCACCTAATCAAGTCGATATGGAACGCGAGGAACTCGACGCCTTGCTCGAACGCCAGCTCGTTCAACTCGAAAATCTCGCTTCGGGACGTCAGCAATGGCGCCTCACCGCCACCGGCGATTCCACAGTCAAGGCTTTCAAGCGTTACTCATAGCACGCGCGGCAGGACTCATGACGCGGTCGGGGACCGCGTCCGTTTCATCCCTCTGGTTTCAAATCACAGATTGCTTCATCCGGCGCGCAGCGTCGGGTCGACTGCTGCACGCCAACTGAGCGCCTGCGCGCGCTGATCCAGGAAGAAGTTTGCCCATGCGCTCTGCGCTTCGGGGCCGGGATTCGCCCGATAGGCGCGATACCGCTCGGCGATCGCCGTTTGGAACGCGCAGAAGCGTTCTCTCGACAGCCCGCCCCGGCGCTGGGCGACGTACGCGTCGAAGAAGGCCGAATAGACGGATTGCGCATCGGCGCCGTAATCGGCCGGCGACGCTCCGCACATCTCCTGCAGCGCACCGAACGAAGACGCGCCCGTCGAATCGCCAAGGCTCGGCGTTCCCACGCAGCCCGCCAGCATCGCCGTTCCCAGCACGCCTGACATCAACAGCATTCGCATCGCACTCACCGTTCGCTCGATTGTGTTCCGTCAGTATCGGACGAACGGAACCGTGACGCCACCTGACCGGATGGCATAGGCATTTTGCACGCGTAGCGGAGCATGTCACGCGACCTATGCCGTTCGGCCAGGTTGTCCGGGCGGTCCCGCTCCGATAGATTTCGCACACGGACCGCTCAAACCGGAGGAGACCATGAAGGATCAGTACGTTCTCGCGCTCGATCAGGGCACCACCAGTTCGCGCGCCATGCTGTTCGACAGAAACGGCAACATCGTGTCCGTGGCGCAGAAGGAATTCCAGCAGATCTATCCCGAAGCGGGCTGGGTCGAGCACGATCCGCAGGAAATCTGGTCGACGCAGGCGGGCGTCGCCGCTGAGGCCGTCACGCGCGCGGGCGCGAACGCTTCTTCGATCGCGGCGATCGGCATCACGAATCAGCGGGAAACCACCGTCGTGTGGGACCGCGAAACCGGCAAGCCGATCTATAACGCGATCGTCTGGCAGGACCGCCGCACGGCAGCGCTGTGCGACGAGCTCAGGTCGCGCGGTCTCGAATCGATGGTGCGCGCAAAGACCGGCCTGCCGATCGATGCCTATTTCTCCGCAACGAAAATCCGCTGGATTCTCGATAACGTCGAGGGCGCGCGCGACAAGGCGAAGCAAGGGCGGCTCGCCTTCGGCACCGTCGATAGCTGGCTCGTGTGGAATTTCACGCGGCGTGGCATGCACATCACCGATATCACGAACGCATCGCGCACCATGCTCTTCGACATCCACGCGCGGCGCTGGGACGACGAACTGCTCGACGCGCTCGACATTCCGCGCAGCATGCTGCCCGAAGTGCGGACATCGTCCGAGGTCTACGGCCCAACGCAGGGTACGGTGTTCGCATCGGACGTCCCGCTCGCATCGCTTGCCGGCGATCAGCACGCCGCGCTCTTCGGGCAGATGTGCACGGAGTCGGGCATGGTGAAAAACACCTACGGCACCGGCTGCTTTCTCGTCATGAACACGGGCGAGAAGCCGATCGAGTCGCGCAACAACCTCGTCACCACGATCGCATGGCAAATCGGCGACCGGGTCGACTATGCCCTCGAAGGCAGCATTTTCATCGCGGGCGCGGTCGTGCAATGGCTGCGCGACGGGCTCGGCCTCATCCGCCACGCGAGCGAAGTCGAGGCGCTCGCGCGCAACGTGCCGCATAGCGATGGCGTCTATCTCGTGCCCGCGTTCGCCGGTCTTGGCGCCCCGCACTGGAATGCGCGCGCACGCGGCACGCTCTTCGGCGTGACGCGCGGCACGACGGCCAGCCATATCGCGCGGGCGGCGCTCGATTCGATCGCGTATCAGTCGCTCGACGTGCTGAAGGCAATGGAAGCGGACTCGGGCATGCGTATCGGCGAATTGCGCGTCGATGGCGGCGCGTGCGCGAACGATCTGCTGATGCAGTTTCAGGCCGATCTGCTCGGTGTCGGCGTCGCGCGGCCGCGCATCGCGGAAACCACGGCGCTCGGCGCGGCTTATCTGGCGGGGCTCGCGGTGGGTTACTGGAAGGACGTCGACGAACTCAAGGCGCAGTGGCAACTGGAACGGCGTTTTTCGCCATCGATGCCTGAAGAGGAGATCGCTGCGTCTCTCGCCGGATGGCGGCGCGCGGTCAATGCCACAAAAGTCTGGGCGGACAGCTGACGTGCTCGCTGCGCATGTCGTTTTCCGGAACGATGATCCATGCGGCAGTGCAAAAATTTCGCACGTGCGGTATCCTGAAAAAGCTGTCGAGCCTGTTCGGCTTGCCGGCATTCAGTACGTCTTCAGGGCGGGGTGCAATTCCCCACCGGCGGTAAGTGGCGAGGCCTCGCGGCCGAACCTCGAGCCCGCGAGCGCCCGCGCCGCATCACGCGCGGGGTCAGCAGATCTGGTGAGATGCCAGAGCCGACGGTCATAGTCCGGATGAGAGAAGATGTGCAGATAGTCAAGTCCGTTCCCCCGGCGATTCACGCATCGCGCCGAACCGGACGACGCCGCGCCTTGCCGGCGCGTCGCCGTGGGGTGTCGTTCTGTCTGTTTGCAATGCCCTGAAACGTTTTTCGCCCAATTGTTCCGCGAGAGCGTTTCACATGTCCCAGACTCAAACCCACAACAGCCTGTCGTTCGCCGCACCCGCCGTCATCGCTGACGACGCCTCTGCCGATCTCCCCCAGCTCGCTTCCTTCGACGTTCCGCCGCGCATCGCCGCAGCGCTCGACGCCATGCGCGCGGGCCGCCCCGTCGTTCTGCAGGACGATGACGATCGCGAAAACGAAGCGGATCTGATCGTTGCCGCCGAGAAGCTCACCGACGCGACGATGGCGCTTCTGATCCGCGAATGCAGCGGCATCGTCTGCCTGTGCCTGCCCGACGCAAAAGTGCGCGCGCTCGAACTTTCGCCGATGGCCGCCGCGAACGGCAGCCGCTACGGCACCGCGTTCACCGTGTCGATCGAGGCGCGCGAAGGCGTGACCACGGGGGTGTCGGCGGCCGATCGCGTGACGACGATCCGCGCGGCCATCGCCGATCAGGCAAAGCCGGGCGATATCGTGCGGCCGGGCCACGTGTTCCCGCTGCGCGCGATGCCGGGCGGCGTGCTCGCGCGGCGCGGCCATACGGAAGGCACGGTCGATCTGGCGATCCTCGCCGGTCTCAAGCCTGCGGGCGTGCTGTGCGAACTGATGAATGCCGACGGCACCATGACGCGCGGCGCGCAGGTCGAGCGCTTCGCGAAAGAACACGGTCTGCCGATGCTGACCATCGCGGAGCTGGTCGAATTCCGCGCGGCGCTTGCCGCGGCGCGCGAGACTGCCGAGGAAGCAGCCTGAGCCAAAGGCGCTTCAGGACAGCAGGTCGCCGAACTCCCCGCGCCTGGCCGCCGCGACGAGCGCGGGCAGTTCGTCCATGTGCTCCATGATTCGCGTGATGCCGGTTTCGCGCAGCACTTGCGCGTAACCGGACGGAATATGGCTCGCTCCGACGAACGCGATGGTCTTCATGCCCGCCGCGCGCGCCGCCGTCAGTCCGGCGACGCTGTCTTCCACGACGAGGCAGCGCGCCGGATCGATTTCCAGCGTGCGCGCCGCCAGGAGATAGACATCCGGATAAGGCTTCGGCCGCTCCACTTGCTGCGCGCTGAACACGCGCGCGCCGACGATCTCATTCAGCCCCGCCCGCCGCACCGACGCGCGCACGCGCTCCATCCGGCTGTTCGACACCACCGCGACCGGCAGGCCGCAGCCCTCGAGCGCGGCGCGCACGCCGGCGATCGGTCCGACCGAGCGCGCGAGTTCCACCGAGACGCGCGCCTCGATCGTATCGACGAAATCCGGCGGCATCACGATGCCGAACTTCGTTTCCAGATGGCCGAGAAAGCGCGAGGTCTGCTGCCCGAAAGCCGTCTTGACGGCCGGTTTGAAGTCGATGCCGGGAAACGTCTCGGTAAGAACGTCCAGCATCACGCGATCCGCGATGACTTCGCTGTCGACGAGTACGCCGTCGCAATCGCAGATGAGATGATCGATCATGTTGGCTCGAATTACGTTGAGCCAACATGATAAGCGTTCAGCAAGCATCGGCCGCGTTTACTTCCGATGTAACGCGCGGTGCATCCAGCCGTGCGGCGAACCACGTCACGGCGAGCGCTGCGAGCGCGACCACGGCGGCGGCCCACGGCAGCGTGTCGAGTCCGTAACCGTGCGTCAGCACCGCGCCGCCGAGCCACGCGCCGCCCGCGTTCCCCATGTTGAATGCGCCGATATTCAGCGTCGACGCGAGATTCGGCGCGTCCTTCGCCTTCTCGACGACGCGCGTCTGCAGCGGCGGCACCGTCGCGAACGCCGCGATGCCCCACACGAAGATCGTGACGATCGCGCCGATCTGGCTGTGGCTCGTCTTCGCGAACACCGCCATGACGATGGCGAGCGCGAACAGAATGCCCATCAGCGACGGCATCAGCGCGCGGTCGGCGAGCCTGCCGCCGATCGTATTGCCGATCGTGAGGCCGACGCCGAACAGCACCAGAACCAGCGTGACGGCGCGCGGCGAGAAGCCGCCGACCTGTTCGAGAATCGGCGCGATATACGTGAACACGACGAACACACCGCCGAAACCGAGCACCGTCATCGTCAGTGCGAGCCAGACGTGCGGGTCGCGCAGCACGCGCACTTCCCGGCCCAGACCGCTCGGCGCGGCATCGTGACGGTTCGGCACGAGCGCCGTCACGCCGAGCGCGGAGAGCACGCCGAGACCGGCGACGATCCAGAACGTCGCGCGCCAGCCCAGTTCCTGGCCGACGAACGTCCCGAACGGCACGCCCAGCACGTTAGCGAGCGTGAGCCCGGTGAACATCAGCGCGATGGCGCTCGCGCGCTTTTCCGCCGGCACGAGCGACGCAGCCACGACCGCGCCGATGCCGAAGAACGAGCCGTGCGCGAACGACGTGACGACGCGCGCGACCATCAACAGGCCGTAGCCCGGCGCGACCGCGCACAGCACATTGCCGACGATGAACACGAGCATCAGCAATTGCAGCGCGAGCTTGCGCGGCAGCTTGCTCGTCAGCACGGCGAGCAGCGGCGCGCCGACCGCGACGCCGAGCGCGTAACCGGTGACGAGCAGGCCCGCCGACGGAATCGATACGGAGAGATCGTGCGCGACGTTGGGCAACAGGCCCATGATGACGAACTCCGTCGTGCCGATTGCGAAGGCGCTGATCGCCAGCGCGAGAAGGGGAAGAGGCATGGTGACTCCAGATCAGGATTGAGCTGTCACGAATTCGACGACGACACCCGCGCTCAGCCGCACGAAGAGTTGCCGCTCGCGGGCGAGCGGCACTTCGGCGAGCTGGTACGCGTAGCCACGGCAGTCGAGACGTTCGAGCAACGCGCGCCACTGCGCCTCGTCGTCGATGCGCAGCGCCAGATGATCGATGCGCGTCGCGCCCGGCCGCTCAGCCGACGCCGATCCGGCCACGCCCGATGCGATCAGATGCACCGCCGGCCGCGCGCCGAGATAGAGCCAGTAGCCGCCGACGCCGAAGGGCGGCCGCGGCCCGACCCGCATCCCGGCGATATCGACGAAAAAGCGCATGAACGCTTCGCAGTCGGGCGCGACGATTGTGACGTGGTCGAGTTGCATGACGTGAACTCCGTGAACCGCTTGAAATTGCGATGTGTCGGCATTCTGCGAGTTCGGCGGCCATTTGAGAATTGGGCTAGTCTTTGAATCATTCTCAAATCGGAATTGAAAATGACCATGGATCGGCTCGGCGACATGCGCCTTTTTGTCGAAGCGGCGGCGGCGGGCAGCCTGTCGGCGGCCGGGCGCAAGCTCGGGCTGTCGCCGGCGGCGGCGAGCGCGCGGCTCATCAAGCTGGAAAAGGCGTTGCACACGCGGCTCTTCGAGCGCACGACGCGCCAGTTGCGCGTGACGGACGAGGGCCGCATTTACTTGCAGCACTGCCGCATCGCGCTCCAGGCGATCGACGACGCCGAAGCCGCGCTGCAGGCGGGCCAGAACGTCGTGCGCGGCAAGGTGCGGATTTCCGCGACGTCGGATTTCGGGCGCTACCTGCTGCGCGGCTGGCTGGACGAATTCGTCACGGTGCATCCGGAGTTGAAGTTCGCGCTCACGCTATCCGATTCGGTGTCGAATTTGATGCAGGAAGAAATCGATCTGGCAATTCGCTTCGGCGCGCCGCCCGATAGCGGACTCGCCGCGCGCGTGCTGGCGCCAAATCGGCGGGTGCTGTGCGCATCGCCGGAATATCTCGCGAGAAAGGGCGTGCCACGGACGCCAGCAGATCTCACGACGCACGACTTCGTCGTGCACGTTACGTCATCCGGGCCGCTCAACAAACTGGATTTCGTGCGCGGCGATGAACGTCACACGTTTACGATTCCCGTCGCCGATTCATGGGAATCCAACGACGGCGCGCTCACCCGCGCTTGGGCGCTCGCGGGCCACGGCATCGCGCATAAATCGATCTGGGATATCGCCGCCGACGTGCGCGCCGGCACCTTGCAGATGGTGCTGCCCGACTGGTGCACGCACGAAGCCGCGGTCCACGCGCTCTTTCATGCGAACCGCTACATGGCGCCGCGCGTGCGCGTGCTGCTCGACTTTCTGGTCGAGCGCTTCGAAACCACCACCGCCGAACTGCTCGGCGATCTCGCCTATCCGCCGGACCGGGCCGGGCAGCGTCAGGAATGGCCGTCGGCGCTATAATATCCGGCTAAATTAAAGCAAAAAGCGGTCAGATCACTGTAGAAGTCCGCCCAAAACAGCAACTCGCCCTTCAACCTCTTTTGACCAGCGCCCCCAGGTTAACCACTGCGACCGGCGACGACTCATGACCAAGAAAGTTTATGTAAAGACCTTTGGCTGCCAGATGAACGAGTACGACTCCGACAAGATGGTCGACGTACTCGGCGCAGCGGAAGGACTCGTCAAGACGGACACGCCCGAAGACGCGGACGTCATTCTGTTCAATACCTGCTCGGTGCGCGAAAAGGCCCAGGAGAAAGTGTTCTCCGACCTCGGCCGCGTGCGCGAACTCAAGGAAGCGAACCCGAATCTGCTGATCGGGGTCGGCGGTTGCGTCGCGAGTCAGGAAGGCGCGTCGATCGTCGCGCGCGCGCCGTATGTCGATCTCGTGTTCGGTCCGCAGACGCTGCACCGCCTGCCCGCGATGATCGACCAGCGGCGCGCCACGGGCCGCGCGCAGGTCGACATCACGTTCCCGGAAATCGAGAAGTTCGATCACCTGCCGCCCGCGCGCGTCGACGGCCCGAGCGCGTTCGTGTCGATCATGGAAGGCTGCTCGAAGTACTGCAGCTATTGCGTCGTGCCTTACACGCGCGGCGACGAAGTCTCGCGCCCGCTCGACGACGTGCTCACCGAAATCGCCGGCCTCGCCGATCAGGGCGTGCGCGAAGTCACGCTGCTCGGCCAGAACGTGAACGCTTATCGCGGCGCACTGACATCGGGTTCGGGCGAGATCGCGGATTTCGCGACGCTCATCGAATATGTCGCGGAAGTGCCGGGCATCGAGCGCATCCGCTATACGACTTCGCATCCGAAGGAATTCACGCAGCGCCTCATCGACACCTACGCGAAAGTGCCGAAGCTCGTCTCGCATCTGCATCTGCCGGTGCAGCACGGCTCGGACCGCATCCTGATGGCGATGAAGCGCGGCTACACCGTGCTCGAATACAAGTCGGTCATCCGCAAGCTGCGCGCGATTCGCCCTGATTTGTCCTTGTCGACGGACTTCATCGTCGGCTTCCCCGGCGAAACCGAGGACGATTTCAACAGGATGATGACGCTCGTCGACGAGATGCGCTACGACACGAGCTTCTCGTTCATCTACAGCCCGCGTCCCGGCACGCCGGCCGCGAACCTGCACGACGACACGCCGCGCGAGGTCAAGCTCAAACGTCTGCAACATTTGCAGGCGACGATCGAGGAAAACGTGCAGCGCATCAGCGAGTCGATGGTCGGCCGCGTCGAGCGCATTCTGGTCGAGCGCCCGGCGCGCAAGGACCCGAACGAGCTTGCCGGACGCACGCAGAACAACCGCGTCGTCAATTTCCCTGCGCCGGTGGAATCGCACGCGCGGCTGATCGGCCAGATGATCGACGTGAAGATCGTGCACGCGTATCCGCATTCGCTGCGCGGCGAACTGGTGATGGCGCCCGAGCTGACGCACTAAGACAGGAACACAAGTTCACTTTGAAGAACGCTCCCACGCAGCATCTTGAATTTACGGCGCCGCGCGAAGACAACGCCCGGCTCGCCAACCTCTGCGGCCCGCTCGACGAGAACCTGCGGCAGATCGAGCAGGCGCTCGACGTGACGCTCTCGCGGCGCGGCCACAAGATTTCGATTCGTGGCCGTGGCGCGAAGGTCGCGCTCGCGGCGCTCGAAAACTTCTACAACCGCGCGCGCGATCCGATTTCCGTCGACGACATTCAGCTCGCGCTCGTCGAAGCGCGTCATGCGACGCGCCGCGCGAGAGACGCGCGCGAAGCCAACGGCGAAGAAGGCGAAGCCGATCCGCGCTTTCGTGGCGATCCCGATCATCCGTTCGATGAACCGAGCGCGACGATCGATCTCGGCGAAGACGAAGACCACGGGCCGAAGCTCTACACGCGTCGCGCGGATCTGCGCGGACGCACGCCCGCGCAGCGCGACTATCTGAAGCAGATCATCGCGCACGATGTCACCTTCGGCATCGGACCGGCGGGCACGGGCAAGACCTATCTCGCGGTCGCGTGCGCGGTCGATGCGCTCGAACGCGATCAGGTGAAGCGCATCGTGCTGACGCGCCCGGCCGTCGAAGCGGGCGAGCGGCTCGGCTTTTTGCCCGGCGATCTCGCGCAGAAAGTCGATCCGTATCTGCGCCCGCTCTACGACGCGCTCTATGATCTGCTCGGCTTCGACAAGACCGCGAAGATGTTCGAGCGCCAGATGATCGAAATCGCGCCGCTCGCGTACATGCGCGGCCGCACGCTGAATCACGCGTTCATCATTCTCGACGAGGCGCAGAACACCACGCCCGAACAGATGAAGATGTTCCTCACGCGCATCGGCTTCGGCTCGAAGGCGGTCGTCACCGGCGACACGACGCAGGTCGACTTGCCGCGCGGCCACAAGAGCGGGCTGATCGAGGCGCAGCATGTGCTGTCGGAAGTGCGCGGCATCGCGATCACGCACTTCACGTCGGCGGACGTGGTGCGGCATCCGCTCGTCGCGCGCATCGTCGAGGCTTACGACGCGCAGTCGCAAAAAGACGCCGCGATCGCGGAAGCCGCGCGCGTCGCCCAGCAATCGCCGAAGCCGGAATGAAGCCCCGTCTCACGCTCACGATGCAGTTTCCTGCCGCGAAGGCGTATCCGTCGCACAAGGCGATCCTGCCGCGCGCGACGGTCGTGCGCTGGATCAAGGCGTCGCTCTTCGCCGACGCCGAGCTGACGGTGCGCTTCGTCGACGAGGACGAAGGCCGGATGCTCAACCGGACGTATCGGCAGAAGGACTACGCGACCAACGTGCTGACCTTTGCCTATGCGGAATCGGAGGACGATCCCGTCGCGGGCGACCTGATCCTGTGCTGCCCGGTTGTCGAACGCGAGGCGGCCGAACAGGGCAAGCCGCTCGCCGCGCACTACGCGCATCTGATCGTCCACGGCACGCTGCATGCGCAGGGCTACGACCACGAGATCGAAAGCGAAGCGCAGGAGATGGAATCGATCGAGACGGATATCATGCAGTCTCTGGGATTTTCCGATCCTTACGTGCCTTTGACGTGCCTTTGACGTGCCTTTGACGTGCCTTTGACCTGACGCCGTCCGATGTCCTCGATGTGTTGAAAGCCCCGTGAACGACAAGACGCCCGAACCCACGCAGCCCGCCTCGCCTCGATCCGACATCACGCCCGCGCCCTGCCCGGACTATCCGCCCGCGCTCGGCGAATCCGCGCTTCTGACGGACGAGGAACTGGCGGCGTCCCGGGAAGCTGCGCTCGTGCATTGGGATCGCAAGTCGGATCTGTGGCTGTTCGGTTACGGCTCGCTCATCTGGAACCCCGGTCTGCCGACGCTCGAAGCCGTGCGCGGCAAGGTGCATGGCTACCATCGCGGGCTGTATCTGTGGTCGCGCGTGAATCGCGGCACGCCGGAGCAGCCGGGCCTCGTGCTCGCGCTCGATCGCGGCGGCTCGTGCACCGGCATGGCGTTCCGGCTCGCGGGCGCCGATGCGACCGAGCATCTCCAGGTGCTGTGGCGGCGCGAAATGGCGATGGCGTCCTATCGGCCCGCGTGGCTGCCGTGCACGCTCGCCGACGGACGGCGCGTCGACGCGCTCGCGTTCGTGATGCGCCGCGAGGCCACGTCCTATACCGGCAAGCTCGCCGATCCGATCGTACGCACCGTGCTCGGCTGCGCGAGCGGGCGCTATGGCACGACGCTCGATTACGTCAGCCGGACGGTCGAGGCGCTGCGCGAAAGCGGCATGCCGGACCGGGCGCTGGAAGCGTTGTTGAGGCGATGCCAGGCGCAGGGCAATAAGTGACGGGGGTGCTTTTCGCATCCGTATGACTTCTTGCCGTGCATCGTCCGTTCGGCCAACGGTCGATGGCTGGACATACTTCTCGCATATTTATCGGCTAGCATGGCTGAAGGCATGCGCGCCGCGCCACGCAGCCCGCATTTTTCCTTGGTGTATGCTTAACTTTCCGCTAACCCGCGCCCGGGAACTCCCGGGCGCTCCGCTATGAACGAACCCTATCCCAGTCGACGCCATTCCGACAAACCGCCGGAAAAGCGCTCGCTTCTCGAACGCTTGACCGATTTCATCTCGCACGAGCCCGAATCGCGCGACGAACTTCTCGAAGTCCTCCAGGACGCGCACGCGCGCAATCTGCTCGACGCGGATTCGCTCTCGATGATCGAAGGCGTCTTCCAGGTGTCCGATCTCTGCGCGCGCGACATCATGGTGCCGCGGGCCCAGATGGACGCGGTCAACATCGCGGAAACTCCCGCGGAATTCATGCCCTTCGTGCTCGAAAAAGCACACTCGCGCTATCCCGTGTACGAAGGCAATCGCGACAACATCATCGGCGTGCTGCTCGCGAAAGACCTGCTGCGCTACTACGCCGAAGAGGAATTCGACGTGCGCGGCATGTTGCGCCCCGCCGTCTTCATCCCGGAATCGAAACGCCTGAACGTGCTGCTGCACGACTTTCGCGTGAACCGCAATCACATCGCGATCGTCGTCGATGAATACGGCGGCGTGGCGGGCCTCATCACCATCGAGGACGTGCTGGAGCAGATCGTCGGCGATATCGAGGACGAATACGACTTCGACGAGGAAGCCGGCAACATCATCGCGACGCCGGACGGCAAGTATCGCGTGCGCGCCCTGACCGGCATCGAACAGTTCAACGAGGAATTCGGCACCGATTTCTCCGACGACGAAGTCGACACCATCGGCGGTCTCGTCACGCATCGCTTCGGGCGCGTGCCGCATCGCGGCGAGAAGGTGCGTATCGACGATTTCGTGTTCGAGATCCTGCGCGGCGACGCCCGGCAGATTCACGTTCTCCTCGTGCGGCGCGTGCCGAATCTCGCGCAGCAACATCATCACGCGGGCGACGACGAAGACGAATTGCGCGACTAAACGCGCCGCGGGCGCCGGACGATTCCGCGCCCGTCCTCCTTCGTTCGCTCGCTCTCCGCTTCAGCTCAATGGCCGATTCATCGTTTCGCTTCCTCTCCCGTCAACGCGACGCTTCCGTGATCTCCGAGTCGCCGCGCGCCTTGCCCTTCTGGCATTACCTCGTCGCCGCCGTGCTCGGCGCCGTGAACACGCTCTCCTTCGCGCCGACGCCGCACGGCGGCTGGATCGAACTCGTCGTCTTCGCGTCGTTCTTCGCGTGGCTCTCGCGCACCAGCGGCTGGAAGAGCGCCGCCGCGACCGGCTGGGCGTTCGGCTTCGGCAACTTCGTCACGGGCGTGTGGTGGCTCTACGTGAGCATGCACGTCTATGGCGGCATGGCCGCGCCGCTCGCCGCTGCCGCCGTCGCGCTGTTCTCGCTGTATCTCGCGATCTATCCGGCGTTGTCGAGCGTGGTCTGGTCGTTCGTCGCGGGACGCGCGCGCTTCGGCGATGAAGACACCGCGACCGCACGCGACATCGACGCGTCGCCACGCTATGCGCCGACCTGGCACGGCGCGTTTGCGTTCGCGAGCGCGTGGGCGCTCGGCGAATGGCTGCGCGGCCTCGTGTTCACCGGCTTTCCGTGGCTCGCGAGCGGCTACGCGCAAGTCGACGGACCGCTGAAGGGCTTCGGTGCGATCGCCGGCGTGTATGGCGTCGGCTGGGTGCTCGCGCTCGTCGCCGCGCTGATCGTGCAGGCCGCCTACTTCCGCAAGACGCGGCGGCTCGCGTTCGCGCCGGGCATCACGGCCGTTGCGCTGATCGTCGCGGGCATGCTGTTATCGCGCATCGAATGGACGACGCCCGCCAACGCGCCGCTCGACGTGCGCCTCCTGCAAGGCAACGTGAAGCAGGAGATGAAGTTCGAGCAGGCCGGCGTCGATGAATCGCTCGCGCTCTACAAGCGGCTCATCACCGAGAAGCCCGCCGATCTGATCGTCACGCCCGAAACCGCACTGCCCGTTTTGTCCGTGCAGATTCCGCAGGACTTCGCCCTCGCGATCCGCAACTTCGCGGACAGCACGAACTCGTCGATTCTCTTCGGCGCGATCGGCGTGACGATTCTCCCCGATGGCCGCGCGACCGATTTCACCAACAGTCTCTTCGGCGTCACGCCGCACGTGAACGGCGTCTATCGCTACGACAAGCATCATCTGGTGCCCTTCGGCGAATTCGTGCCGCTCGGCTTTCACTGGTTCGTGCGCCTGATGGGCATTCCGCTCGGCGATCTCGCGCGCGGGCCGATCGCGCAGAAGGCGTTTCTCGTGCACAACCAGCCGGTCGCCGTCGATATCTGCTACGAGGACATCTTCGGCGAAGAGATCGCGCGCACGATCCGCGAGCAGGAAACGCCCGCAGGCATTCTCGTCAACTCGACCAATCTCGCGTGGTTCGGCAATACGATCGCGCTCGATCAGCACTTGCAGATCGCGCGCATGAGATCGATCGAAACCGGCCGGCCGATGCTGCGTGCCACCAACACCGGCATGACGGCGGTGATCGCGGCGAACGGCGATGTCGTGTCGAAGCTGCCGACCTTTACTACAGGCGTGCTCGAAGCGCGCGTGCAAGGCACGTCGGGCAGCACGCCGTACGTGACGAGCGGGAACATGACGGTGATCGCGGTATCGCTCCTGTTGCTGGCGTTCGGATTCGCGTTCGCACCGAACCGCAAACGCCCGGGCACGAACTGAACATCCACTGAAGCGAAAGCCGCAACGCGGCTCGCGCATTCACCCCGCCCGGGCGCGCCGTTTCCCAAAAAGGCGCGCCCGCTTCTGCGTTCGGCTAAAATTCAACGTTTCGGCACATCGGCCGAGCCTCCGGGTCGCGTCGTCACGACGCTGGCCGCGCCGTGTCCGCCCCGCATCAAAGGCAATCATGCTCACTTTCCAGCAAATCATTCTGACGCTGCAGTCCTACTGGAACGACAAGGGCTGCGCGCTCCTCCAGCCGATCGACATGGAAGTCGGCGCGGGCACCTCGCACGTCCACACGTTCCTGCGCGCGATCGGCCCCGAGCCGTGGCGCGCGGCCTACGTTCAACCGTCGCGCCGCCCGAAGGACGGCCGTTACGGCGAGAACCCGAACCGTCTGCAGCACTACTATCAGTATCAGGTGGTCCTGAAGCCCGCGCCGGAAAACATCCTCGATCTGTATCTCGGCTCGCTCGAAGCGCTCGGCTTCGATCTGAAGCAGAACGACGTGCGCTTCGTCGAGGACGACTGGGAGAACCCGACGCTCGGCGCGTGGGGTCTCGGCTGGGAAGTGTGGCTGAACGGCATGGAAGTGACGCAGTTTACGTACTTCCAGCAGGCGGGCGGCCTCGATTGCAAGCCGGTGCTCGGCGAAATCACCTACGGTCTCGAACGTCTCGCGATGTATCTGCAGAAAGTCGAGAACGTGTACGACCTCATCTGGACCGAGTGGGAAGAAGACGGCCCGAACGGACGTGTGCTGCGTCAACTGAGTTACGGCGACGTCTATCACCAGAACGAAGTCGAACAGTCCACGTACAACTTCGAGCACGCGAACGTCGATCTGCTCTTCACGTTCTTCAAGAGCTACGAAGAAGAAGCGAAGAAGATGATCGATGCGAAGCTCGCGCTGCCCGCATACGAACTCGTGCTGAAGGCGGGCCACACGTTCAATCTTCTCGACGCACGCGGCGCCATCTCCGTGACGGAGCGCGCGGCGTATATCGGCCGCATCCGTGCGTTGTCGCGCCTCGTCGCGCAGGCTTACTACGATTCGCGCGAAGCGCTCGGCTTCCCGATGCTCGGCAATCCGGTCAGGGGCGATCGCGACCTCGTCACCGACGAGCAGGAGGCACAGCGTCCCGCATGGGCGCCGCCGCTGAGAGTGGAAAGCTCGCCCACGGGCAACAACGAACAGGTTTGACGAGGCTCGACAGAACAATGACGCAATCCAACCACGCTTCCCTGCTCGTCGAGCTGCTCACCGAAGAACTGCCGCCGAAGGCGCTCGCGCGTCTCGGCACTGCTTTTGCCGAAGGCATCGTGGAGCGGCTCGCCGCGCGCGATCTGATCGACGGCGCGCCGTCGTTCGAAAAGTACGCGACGCCGCGCCGCCTCGCTGTGCTCGTGAAGAACGTGCGCGATGTCGCGCCCGAAAAGCAGGTGCGCGAAAAAGTGCTGCCGGTGACGGTTGCGCTCGACAAGGAAGGCAATCCCACGCCGCCGCTCGCGAAGAAGCTCGCGGCGCTCGGCTTCCCTGATTTCCCGCTCGCCGAACTCGAACGCGCGCAGGACGGCAAGGCCGAAGCGTTCTTCCTGCGCTACGCCGCGCCCGGCGCGACCCTCGCCGACGGCCTGCAAGCCGCGCTCGATGAAACCCTCGGCAAGCTGCCGATCCCGAAGGTCATGACCTATCAGCGCCCGGACGGCACCAGCGTGCAGTTCGTGCGTCCGGTGCAGCGCCTGATCGCGATGCACGGGCATCACGTCGTGCCGGTCAGCGCGCTCGGCGTCGATTCGGGCGATACGACCGTTGGCCATCGATTCATGTCGGAAGGCTTCGTCGCGATTGCGAACGCCGACGACTACGCCAGCACATTGCGCCACAAAGGCCATGTCGTCGCCAGTTTCGACGATCGCCGCGAATCGATCCGCACGCAGCTTCAGGCGTTTGCAGGCGATGACCGCGTCGTGATGCCCGAAGCGCTGCTCGATGAAGTGAACGCGCTCGTCGAATGGCCGGTCGTCTACGAATGCCGCTTCGACGAGGAATTCCTGCAGGTGCCGCAGGAATGTCTGATCCTCACGATGCAGACCAACCAGAAGTATTTCGCCCTCACCGACCAGCACGGCAAGCTGCGCTCGCGCTTCCTGATCGTGTCGAACATCGATACGAAGACGCCGGGCGAGATCGTCGAAGGAAATCAGCGCGTCGTGCGCCCGCGTCTCGCCGACGCGAAGTTCTTCTTCACGCAGGACAAGAAGAAGCGTCTCGAAGACCGCGTGCCGCTGCTCGCGAACGTCGTCTATCACAACAAGCTCGGTTCGGCCTTGCAGCGCGTCGAGCGTCTCGAAGCGCTCGCGGGTGAAATCGCGCCGATGGTCGGTGTCGACGCCGCGTTGACGCGCCGCGCCGCGCGCCTCGCGAAGGCGGACCTGCTGACCGACATGGTCGGTGAATTCCCCGAGCTGCAAGGCACGATGGGCACGTACTACGCGCGTCACGACGGCGAGCCGGAAGAAGTCGCGCTCGCGTGCTCGGAGCACTATCAGCCGCGCTTCTCGGGCGATGACACGCCGTCGACGGGCGTAGGCGCCGCCGTTGCGCTCGCGGACAAGCTGGAGACGATCGTCGGCATCTGGGGCATCGGCCTCGCGCCGACCGGCGAGAAAGACCCGTTCGCGCTGCGCCGTCATGCGCTCGGCGTGCTGCGCATCCTGCTGGAAAAGAAGCTGCCGATCGATCTGCGTGAACTCGTCGGCACGGCGCAACGCCAGTTCGCGAACATGCCGCAAGTCGCCGATTCGACCGAAGCCATCTACGCGTTCTTCCTCGATCGCCTGCGCGGCCTGTTGCGCGAACGCGGCTTCGAAGCGAATGATATAGAAGCCGTGCTGAGCCTGAATCCGACGCGTCTGGACGATATCGTCGCGCGCCTCGACGCCGTGCGCGAGTTCGCGGCGCTGCCGGAAGCCGCGGCGCTCGCGGCGGCCAACAAGCGCATCTCGAACATCCTCAAGAAGTCGGAACAGGGCGCGCCTGCGTCGGTGAACAAGGAACTGCTCGTCGAGGCGGCGGAGAAGAATCTGTACGCGCAGATCGAGCAAGTCACGCCGCGCGTGCAAAGCCAGCTCGCCGCGCGCAACTACACGGAAGCGCTGAGCGCCCTCGCCGCGTTGCGCGAAAGCGTCGACACGTTCTTCAACGACGTGATGGTGAACGCGGAAGACCCCGCGCTGCGCAACAATCGTCTCGCGTTGCTCAACGCATTGCATCAGCAGATGAACTGTGTCGCTGATATCTCCAAGCTCGCTGCCTGACGCGCCGCCATGGTCATGAACCGAAAACTGGTCATCCTCGATCGCGACGGCGTGATCAACGTCGATTCCGATGCGTTCATCAAGTCGCCGGACGAATGGGTCGCCATTCCCGGCAGTCTCGAAGCGATCGCGCGGCTGAATCAGGCGGGTTATCGCGTGGCGATCGCCTCGAATCAGTCGGGCATCGGGCGCGGCCTGTTCGACATGGCCGCGCTGAACGCGATGCATCAGAAGATGAATCGCGCGGTCGCGGCGGTCGGCGGGCGCATCGACGCGGTGTTCTTCTGCCCGCACACAGCCGAAGATCAGTGCGATTGCAGAAAGCCGAGGCCGGGCATGTTGCAGCAGATCATCGACCGCTTCGAGATCGATCCGGAAGACACGCCGGTCGTCGGCGATTCGCTGCGCGATCTGCAGGCGGGCGCGACGCTCGGCTTTCCCGTGCATCTCGTGCTCACCGGCAAGGGCGAAAAGACCTTGAAGGAAGGTCAGTTGCCCGAAGGCACTGTCGTCCACAAGGACTTGCGCGCCTTCGCGCTCGACTTCCTCAAGCGGCATCAAGACCGCGCCGCCGCTCAGTAACGCCGAGACTCCATGCGCTTCATCCGTTCGTTGCTGTTGATGCTCTATTTCATCGTGTACACGGTGCCGTACGCGATCGCCTGCTTCATCGCGTTTCCGTTCATGCGCGCCGACAAGCGCTACTGGATGGCCGCCGGCTGGTGCAAGTCGACGATCGTCGTGCTGCGGCATCTGATCGGCATTCGCTACACGATCGACGGCATGGAGAACCTGCCCAATGGTCCCGCCGTGCTGCTGTCGAAGCATCAGTCCGCGTGGGAGACGCTCGCCTTTCCCGCGCTGATGCCGCGTCCGCTGTGCTACGTGTTCAAGCGCGAGCTGCTCTACGTGCCGTTCTTCGGCTGGGCGCTCGGGCTGCTCAAGATGGTGCACATCGACCGCAAGCAGGGGCGCGACGCGTTCACGTCGGTGACGAGCCAAGGCCGCGCGCGCATGAACGAAGGCGCGTGGGTCATCATGTTTCCCGAAGGCACGCGCACGAAAGTGGGCAGCCAGGGCAAGTACAAGACCGGCGGCGCGCGCTTCGCGGTCGCGACCGGCGCGCCCGTCGTGCCGATCGCGCACAACGCGGGGCACGTGTGGCCACGCAATTCCTTCATCAAATATCCGGGTATAGTCACGGTGTCGATCGGCCAGCCGATCGATACGACCGGCCTCACGCCCGAGGAAGTGAACACGCGCGTCGAAAGCTGGATCGAGGCGGAAATGCGCCGCATCGATCCGCACGCTTACGCCGCGCCGAACGCGCAGCCGGGTGAAGCCGGCGCCGCGGGCGCGGGCCGCTGAAGCGGCGGCGTTCGAATCGAGCCGCGGCGTGCCTTACTCGTTCTTCTCGTCATTCCTGCGCCGTGAGCGCAAAGCCGAGCCGATGCAGAAAGCCCCATCGCGACAGCGCCCCGCCGTCGCGCTCGATACCCTGCAACTCGATCTGCCGTTCGAGCATGCGCCGGCCTACTCCGGCGCGCCGCCCGCGAACGGACCGGCTCCGCTGCGCGGCGACGTGCCGGGCAGCGATCCCCTTCCCATCCTCACACCCGCAGCGCCGCCAGCTCCATTACCCGATGGCGTGCGCCTGCGCCGCATCACGCTCAAGGCGGGCGCGCTGGAGTACCGGTTGCGCCGTTCGTCGCGGCGCACGATCGGCTTTTGCATCGACGGCACCGGGCTCGCGATCACCGCGCCGCGCTGGGTGACGATCGCGGACATCGAAAGCGCGATCCTCGACAAGCAGACCTGGATCGTCAAGAAGCTCACCGAATGGCAGACGCGCGTCGAGCAGCGCGCGCTGCCGCGCATCGAATGGAAAGACGGCGCGCAGTTTCCGTATCTCGGCAAGACGATCAGCGTGTCGCTCGGATCGACGGCGAGCACGCTCTCCTTCGACGACGAAACCTGCGTGCTCTCGCTCGCGATGCCCGCGCTCGCCGACGCGCAGCAGATCAAGGATCGCGTGCAGGGCTGGCTGCAGTCCGAAGCGAAGCGCATCTTCGGCGAGCGGCTCGCCGTGTATGCGGCGAAGCTCGGCGTGGAATATCGCGCGTATGCGCTGTCATCGGCGGCGACGCGCTGGGGCAGTTGCTCGAGCGACGGCAAGATCCGCCTGAACTGGCGGCTCATCCATTTTCCGCTGTCGATCATCGATTACGTGGTCGCGCATGAACTCGCGCATCTGCGCGAGATGAACCACAGCCCGCGTTTCTGGCGGACGGTCGAATCGATCTTTCCGGAGTTCCGCGAGGCGCGGCATACGCTCAAGCATCATCCGCCCGACCTGCTGCCGGCGCTCTGAGGCGCGCTCAGCGTGCGGGGAGCGCCGACGGTACAATTTCCTTCCTGTCCCCCGCAAACAACACACAACAGGAATCCCACCATGCGACTCCTCCATACGATGCTGCGCGTCGGCGACCTGCAGCGTTCCATCGATTTCTACACGCGCATTCTCGGCATGAAAGTGCTGCGTCAAAGCGAAAACCCCGAGTATAAGTACACGCTCGCGTTCGTCGGCTACGGTCCCGAGAGCGAGCACAGCGTGCTTGAACTGACCTACAACTGGGGCACCGACAAGTACGACCTCGGCACCGCGTACGGTCACATCGCGCTCGAAGTGGACAGCGCCGCCGACGCGTGCGAGCGCATCCGTCAGGCAGGCGGCAAGGTCACGCGCGAAGCCGGCCCCGTGAAGGGCGGCACGACGGTGATCGCATTCGTCGAAGATCCGGACGGCTACAAGGTCGAGCTGATCGAAAAGCATTCCTGATTCACGCATGACTTCGCGCCGCGCATTCGTCGCGGCGCGCAATCCCCACGGGCGCATCGCGACCTTTCGCTCATCGCAGCCGGTTCGCTGGCACAATCGACGCTCCAAATCAGTGCATGGCCTCCGCGGCCACGCCTACCGAGCCCGCCGATGAGCACGCCCTCCCTCGCCCTGCGCCGCGCCCCCGACGCCACCGCCATCATCGTGATGATCGCGCTGTGCGGCGCGTGGGGATTCCAGCAAGTCGCGATCAAGGAAGCGAACGCGTCGATTCCGCCGATGCTGCAGGCCGGCATCCGCTCGCTGATCGCCACCTTGCTCGTGTGGATCTGGACGCGCACGCGCGGCGTGCCGCTCTTTCAGCGCGACGACACGCTGCCCGCCGGTCTGCTCGCGGGCGTGCTGTTCGGTGGCGAATTCGTCTGCATCTTCTTCGGCCTGAACCTCACGACGGCCACGCGCATGGCGGTCTTTCTCTACACCGCGCCCTGCTTCACCGCGCTCGGACTGCACTGGTTCGTCGCGGGCGAGCGCCTGTCGCGCACGCAGTGGAGCGGCATCGTGCTCGCGTTCTGCGGCATCGCGCTCGCATTCGCCGACGGCTTTCTTCACGGCAATCCGAACAGCGCATCGACGTTGCACGGCATCGCGGGCGATGCGCTCGGCATCCTGGCGGGCATTTTCTGGGCCGCGACGACGGTGGTCGTGCGCGCTTCGTCGCTCGCGCACGCCAGCGCCAGCAAGACGCTCTTCTATCAACTGGCGGTATCGGCGGTATTGCTGCTCGTGCTTGCGGCGGGCATCGGGCAGACGCATGTCGAAGCCGTGTCGCCGATGGCGATCGCGAGCCTCGCGTATCAGGCGGTCGTCGTCGCGTTCATCAGCTATCTGACGTGGTTCTGGCTGCTCACGCGCTATATGGCGTCGCGGCTGTCGGTCTTCTCGTTTCTCACGCCGATCTTCGGCGTCACCTTCGGCGTGCTGCTGCTCGGCGAGCATTTCACCGCGCGCTTCATGATCGCCGCGGCGATGGTGCTCGCGGGCATCGCGCTGGTGAACCGATCCGCCCCGATCGCGAAGCGTTAAACTGTATCGCGGTCTCAAGATTGCAAATGCAGCGGAGATCGCATTGCAGACAGGGGAACCAGCGTGCAACCGATCATCCAGCCTTTCTTCGATATCAACACCGGCACGATGACGTATGTCGTCTACAAGGAAGCCGGCGCGCCGGCGGCCATCGTCGATCCGGTTCTCGACTACGATCCGCACGCCGCGCGCACCTCGACGCGCTCCGCCGATGCGGTCATCGCGTTCGTGCATGAACAGCGGCTTCGCGTCGAATGGATTCTGGAGACGCACGCGCACGCCGATCATCTTTCGGCGGCGCCGTATCTGAAGCGCGAACTCGGCGGGAAGATCGCCATCGGCGAATCGATACGCACGGTTCAGGGCGTGTTCAAGAAGATCTTCGATCTCGAGCCGGAGTTTCAGCTCGACGGCTCGCAGTTCGATCATCTCTTTTCCGATGGCGAGCGCTTCATGATCGGCGAGCTCGAAGCGTGCGCGCTATTCGTGCCGGGGCACACGCCTGCCGACATGGCGTACCGGATCGCTGACGCGGCGTTCGTCGGCGACACGCTTTTCATGCCGGACGTCGGCACCGCGCGATGCGACTTCCCGGGCGGCAGCGCGCGCAGGCTGTATCGGTCGATTCAGCGGCTGCTCACGCTCGATCCCGATACGCGGCTTTTCGTCTGCCACGACTATCCACCCGACACGCGCGGCCCGCGCTGGCAAAGCACGGTACGCGAGCAACGCGAACAGAACATTCATGTGGGCGGCGGCAAGACAGAAGACGAGTTCGTCGCGATGCGCGAGGCGCGCGACGCGACGCTCGGCATGCCGACGCTCATCGTGCCGGCGATTCAGGTGAACATCCGCGCGGGCCATTTTCCGGACGCGGCGGGCAACGGCACGACGTATCTGAAGATTCCGCTCAACGCGTTCTAGCGCGCGGGTTTCATCCTTCAATTCGTCCGCGCGTCACGCCGAGGAGCGTGGCCATCGCGCGGCGCGCGCCGCTCGAATCGCGGGCGATGATCGCATCGAACACGGCCGTATGTTCCGCGAGCGACGCGTTGTACACCTCGGCGCGCTTCGCGTTCAGGCGCAACTGGCCTTCGAGCGTGCGCTCGATCAGCGCGCCGAGCGGTATCAGCAATTCGTTGCTGCACGCGGCGAGCACGCAAAGATGGAAATCGAGATCGGCGCGCACCCATTCGTCGACGTTCTGCGCGTCCGCCATCGCCCGATGCGCGCGCGTGAGCCGTTCGCGCGTGCCGTCCTCGTGATTGTCGGCGGCGAGCGCCGCGGCGTACGGCTCGATCATCTCGCGCATCTCCTGAAGCTTGAGCGCGAATTGCAGCGGCGGCGCGACGCGCGAATACCAGTCGAGCATGTCGGCGTCGAGCAGATTCCAGGCATGCTTCGCGCGCACCCGCGTGCCGACTTTCGGCCTGGACTCGATCAGCCCCTTCGACGTGAGCGTACGCAACGCTTCGCGCAGCACCGTGCGGCTCACGCCGAAGCGCTCCATCAGTTCCGCTTCGCGCGGCAATGGCAAGCCGGGCGAAAAATCGCCTCGCAGAATCGCCATGCCCAGTTCAAGCGTAACGCGGCCGTGCAGATCCCGGTGAATGATGGTCTCCCTTTTCGTTGGGCCACGATTATCGGGTATTTGACTGATGTTTCGTAAGTCCCGATTATTCTTGAATAATACTATTAATATGCTCACATCGCGGTTTTTGCTACCATGTGATTCCTTATCGGGAGACGCTTCATGAAAATCACGAAACTCGAGACCTTTATCGTTCCGCCGCGCTGGTGCTTTCTCAAGATCGAAACCGACGAAGGCATCACCGGCTGGGGTGAGCCGGTCGTCGAAGGCCGCGCTCATACGGTCGCCGCCGCCGTCGACGAACTCGCCGATTATCTTGTTGGCAAGGACCCGCGTCATATCGAAGACCTGTGGCAGGTGATGTACCGCTCCGGCTTCTATCGTGGCGGGCCGATCGGCATGAGCGCGATCGCGGGCGTCGATCAGGCGCTGTGGGACATTCTCGGCAAGCATCACGGCGTGCCCGTGCACGCGCTGCTCGGCGGTCAGGTGCGCGACAGGATCAAGGTCTATTCGTGGATCGGCGGCGATCGTCCGAGCGATGTCGCGAACAACGCGCGCGCGGTGGTCGAGCGCGGCTTCAAGGCCGTGAAGATGAACGGCTCTGAAGAGTTGCAGATCATCGATACCTTCGACAAGGTGCAGGGCGTGATCGACAACGTGCGCGCGGTGCGCGAGGCGGTCGGGCCGGACGTGGGCATCGGCGTGGATTTCCATGGCCGCGTGCACAAGCCGATGGCGAAGGTGCTCGCAAAGGAACTCGATCCGTTCAAGCTCATGTTCATCGAAGAGCCGGTGCTCTCGGAGAACGTCGAGGCGCTGCGCGATATCGTCAACCAGACGAGCACGCCGATCGCGCTCGGCGAGCGGCTCTACTCGCGCTGGGACTTCAAGCACATTCTCGCGGGTGGCTACGTCGACATCATTCAGCCGGACGCGTCGCATGCGGGCGGCATCACGGAATGCCGCAAGATCGCGACGATGGCCGAAGCCTACGACGTCGCGCTTGCGCTGCACTGCCCGCTCGGCCCGATCGCGCTCGCGACCTGCCTGCAGATCGATGCGGTCAGCTACAACGCGTTCATTCAGGAACAGAGCCTCGGCATCCACTACAACAAGGGCAACGACCTGCTCGACTACATCAAGAATCCGGAAGTCTTCAAGTATGAAGACGGCATGGTCTCGATTCCGCAAGGGCCGGGACTGGGCATCGAGGTGAACGAGGAGAAGGTGCGCGAGATGGCGAAAGTCGGCCATCGCTGGCGCAATCCGGTGTGGCGTCACGCGGATGGCAGTGTGGCGGAGTGGTGATGCCTTTAGCGCCGAAGCCTTGCCTTCACGCCGCCGCGTAATGCGTTGCTGATGAGCAAGTCTTCGGCGTCGAGCACGTCGTCCAGCGTGAGCGTGCGTTCGGCGGCGTGGCGTTGTTCCATCAGCACCGCGCGCATCACGCCCGGCAGCACGCCGGCGTCGATAGGCGGCGTGAACCACTTGCCGTCGCGTTGCACGAAGATGCTCGAACGGCCGCCTTCGGTCAGCTCGCCGCGTTCGTTGAAGAACAGCATGTCGAACGCGCCTTCGGCCTCGGCGGCTTTCCACGCGCGATCGTAGTCGGCGCGGCGCGTGGTCTTGTGCCGGAGCAACGGATCGCCAGACGATTGCGGCGCGAAGCCGCGATCGGACGCGAGCAACACATCGACGGTATCCGATGGCAACGGCGCAAGCGGCGCGCTCGTGATCGCGATGCGTCCGCTCTTGTCCAGCGCGATACGCAGACGATATGGCTGGCCAGCATCGAATGTCGCGCAGTGCGCCTGGACCTGCTTCCGTAGCGCGTGCTCGTCGAATGCAAAGTCGAGATACGCGGCGCTGCCCTTTAATCGCGCGACGTGCCGCGCGTAGTGACGAACGCCTTCATCGCGCGTTGCATACGTCGTCTCGAACAGTTCGAAGCCGGGGTCCGCACCGGTCAGGAAGCGCGCTTTCAACAGACACTCCTCGTATTCATCGGCGGCGACGCTGTCGAGCACGATGCCCGCGCCGATGCCGAGCACGCCGCGCTTCGCGGCCGCATCGATGACGAGCGTGCGAATCGCCACCGACATGCAGAAGTCGCCGCTCGCATCCAGCCAGCCGATCGCGCCGGTATAGAGGCCGCGCGGCGTGCTCTCGATTTCGTCGATCAGTTGCATCGTCCGATACTTCGGCGCGCCGGTGATCGAGCCGCACGGAAAGAGCGCGCGCACGATGCCGGCGAACGACGTGCCGGGAATCACGCGCGCCTCGATGGTCGATGTCATCTGCCACACCGACGCGTAAGCCTCGACCGAAAACAGCGCGGGCACCTTCACCGAACCCGTGACCGCCACGCGCGACATGTCGTTGCGCAGCAAGTCGACGATCATCACGTTTTCTGCGCGGTTCTTCGGGTCGAGACGCAAGGCTTCGGGATCGGCGTCGCGCGGCGCGGTGCCTTTCATCGGGCGGGCGCGCAACAGTTCGCCCTGCTTTTCGACGAACAGTTCCGGCGAGCACGACACGATCGACCTGCCGTCCGGCATCGCGATGAACGCGCCGTAGTGCACGGCCTGCCGCTCGCGCAAACGCCGATACAGCGCGAGCGGCGCGCCGAACACATCGAAGTTCAGCCGGAACGTGTAATTGATCTGGTACGACTCGCCTTCGCGCAGCGCGTCCTGAACGGCGGCGATGGCGGCATCGAATTCATCGCGCGTGACGCTCGCTTCAATGCCCGCGACGCCTGCCGTCACGTCATCGGCTCTCGACCCGAGCCACGCGCCGACTTCATCGCGCGACAGACGCGCGCAATCGCGGAACATCAGCACGCGCAAGGCATGCTCGTCTCCGCGTCCGATGCGCCCGAACTGGAGATTGCGGCCGAACTCGTAATCCGCGACGACGACCGCGTGCAGGCCACTTTGCAGATCGCGGTCGATCTCGCCGCAGACCGCGTCCAGCGCACGCGCGTCCACGCACACGCGTTCGTGCACAAAGTCCGTGTACAAACGACTCGACCGCCTTTCGGCGGTCGCATCGCAATCGTCGAGCAGCGCGAACACCGCGCTGCGCTCTTCGGTTTTCATCGTCATGCTCGCACGACGTACCGCCCACTCGACCGCATCAGTCGAAGAAGCTCTTCACGCGGTCGAACCAGCTCTTGCTTTGCGGACTATGCCGCGCGCCGCCCTGCTCCAGCGACTTTTCGAACTGCTTGAGCAGATCGCGTTGCTGTTCCGTGAGCTTGACCGGCGTTTCCACCTGGACATGCACGTACAGATCGCCCGCGATGCTCGAACGCAAGCCCTTGATGCCCTTGCCGCGCAGGCGGAACGTCTTGCCCGACTGCGTGCCTTCGGGCACCGTGAAGCTCGCGCGGCCAGCCAGCGTGGGCACTTCGATCTCGCCGCCCAAAGCCGCCGTGGTGAAGGGAATCGGCATCTGGCAATGCAGGTCGTCGCCGTCACGCTCGAACACGGTGTGCTGCTTGATGTGGATTTCCACATACAGATCGCCGCTCGGGCCGCCATTGATGCCCGGTTCGCCGTTGCCCGCCGAACGGATACGCATGCCGTCGTCGATGCCCGCCGGAATCTTCACTTCCAGCGTCTTCGTTTCCTTCACCTTGCCCGCGCCGTGGCAGTTCGCGCACGGATCGGGAATGTAGCTGCCGCTGCCGTGACACTTCGGGCACGTCTGCTGGATGCTGAAAAAGCCTTGCGACATGCGCACCTGGCCCTGACCGTGGCAGGTCGGGCAGGTTTCGGGCTTGGTGCCCGGCTTCGCGCCCGAGCCGTGACAGATGTTGCAGTTCACCCAGCTCGGCACGCGAATCTGCGTGTCGTAGCCGTGCGCCGCCTGCTCCAGCGTGATCTCCATGCTGTAGCGCAGGTCCGCGCCGCGATACACCTGCGGGCCGCCGCGTCCGCCGCGTGCCGCTCCGCCCGCCGCTTGTCCGAAGATGTCGCCGAAGATATCGCCGAAGGCATCGGCGAAACCGCCGAAGCCTTGCGCGCCCGCGCCCGCCATGTTCGGATCGACGCCCGCGTGGCCGTACTGGTCGTACGCGGCCCGCTTCTGCTGGTCGGAGAGCATTTCATAGGCTTCCTTCGCCTCCTTGAAATTCTCTTCCGCCTTCTTGTTGTCCGGATTGCGGTCAGGGTGATACTTCATCGCGAGCTTGCGATACGCCTTCTTGATCTCGTCGTCGCTCGCGTTCTTCGCGACGCCCAGAACGTCGTAGTAATCCCGTTTCGCCATGTCGGTTCGATGCCGCCGCGCGTCACGCGACGGTTCCTGTCAGATGCTGCGAGTCCGTTGCTCCGACTCGCACGTAAAACTTCGCGCGCCTCGCCTAAATCAAGACGCCTCTGAAAAACAACGTGCCCGGAGAGCCGTGAGGCTCGCCAGGCGCGTTACACGTAAGACGCGTCACGCGTCCCGGAGATGCCACCGAAAGGCACGCGCGCGTTGCCACGCCCGCGCCCTTGCGGCTTAGTCCTTCTTCACTTCCTTGAAGTCGGCGTCGACGACATCGTCGTGATGCTGGCTCGCGCCCGCTTCCGCCGATGCGCCCGCGCCTGCCGCACCCGCGGCCGCGCCCGCCGCGCCTTGCTGCGCCTGCATGTCGGCGTACATCTTTTCGCCGAGCTTCTGCGAAGCCTGAGCCAGCGCCTCGATCTTCGCTTCGATCGCGGCCTTGTCGCTCGAACCGCTCTTCAGCGTGTCTTCGAGATCCTTCAGCGCTGCTTCGATCTTTTCCTTGTCCGAAGCGTCAACCTTGTCGCCGTACTCCGCGACGGCCTTTTTCGTGCTGTGAACCAGCGCATCGCCCTGGTTGCGTGCGTCGGCCAGTTCGCGCAGCTTGTGATCTTCCTCGGCGTTGGCTTCGGCGTCCTTCACCATCTTGTCAATTTCCGCGTCCGTCAGACCCGAGTTCGCCTTGATGGTGATCTTGTTTTCCTTGCCCGTCGCCTTGTCCTTCGCGCCGACGTGCAGAATGCCGTTCGCGTCGATGTCGAAGGTCACTTCGATCTGCGGCGTGCCGCGCGGTGCGGGCGGAATGCCTTCGAGGTTGAACTCGCCGAGCAGCTTGTTGCCCACGGCCATTTCACGCTCGCCCTGGAACACCTTGATCGTCACGGCGCCCTGGTTGTCGTCCGCCGTCGAATACACTTGCGCGTGCTTCGTCGGGATGGTCGTGTTCTTGTTGATCATCTTCGTCATCACGCCGCCGAGCGTCTCGATGCCGAGCGACAGAGGCGTCACGTCGAGCAGCAGCACGTCCTTGCGGTCGCCCGACAGAACCTGACCCTGAATCGCGGCGCCCACGGCCACGGCTTCGTCCGGGTTCACGTCACGGCGCGGATCCTTGCCGAAGAACTCCTTCACCTTTTCCTGCACCTTCGGCATGCGCGTCATGCCGCCGACGAGGATCACGTCGTCGATTTCGCCAACCTTCACGCCCGCATCCTTGATGGCGATGCGGCACGGTTCGATCGTGCGCTCGATCAGTTCTTCGACGAGCGCTTCGAGCTTCGCGCGGGTGAACTTGAGGTTCAAGTGCTTCGGACCCGACGCGTCCGCCGTGATGTACGGCAGGTTGATGTCGGTCTGCGCGGTGGACGACAGTTCGATCTTCGCCTTTTCAGCGGCTTCCTTCAGGCGTTGCAGCGCGAGCACGTCCTTGCTCAGGTCGACGCCCTGCTCCTTCTTGAACTCGCCGATGATGTAATCGATGATGCGCTGGTCGAAGTCTTCACCGCCGAGGAACGTGTCGCCGTTGGTCGAGAGCACTTCGAACTGCATTTCGCCGTCCACGTCCGCGATTTCGATGATCGAGATATCGAACGTGCCGCCGCCCAGGTCGAACACCGCGATCTTGCGGTCGCCCTTTTCGGCCTTGTCCAGACCAAACGCGAGCGCGGCTGCCGTCGGCTCGTTGATGATGCGCTTCACTTCCAGACCGGCGATGCGGCCAGCGTCCTTGGTTGCCTGACGCTGGCTGTCGTTGAAGTACGCCGGCACCGTGATCACGGCTTCCGTGACCGGCTCGCCGAGGTAATCCTCAGCGGTCTTCTTCATCTTGCGCAGCACTTCGGCGGAGACCTGCGACGGCGCGAGATTCTTGCCGTGCGCCTCGACCCATGCGTCGCCGTTGTCGTGCTTGACGATCTTGTAGGGCATCAGATTGATGTCCTTCTGCACTTCCTTTTCTTCGAAGCGGCGGCCGATCAGGCGCTTGACCGCGTACAGCGTGTTACGCGGGTTGGTGACCGACTGGCGCTTCGCAGGCGCGCCGACGAGGATCTCGTTGTCATCCATGTACGCGATGATCGACGGCGTGGTGCGCGCGCCTTCCGAGTTCTCGATGACCTTGACCTGGTTGCCTTCCATCAGCGCCACGCACGAGTTCGTGGTGCCGAGGTCGATGCCGATGATTCTGCCCATTTTTTATACTCTCCTAGCTTTGTTCGCTTTGGCGTTGCGGCGGCGGTGTGTCGTGCCTGACGCCGGCTTTTGCCGATTTACCGGGCCGAACGCCCAAAATTCATACCTGTACGCAAGATAAGAGCGCCAGTTTCGATTTCAAGACCCTGAAGACGATGCGGTCTATAACTTTTTTTGTGCGGCGCCGTTCTTACTTTGGTGCGGCGACGGTCACGAGCGCCGGACGCAGCACGCGGTCGGCGATGACGTAGCCCTTCTGCAGCACCGTGACGACGGTATTCGGCTCCTGCTCGGCCGGGACCATGGAAATGGCCTGATGGCGATGCGGATCGAATTTCTCGCCGACCGGATTCACCGCGATCACTCGGCCCTTTTCCAGCGCGCCGGTGAGCTGGCGCAGCGTCAGCTCAACGCCCTCACGCACCTTGGCGAGATCCGTCGATTGATCGGCGAGCGCGGCTTCGAGGCTGTCGAGCACGGGCAACAGGTTTTCCGCGAAATTTTCGATGGCGAATTTATGCGCCTTCGCGACGTCTTCCTGACTGCGGCGGCGCACGTTTTCCGTCTCGGCCTTGGCGCGCAGGAATTCTTCCTTGAGCGTCGCGATGGTGGCCTGCGCTTCGGCCAGCGCGGCCTCGGCCTCATTCGGCGCCGGCTGCGGCGCGGCGGGCGCGTCTGCCGGTGCGGCCTGCGCCGCATTGGTCGGGTCGGCGGCCTGGCGCGCGTTATCGTCGGCGGGCGTCGGGTTCTGGCTCGCTGAATTCTCTTGCGTGTTTTCCATGTCGCTTGATGTGTATTGCTGTGAGTTGAACCGGATGCGATCGCGGCCAGATTCAGTTGGTCGCGTTTTTCGCACTAACGGCCGAAATTGGGGCGTCGAAGACATTTTCAAGCCTTCAGACGATTTTTTCGGACTTTTTTCAGTGCATCGATGGCGCCGAAATGGCCAGTAATGAACACTTCGCCGCACCGCGCAATTTTGAGATTGAGGGAAGTCCCTGACTCGCCTACACTGCAATCAAGCACCGCAGGACGCACGTTTACCCTAATCCTACGAAATGCTTCAATCCGCTTTCAGCCCTTGCCCGTTTCCTGAACCGGTCGCTTTCTGACCGGGCAACCCGTTTTCCGGGGGTACCATGAAACTGACCTTTGCTATCGCGGTGGTCGCCTTGGTACTCGTCGCGGGAACGACCACCATTTGCATGTCCGGCGTCGTGACCGACCGTACCACCGAGTACGGAGGGGTTCACGCGACCATCGAAAGCTACTTCAATCCGAACGAGAAAATTTGTCGATAGTCCGGCGGTCCCGCTTCGTCGGCCTGCCCTGCAGGTTGGCCGCGGGCTCGCGGAACGTCTTGCGGCGCTCCGCTTCGGCCACGCGTTTCGCCCGGCCCTCTTCCGTTTCGGCGTAAAGGGTCTGCGCGACCGTCGCCGGGCCGCGCACGTCGCACAGACCCAGCACTTCGACTAGCCACACGATCTGTTCGATATCGATCTCGACGATATCGCCCACGCGCACGTCCTTCGACGGCTTCACGTTCGCGCCGCCGATCTTCACGCGCCCCTTCTCGACCGCGTCGCTCGCGAGCGAGCGCGTCTTGAAGAAACGCGCCGCCCACAACCATTTGTCGATGCGCAAACGCGCGCCAGGTTCCGTCGAAATCTTGTAGTTCATCAGTGAATGCTTGTTGAAGCCTGCCTCAGGCCACCGCGGTAAGCGGCTGCACGGTCTGCACCGGCCATCCCTGCAAATGCTGCGCGGCGATTTCACCCAGTGCCTTGATCCATGCGGGCGCGGAATTCAGGCAGGGAATGCGGTGGAACTGCCTGCCGCCGGCCTTCAGGAATTCATCGCGCACCTCGATGCCGATTTCCTCGATCGTCTCCAGACAATCCGCCGTGAAGCCGGGACAGAACACATCCACGCGCGCGACGCCGCCCGCGCCCAGTTCGGCAAGCGTCGGCGCGGTGTACGGCTGGAGCCACTCCGCGCGGCCGAAACGCGACTGGAACGTCACACGGCATTCCACCGGCGTGAGTCCGAGCGCGGACGCGAGCAGCGCGCCCGTCTGCTGGCACTGGTCGTGATACGGGTCGCCGAGATCCATCGTGCGCTTGGGCACGCCGTGGAAGCTCAGCACGAGTTTGTCGCCCGCGGCGAAATCCGGCTGGCCGTGATGCCGCCAATAATCGCGCACCTGTTCCGCCAGCGCGCCGATATACGCCGGATGATCCGCGTAATGGCGAATCGTGCGGATTTCCGGCTGGTTACGTACGCGCCTGAGCGCGGCGAAGGCTTCGTCGAACGCGGTGGCGGTCGTGGACGACGAATACTGCGGATACATCGGCAGAAGGAGAATGCGATCGGCGCCTTCGAGCTTCAGTTGATTGAGCATCGCGCCGATGCCCGGCGTGCCGTAGCGCATCGCGTAGTCGACGATCACGTGATAGTCGTTCGCAGCAAAGAGCCGCCGCAACCCGTCGACCTGCTTTTCGGTGTGCACGCGCAGCGGCGAGCCTTCGGGCATCCACACCTGCGCGTACTTCTTCGCCGAGGAGCGCCCGCGAAACGGCAGGATCAGCCCGCGCAGAATCACCTGCCACACGAGCGAGGGAATTTCGACGACACGCGGATCGGACAGGAATTGGGCCAGATACTTGCGCACCGCCCGCGGCGTGGGCGCGTCCGGCGTGCCGAGATTGATCAGCAGCACCGCGACGCGATGCGAAGCGCTGGGCTGCGAGGGCAACTCGAGGTCGAAACGCATAGGGGCAGGCGGGCCGGGAAAGGTCGTCGGAAAAGGTGAAGACCATTATAGCGGCGCGCCCGAACGCGCATCATTGGCCGAACGGCCTAGTGGCACAGCCTCGCGCGGCGCGCCAAGATGGCGTTACTGGTGACTGAGCGACATCGACAGCAGGCGCGCGGTGATGTCCACGATCGGAATCACGCGGTTGTACGCCATGCGCGTCGGGCCGATCACGCCGAGCGTGCCGACGATCTTTCCGTTGACTTCGTACGGCGCCGTCACGACGCTCATTTCCTCGATCGGCACGAGATTCGACTCGCCGCCGATGAAAATCTGCACGCCTTGTGCGTGACTCGATACATCCAGCAATTGCAGGAGGCTCGTCTTTTGGTCGAACAAATCGAACAGCTTGCGCAGCCGCGCCATGTCGGACGAAAGGTCCGCCACTTCGAGCAGATTGCGCTCGCCGGAAATGAGCACGGTGTCCGTGGGGTCCGTCTCGGCCGTGCTCGCGACCACGGCCGCCTGCATGAGCGTGGTCATGTCGCCGCGCAACTGGTCGATTTCCTCGCGCAGGCGCCGGCGCACTTCGTCGAAAGACAGGCCCGCGAAGTGCGCGTTGATGTAATTGGAGGCTTCGACGAGCTGCGAGGGCGAGTAGTCGCGCTGCGTCGCCATCATGCGGTTCTGTACGTCGCCTTCCGGCGTCACGATGATAAGCAGGATGCGCTTGTCCGACAGCCGCATGAACTCGATCTGCTTGAACATGTGACTGCGGCGCGGCGTGAGCACGACGCCCGCGAACGACGACAGATTGGACAGCACGCTCGCCGCCGCCGCGACGATCTTCTGCGGTTCCTCGCCTTGCAGGCGGGTCTTGACCGCGGTGGTCATCGCTTCGTCTTCGGGCGCTTCTACAGTCAGCATCGTGTCGACGAAGAGCCGGTAGCCGCGCGGCGTGGGAATCCGCCCCGCCGACGTATGCGGGCTCGAGACGAGACCGAGCTCCTCGAGATCCGACATGACATTGCGGATCGTCGCGGGGCTCAGTTCGAGACCGGAATGGCGTGATAACGTGCGCGAACCGACCGGCTGACCTTCGGCGATGTAGCGCTCGATCAACGTCTTGAGGAGGGTTTGTGCACGTGGGTCTAGCATGGGGAAATTTTAGCTCAACGAGTCGAGGGGCGGCGTGCCGCGCCGCGAGTGCTACGTTCAACGTCCGCTCCATTCTAGCGAGAAACAACGCGCGTGCCCGCGCGACGCTGCGCGGTACGGCGAAAGCGCGCCCGGGCGCGGTCGCGCACGGTTCTTTTCGCTCTCTGACTATGGTGTAATGCCGGCATGGAAATTGGCCAATTCAAGACCGTCGCCCTCGTGGGGCGCACCAACACGCCAGGCATCGAGGCGCCGCTGAGATCGCTCGCCGATCACCTGGCGCAGCAAGGCTTCGAGGTCGTGTTCGAGGCGGGCACGGCGAAGGACGTCGGCGTGACGGAGTTCCCGGCGTTGTCCATCGCCGAGATGGGCGCGCGCGCGGACGTCGCGATCGTGCTCGGCGGCGACGGCACCATGCTCGGCATCGGCCGCCAGCTCGCGCCGTACAAGACGCCGCTCATCGGCGTGAATCACGGGCGGCTCGGCTTCATCACCGACATCCCGCTCAAGGCGGTCCGCGAACTGGTGCCGCAGATGCTCGCCGGCCAGTTCGAGCGCGAGGAGCGCAGCCTGCTCGAAGCCCGCATCATGCGCGACGACAAGCCGATCTACCACGCGCTCGCGTTCAACGACGTCGTGGTGAATCGCAGCGGCTTCTCCGGCATGGCTGAACTGCGCGTCTCGGTGGATGGCCACTTCATGTACAACCAGCGCTCGGACGGCCTGATCGTCGCGACGCCCACCGGCTCGACCGCCTACGCGCTGTCCTCGGCGGGGCCGATTCTCCATCCGCAGTTGCAGGGCTTCGTGCTCGTGCCGATCGCGCCGCATTCGCTGTCGAATCGTCCGATCGTGCTGCCCGACGATTCCAAGGTGACCATCCAGATCATCGGCGGGCGCGACGTCAACGTGAACTTCGACATGCAGTCGTTCACCGCCGTCGAACTGAACGACGTGATCGAAGTGCGGCGCTCGAAGCATACGGTGCCGGTGCTGCATCCGGTCGGCTACAGCACCTACGCGACGTTGCGCAAGAAGCTGCACTGGAACGAGCATCCGTCGCAGGATTCTTCGGCGCTCTGACCCACCCGCATCCCGAATTCCGAATCCCCTTTCCGAAGCGTCCATGCTCCGTCATCTTTCCATTCGAGATTTCGTCATCGTCGCCACACTGGATATCGATTTCGATCCAGGCTTCACGGTCTTTTCGGGTGAAACCGGCGCGGGCAAGTCGATCCTGATCGACGCCCTTGCGCTCACGCTAGGCGCGCGCGGCGACGCGAGCGTCGTGCGAACCGGTCAGGCGCGCGCCGACATCACCGCGGAATTCGGCACGCATCCGCAGGTCACGCGCTGGCTGGACGAGCACGCGCTGTCGCAGGACAGCGACTCGGTCATGCTGCGCCGTGTGATCGATTCGGGCGGACGCTCGCGCGCGTTCATCAACGGCACGCCCGCGACGCTCGCGCAACTGCGCGAAGTGGGCGAAATGCTCGTCGATATTCACGGTCAGCACGCGCATCAATTGCTGATGCGGCCCGACGCGCAGCGCGAACTCTTCGACACCCACGCGCAATTGATCGATACCGCCGGCGCGGTGAATCGCGCGTGGCGCGCCATGCGCGAGGCACAGCAGGCCGTCGAAACCGCGCAAAGCCGCGACCGCGAACTGCAACTGGAGCGCGAGCGTCTCGCGTGGCAGTTGAGCGAGTTCGACAAGCTCGCGCCGCAGCCCGGTGAATGGGAGGAAGTGAGCGCGGAGCATCATCGGCTGTCGCATTCGGCGAGTCTCATCGACGGCGTTCAAGGCGCGCTCGGCGCGCTCTCCGAATCCGACGAAGCGATGATCTCTCAGCTCGGCGCGATCATCTCGAAGGTGCGCGGCCTCGCCGATATCGATCCCGACCTGAACGACGTGCTCGCCTCGCTCGAACCGGCGGAGATCCAGTTGCAGGAGGCGTCGTACTCGCTGTCGCATTACGCGCAGCGGCTGGAGCTCGATCCCGACCGCCTCGCGCAAGTCGAAAGGCGCATGGACCAGTTGCACTCGACGGCGCGCAAGTTCCGCCTGCAGCCCGAGACGCTGCCGGAAGAACACGACGCGCGCCGCCGTCAACTCGCCGACCTCGACGCCGCTGCCGATCTCGACGCGCTCAACGCCGCCGCCGACAAGGCGAAGAGCGACTATCTCGCGCAGGCCAAGGTGCTGTCGAAAGCGCGCGCGAAGGCGGCGAAAAATCTGTCGAAGGCCGTCACCGAAGGCATGCAGGAACTGTCGATGGCGGGCGGCAGCTTCGAGGTCGCGCTCGTGCCGCTCGCCGAAGGCGGCGCGAACGGGCTGGAGCAGATCGAATTCCGCGTCGCCGGTCACGCGGGGGTCGCATTGAGGCCGCTCGCGAAAGTCGCTTCAGGCGGCGAACTCGCGCGCATCAGCCTCGCGCTCGCGGTGATCGCGAGCACCGCGAGCCCGACGCCCACGCTCATCTTCGACGAAGTGGACACGGGCATCGGCGGCGGTGTGGCGGAAGTGGTCGGGCGTCTCTTGCACCAGCTCGGACGCGACCGTCAGGTGCTGTGCGTCACGCACCTGCCGCAAGTGGCCGCGCGTGGCGATCAGCATTTCCAGGTCGCGAAGTTCTCCGACGACGCCGGCGGCACCGTCAGCACGGTGACGCCGCTCGACAAGGGCAAGCGTGTCGAGGAAGTCGCGCGCATGCTGGGCGGGCTGGAGATCACCGCGACCACGCGCAGGCACGCGAAGGAAATGCTGGCGGCGTGAACTCCGGCTCAGTCAGCCGCCACCTCGAACACGCGTTCCCACAACCCCGTCACCGCGTCGCGTTCGGCCTGAACCTCGGCCGGATCGACGCGCGCCTTTTCCATGCCGTCGAGCCGCAGCGTGTGCTGGAGCTTGCGGTAATGCCTGTACGCCGCGCCGATCACATCGGCTTCGTCTTCGGCGATCAATCCGCTCTTCGCTGCGAGCTTGAGCAGCGTGATATTGCCCGCGTTGCGCAGAAACTCGCGATGCTCGCGCGTGTGCAAGAGCACCCAGTACTGCACGATGAACTCGATATCGACCATGCCGCCGCGATCATGCTTCAGATCGAACAGGGCGCTGCGATTCGGATGCCCGTCGGCGACCCGCTGGCGCATCGACACGATCTCGCGCGCGAGCGCGGCGGCGTCGCGCTCCATCACGAGCACGTCCGCGCGAATCCGCTCGAACTCCGCGCCGATTTCGGCATCGCCCGCGCTGTAGCGTGCGCGTGAAAGCGCCTGATGCTCCCAGACCCACGCGGTGTTCGCCGCGTCGCCCTCGCGAATCTGATAGCGGCGAAACGATGCGAGGTCGGTTACCAGCAGGCCCGATTCGCCGTTGGGCCGCAAGCGCAAATCGACATCGAACAGTGTGCCCGCGCCGGTTGCCGCCGTGAGCCAGGTGATGAGGCGGCGCGTGAACATCGCGTAGATGTCCGAGGCGGCGTCGTCGGCATCGTCGTAGAGGAAGATGAGATCGAGGTCCGACGCATAGCCCAGTTCCTTCCCGCCGAGCTTGCCGTACGCGATGACCGAGAAGCGCGGCGTCTCCCGATGCCGCTTCGGGAACTGCTTCCAGACCGTTTGCACCGTCACGTCGAGAACGGCGTCGGCGAGTTCGGACAGGCGGTCGCTCACGTGCTCGACCGTCAAATGCCCGGCGAGATCGATCAGGAGAATGCGGAACACTTCAGCCTGATGCGCGTGACGCAGCAGATCCATCTGATGTTCCGCGTCCTCGGCGGCGTCGAGCCGCGCGGTCAGCGAATGCTTGAATGCGGCCCAGTCGAACGGGCTCGCGATGGCTTCGTCGTCGAGCAATTCGTCGAGCAATTGCGGATGGCGAATGAGATAGCCCGCCGCCCAGCGCGAACCCGACAGCACCGACAACACGCGCTCCAGCGCCTTCGGATATTCCGTCAGCAGCGCGAGATACGCGCCGCGCTTGGCCGTAGCTTCGAGCAGATCGAATAGCCGCACGATGGTGTCGCCGCGCCGCGCCGCGTCGATCGACTGCACGGCTTCGAGCGCGCGCTGCGCGACGATGTCGAAGCGCTCGCGGCTCTGCGACGGCAAGCCGCCATAACGCGCCGAATTCCACACGCCCGTCAGACGCGAGAGCACGGGCGCGGGGTCCGCGAAGCCGAGTTCCATGAGACGCGCGGCGAGTTCTTCCTGCGCGGAATCGTCGGCGAGCGCGCTGCTCCAGATCCACGTCGCCGCCGAATCCTCCGCGACGCCGCAGCCGCCCTGCCCGCTGACCTTGTCGGCGAAGATCGCGTCGAACTGCTGCTCGACGAGTTCGCGATGCGCGTCGAGCGTGTCCATCAGCGCGGCGTAGTCCGCGAACCCGAGCGAGTTCGCGAGCAACACGCGTTCGTCGTCGGCGACGGGCATCGCGTGCGTCTGCGCGTCGTTGCGGTATTGCAGGCGATGTTCCACCGTGCGCAGGAACAGATACGCATCGGAGAGCGCGCTGCACACGCTGGGCGCGAGCAGGCCGTGCGCGGCGGCGCGTTCAAGGACGGCAAGCGTCGGACGAATGCGGAAATCCGCCGCCTGACCGCCGCGAATCAACTGAAACACCTGCGCGCTGAACTCGATCTCGCGGATGCCGCCGCGTCCGAGCTTGACGTCATCGGCCTTGTCGGGACGCATCGACGCGCGCCGCCGCGCTTCCTGGCGAATCTGCTGATGCAGCGAACGGATCGCGGCGATCACGCCGTAGTCGAGATAGCGCCGGTAGATGAACGGCGTCGCGATCGCTTCGAGCTGCTTCGCGAGGCGCTTCGCGGAATCGCTCTGCGTCTCGGAGACGAGCCGGCCCTTGATCCACGCGTAGCGTTCCCATTCGCGGCCCTGCACGTAGAAATACTCTTCGAGCATGCCGAGGCTGCATACGAGCGGACCGGAATCGCCGTTCGGCCGCAACCGCATGTCGACGCGAAACACATAACCGTCTTCCGTGATTTCCGCGAGCGCGCCGATCAGCCGCTTGCCGAGCCGTGTGAAGAATTCCTGCGTCGCGAGCGCGGAGCGCGTGCCGCCCGCGGTTTCGCCGTCTTCCTCGTAGACGAAGATCAGATCGATGTCCGACGATGCGTTCAGCTCCCGCCCGCCCAGCTTTCCCATGCCGACGACGCCGAGCGTCAGCCGCTCGCCGTCCGGTCCGCGCGGCTCGCCGAAGAGCGCTTCCAGATCCGCCGACAGCACCGCGAGCGCCCGCTGCACGGTGACTTCGGCGAGGTCGGTCATTGCGCCGGTGACTTCGGCGACGTCCGCCGCGCCCGCGAGATCGCGCTCCATCACCGTGCAGAACACGTCCGTTCGCAGCCGCCGCAGCGCGGTCTTGAGCGCGGCCTCGTTGAGCGCGCCGTTTTCGCTGCACGGCGCGCAGTGCGCGTCGAGCCGCGCTTCGATCCACTCGCGCGTGATGCGCGTCCGTGCCCACTGCGCGACGTTCGACGCCAGTTCGGGACGCGCTGCATACGCGCGCGCCGCATAGTTGGAATAGTCGGAACTGAGAAGGGTTGCGTCGGTCATGAAAGGTTGGGTTCGCTCATTGCTTGCTTGATAAGACATCGCGCTTCATCTACCGCGCCGCGAGTCTTGCCGGGCGCGGCTTTGCGAGCATCCACGCGTGCACAGGCAGCGGCCGTGGCCGCCATGCCCGTGTTACATTTCAGCGTCAAACACGCAAAACTACCATATCGCCCGACAGCAGCAGCATGTCCGACAGCAGACCATCCGTCGACCCGAACGAAGTTGGACAAGCCAAGCCCAGCGGCAACGCCGAGCGCGTGCTTTCACGCGTCTTCAAAATCATTCTGGTCATTGCGGCCATCGCGTATTTCGCGGTGGCGGGCATTTACGTCGGCCTGCGCTATCTCGTCATGCCGCAGGTCGATTCGTTCCGGCCGCGCATCGAGCAGCTGGTCTCTTCGAAGATTCACGCGCAGTTGCATATCGGCAGGATTTCCGCGCGATGGTCCGGGCTTTCACCGACACTCGATATCGACAATCTGCGCATCGACGCGACCGATGGCTCGCCCGGTCTCGCCGTGCCGCACGCGAGCGCGAGCATCGCGTGGGCGTCGCTCCTGCATCTGCGGCCCAAGCTCGCGGACCTGACCGTCGACGGGCCCGACGTGATCATCGCGCGCAACGCCGACGGCACGCTGTCCGTCGCGGGCGTGCCGATTCCCGCGCAGCGCACCGGCTCGAACGCGTTCACGACCTGGCTGCTCGGTCAGGACCACATTCTTCTGCGCGACGGCACGCTGCGCTGGCGCGATGCGCAACGCACCGCGCCCGAGATCGCGTTCAAGCGGCTGCATCTGGCGATCATCAACGACGGCACGCGTCATCGGCTCGCGCTCAAGGCGCCCGCCGACGGCGAGGTGCTGCACGGCCCGCTCGACCTGCGCGCGGACTTCCGTCACCAGCCGTTTTCCGCGATGGGCGCGCCCGCGAACTGGAGCGGCCGCCTCTATGTGTCGACCGGCCCGGTCGATCTGCCGACGCTCGCGCGCTACGTGAAGATGCCTTTTCAGATGTACAGCGGCCGCGTCAACAACGAAATCTGGCTTAACTTCGCGGGCGGCCAGTTGCAGAACGCGAGCGGCGCGCTGACCGGCGCGAACATCGCGTTGCGCGTGCGTGCGACGCAGCCGCGCCTCGATCTGCCGATCACGCGCTTCGGCTGGAGCCTCGCCAAGAACGACACCGAGTACACGCTCGACCTGCGCGACCTGCAGGCCGAACTCGGCCAGCCGACGCTCGCGGACGGCACGCCCGTCGCGCGCCTTCTGGTCTCGCGCGAGTTGACGGCGACGTTTCGTCCGCCGAGCGTCGGCAAGGGCCAATTGCTGCGGCTGACGGGCGATACCGTCGATATCGGCATCCTCGCCGAATTCGTGCGCGCGCTGCCGGTGCCCTCGAAGATCCTCAACGAACTGCTGCGCTTCAATCCGCGCGGCCAGGTTTCGCATTACACGATCTACACCGAACGCGCCGCGCCGAAGACCGAGGACGAAGCGCATCAGCAGCGCCAGAAAGGCGACGCGGCGCTGCTGCATTACGCGTTCAAGGGCGAGCTCGAAGGCCTGAGCGTGCAGGCGCAGGAGCCGCCGCCCGGACTCACGATCAACAACCATCCGCGCGCGGGCATTCCGGGCGTCGAGAATCTGTGGGGCAGCGTCGACGCCAACGAGAAGGAAGGCAGGATCACGATCGACACGAAGAACGCCGCGGTCATCATTCCCGGCGCGTTCGACGATCCGCGCCTCACCTTCGATTCCTTGCATGGCAACGCGCGCTGGACCGTCGCCGAGACAATCGCACCGGGCGAATTGCGCCGCGCGTTCACGATCCATCTGGACACGCTGCGCGTGAAGAACGCGGACGCCGAAGGCGAAGTCACCGCCTCGTACTGGAACCAGGGCCACGGGCGCGGCAACCTCGACCTGAAGGCGAAGGTCGCGCATCTGAAGGTGACGAGTCTCGTGCGCTATCTGCCGACGAGCCTGAACGAGCGCGTGCGCGTCTATCTCGGCCACGCGTTGCAGGCGGGCGTCGCGAAGAACGGAACGCTCGAAGTACACGGCGATCTCACGCGCTTTCCGTACGCGAAGTTTCCGGACGCGGGCATCTTCCGCATCAACGCGCCGTTCACGGGCGGCAAGTTCGACCCGACGCCGTTCCCGCCGCGCAAGATGGCCAACGGTCTGCCGAATTTCTGGCCGGCGTTCGAGGGCATCGACGGCGTGTTCACGCTCGCGCAGAACAAGCTCGGCTTCGACATCGACAAGGGACACTATCGCGGCGTGAAAGTCTCGAAGGTCGTCGGGCGGATCGACGATACGGGCAATCGCGAGACCAAGCTGTGGATCGACGGCCGCGCGCGCGGCCCGCTCGCCGACATGCTGCAATACGTCGACGACAGTTCGCTCGGCCTGATGGCGAAGCACGCGACGCGCAAGATCGACGCGAAAGGCGACGCCTCGCTCGCGCTCACGCTCGGCATTCCGCGCTTCCGTCCGCCACCGCCGCTGCCGCCGATCAAGCCCGAGTACAAGGGCTCGCTCACCTTCGCCGACAACCAAGTCACCTACGGCACGCTGCCGCCGCTCACGCATCTGCGCGGCCGCGCCGACTTCGCCGCGAAGACCGTCACGCTGAACGGCCTCACCGCGCAACTGCTCGGCGGCGACGTGCGCGCGAAAGGCGGCGTGCAGCCGGACGGCAGCTATGCGATCGACGTCGACGGGCGCATCGGCGCGGATGCCGCCGAGCGGCTCAACCGGCGCATCACGCCGCAGGTCGCCGCATTCATGAAGCACATCGACGGCACCGCGCCCTACGAGTTGCACGTGCGCGGCGTGAGGAACGCGCTGCCCAACGTGCAGGCGAGTTCGGACCTGACGGGTCTGGGCATCGATCTGCCCGCGCCGTTCGGCAAGGCGCGCGGCACCCCGATGCCGTTCTCGTTTACCTTCCAGCCCGCGACGGGCGGCCCGTCCGATCTGCATGACGCGCGGCTGAGCGTCGGGCCGGTGGCCGCGCATTACGTGTTTCAGCAGATCGGCCAGGCGCAGGTGAAGATCGATCCGCAGAACCCCGCCGAGCCGATGAACATGCGCGCGCGTCTGAAGGTCGTGCGCGGCGCGATCGGCGTGAACACGCCCGCGAACCCGCCGGCCGAAGGCGTGAGCGCAAGCGCCGATCTGAACGAGCTGGACGCCGATGCATGGCGCAAGACCTTCGCCGAGATCACCGGCGCAGCGCCCGAGCCGGCGGCGGCCGCGAACGCGCCGCGCCCGCCGATGAGCGAGAACGTCAGGCAGTTCATCCCGACGCGCGCCGCCATCCACTTCACGACGCTCAAGCTGCTCGACCGGCGCTGGGAGAACGTCGCCATCGACGCGAGCGAGTCTGATCGCAAGTGGCAGGCGAACATCGCGTCGGATCAATTAGCGGGCGATGTCGCGTGGACGCCGGGCGCGACGAAGGACAGCCCGGGCGCATTGCAGGCGCGCTTTGCCAAGCTCGTGATTCCGGAGAAGACCGGAGGCGATTCCGTCGACAAGGCAATCCGCAAGCCGCCGCGCAACATGCCGACGATCGATCTCATCGTGAATGAGCTCGTGTTCCGCGGTCGCAGCCTCGGGCGGCTCGAAGTCGACGCGCACAACGAGGTGATCGCCGACGAGCCCATCTGGACGCTCGACAAGCTCGAACTCGCGAATCCCGACGCCACCCTGACCGCGAACGCGACCTGGCGCACGCTGCCGGGCGGCGTCATCACGGCTTCGACGCGCAACGACGCGGACGACAGCGTCCCACGCCGTACATCGATCGATTTCAAGCTCGACGTGAAGAACGGCGGCCAGTTGATCGACCGGTTCGGCGCGCCGCATGTCGTCAATTCGGGCAACGGCACGATCTCGGGCCACGCGGGCTGGAACGGCGGCCCGACCACGCTCGATCTGAACACGCTCGATGGCAACGTCGCGGTCGATCTGCGGCACGGACAGATTCTGCGCGCGCCGGGCGCGGCGAAGTGGATCGGCATCTTCAGCCTGCGCAGCCTCGCGAACCTGCTGACGCTGCATTTCGAGGATGTCGTCGGCAAGGGTCTGCCGTTCGAGAAGATCACGGGCAACGCGAAGATCGTCGACGGCATCAGCCGCACGGACGACTTCCTGATGGTGACGTCGCCCGCGCGCGTGCAGATGCAGGGCCTCGTCGATATGCCGAAGCAGACGCAGGATCTGCACGTGAAGGTGATTCCGACCGTCGGCGCGGGCGCGGCTGCGATCGGCGCGGCGGTCATCAATCCGCTGCTCGGTCTCGGCGTGCTCGCGGCGGACATCGCGCTGTCGGCATCGATCCAGAAAGCGTTCGCGCTCGACTATTCGATCACCGGTTCGTGGAGCAAACCCGTCATCCAGCGTCTCAAAGGCGATCAGGGTAAGATCGAAACACCCGCCGCCGCCGTGGTTCCGTCCGCTGCCCGCTGAAAACGGACGTTCGCGCGAGCCTCGGCGACGCCGTTTTCGTCCCCTATTTTTTAATCGGCGCATAGAGACATGAGCGAAAGATCAAGCGATAGCGCGGCGCCGTTTCAGGTCGCCGCGCTCCAGATGGTCAGCACGCCGGACCTCGAGCGCAATCTGGCCGACGCCGGACGCCTGATCGCGGAGGCCGCTCGCGGCGGCGCGCAACTGGTGCTCCTGCCCGAGTATTTCTGTTACATGGGCTTCAAGGACACCGACAAGCTCGCGATCCGCGAAACGCCCGGCGCAGGCCCGATCCAGCAGTTTCTCTCCGACGCGGCGCGCGAGCATCGCGTGTGGGTCATCGGCGGAACGCTGCCGTTGCAATCGACGGAACCGGACCGCGTGCTCAACACGACCCTCGTCTTCGATCCCGCCGGCAAGCAGGTCGCGCGCTACGACAAGATTCATCTGTTCAATTTCGAAAAAGGCGAGGAATCGTTCGACGAAGCGCGCACCATCTGCCCCGGCAGCGAAGTGCGGACGTTCGAGGCGCCATTCGGGCGCGTGGGATTGTCGGTGTGCTACGACCTGCGGTTCCCCGAGCTGTATCGCAAGCTCGGCGATTGCGCGCTGTTGGTCGTGCCTTCCGCGTTCACTTACACGACCGGCAACGCGCACTGGGAGACCTTGCTGAAGGCGCGCGCGGTCGAGAATCAGTGTTATGTGCTGGCCGCGGCGCAAGGCGGCAAGCACGAAAATGGCCGCCGCACGTGGGGCCACAGCATGCTGATCGATCCGTGGGGCGAGATCGTCGCCGTCAGGGAGGAAGGCATGGGCGTGGCGGCGGGCGGCATCGATCTGCAACGCATCGCGGCCGTGCGACAGAGTTTGCCGGCCTATCGACATCGCGTGATCGGGTGATCGCGCGCTCAACCCAATGATGACTTGAAGACGCGGGTTTCTCCCCGCACATGATTCGACTGGATCAGACCGTAGAATAGTCTGCAATTCGTCTGAAATATCATCGACTCGTCACGAACACGCAATAGGCACCGCATGAACATCATCGAACCCGGCATTCGGAATCTGGTAACGGCGAAGGACGTTTTGCTCACGCCCTACGGCCTCGACGAAGGGCTGATCACCCGCACCCTCGCGGAAATCTTCACGCATCGCGTGGATTACGCGGACCTCTATTTCCAGTCCACGCGCAGCGAAGCGTGGAGTCTCGAAGAAGGCATCGTCAAATCGGGCAGCTTCAGCATCGATCAGGGTGTCGGCGTGCGCGCCGTGTCCGGCGAGCGCACGGCGTTCGCCTATTCGGACGACCTGTCGCCCGAATCGATCCGCCAGGCCGCGATCGCGACGCGCGCGATCGCCAAGGCAGGCGGCGGCAAGCACAAGGTCAAGCCGGCGAGCACGCTCACGGGCGTGTCGGGGCGCGATCTGTATCTCGCCGCCGATCCGTTGCATTCCCTCGACGCCACGGCCAAGGTGAAGTTGCTGGAACGCGTCGAGCAAATGGCGCGGGCCAAGGATCCGCGCATCACGCAAGTCATGGCGGGCATGGCCGGCGAATACGATGTCGTGCTCGTCGCGCGCAGCGACGGCGCGCTCGCGGCGGACGTGCGTCCGCTCGTGCGCGTCTCCGTGACGGTGATCGCCGAGCAGAACGGCCGGCGCGAGATCGGCACGGGCGGCGGCGGCGGACGCTTCGACTACGCCTATTTCACCGACGCGATCCTGCAAAAGTACGTCAACGATGCCGTGCACGCCGCGCTCGTCAATCTCGAAGCGCGCCCGGCTCCGGCTGGCGCCATGACTGTCGTGCTCGGGCCGGGCTGGCCGGGCGTGCTGCTGCACGAGGCGGTCGGACACGGCCTGGAGGGCGATTTCAACCGCAAGGGATCGTCGGCGTTCGCGGGGATGATCGGCGAACAGGTGGCGGCCAAGGGCGTCACCGTGGTCGACGACGGCACGCTGCCGAACCGGCGCGGGTCGCTGAACATCGACGACGAGGGCAATCCGACGCAGTGCACCACGCTGATCGAGGACGGCATTCTCAAGGGCTACATTCAGGATTCGCTCAACGCGCGCCTGATGAAGATGCCGGTGACGGGCAACGCGCGCCGCGAATCCTACGCCGCGCTGCCGATGCCGCGCATGACGAACACCTACATGCTCAACGGCGACAAGGACCCGCAGGAGATTCTCGCGTCCGTGAAGAACGGCTTGTACGCGGTGAACTTCGGCGGCGGTCAGGTCGACATCACCAACGGCAAGTTCGTGTTCTCGGCGTCCGAGGCGTACATGATCGAGAACGGCAAGATCACGTATCCGGTGAAGGGCGCGACGCTGATCGGCAGCGGGCCGGAATCGCTCAAGTATGTGACGATGATCGGCAACGATATGTCGTTGGATAGCGGCGTCGGCGTGTGCGGCAAGGAAGGCCAGAGCGTGCCGGTGGGCGTCGGTCAGCCGACGTTGCGCATCGAGAAGATGACGGTCGGCGGGACGGTGTGAGTTTTTTATGCGGGTTTTCCGCATCGGATGCGTTTGTTTGCGGCGTCGCCGCGTGATCCGATGCGGATTGTCCGCGTTTTCGTAGTGGCGGGGTTGTCAGCGCCGTACGTTTGCGGTTATAAAAGCAGTCACAACTTTTTTCGACACGCCTTCGATCCATCATGTCCGCCAAGTTTTATTTTTATTTCTTTTGGCATCTCAAGCCGCTGGCGGATCGAGAGGGGTGAGTCGTACACAGGTTGAAAAGACCGAATTCCCGAAAAAACCGCCAGCGAGTCTGGCGGTTTTTTTTCGTCTCATAGTTTGATTAGAACGTTGCCGTTGGAGAACCGACATGCCCCCGCACAATACCGATGATGTTCGTATCCGTGAGCTGAAAGAGCTGACCCCGCCCGCGCATCTGATCCGCGAGTTCCCTTGCGCCGAGCCGGTTTCCGAGCTGATCTACAACGCGCGGCAGTCGATGCATCGCATTCTTCATGGGATGGATGACCGGTTGATCGTGATCATCGGGCCTTGCTCGATTCATGATCCGAAGGCTGCCATGGAGTACGCGGGGAGGTTGATCGAGCAACGTAAGCGGTTTGCTGGTGAACTCGAGATCGTGATGCGGGTGTATTTCGAGAAGCCGCGCACGACAGTTGGCTGGAAGGGGCTCATCAATGATCCGCATATGGATAACAGCTTCAAGATCAACGATGGCTTGCGGGCCGCGCGTGAGTTGCTGATGCGGATCAATGAGATCGGGTTGCCTGCCGGTACCGAATATCTCGATATGATCAGCCCGCAGTACATCGCCGATCTGATTTCGTGGGGAGCGATCGGGGCGCGAACGACGGAGTCTCAAGTTCACCGCGAGCTGGCGTCTGGGTTGTCGTGCCCGGTCGGGTTCAAGAATGGCACTGATGGCAATGTGAAGATTGCTGTCGATGCGATCAAGGCGGCTTCGCAGCCGCACCATTTCCTCTCCGTGACCAAGGGCGGGCATTCGGCGATTGTTTCGACTGCAGGGAATGAGGATTGCCACATCATTTTGCGCGGCGGTAAGGCGCCTAATTATGATGCGGCGAGTGTCGATGCTGCTTGTAGTGATATTGGGAAGGCGGGTCTGGCGGCGCGCTTAATGATTGACGCGAGTCATGCTAATAGCTCGAAGAAGCATGAGAATCAGATTCCTGTCTGCGAAGATATTGGCAAGCAACTCGCGGCCGGCGATGAGCGGATTGTTGGAGTGATGGTTGAATCGCATCTTGTTGCTGGGCGGCAGGATTTGAAGGAAGGATGTGAGCTTACCTACGGGCAGAGCGTTACGGATGCTTGTATTGGGTGGGATGAGAGCGTGAAGGTGCTTGAGGGATTGGCGGAAGCCGTCAAGCAACGGCGAGTAGTACGCGGCGGGGGCAATTAAAATCAGTAAGCGGTCGGATCAAACGCCGACCGCTTACCCCGACATCATGATGGCACTGACATGAGAAGGAAGTGCAATCCGTCAAGCATTCGACCCTCTAGGCGAGTCCCATAGAACGTCGACGCCACCGTCAACGCGATTCAATACTCGTGACAACACAAACATCAAATCCGACAACCGATTCACATACCGCCGCGGCGCCTCATTGATTCCCTTGGTCTCTGCACGTCCCAACGTCACAATCGCTCTCTCCGCTCTCCGACAAACCGTCCGCGCAACGTGAGCGAGAGCCGCCGCCCTCGACCCACCCGGCAAAATAAACTCCTTCAACGGCGGCAACGTCGCGTTGTACTCTTCCAGCCAGGCATCCAGTCGCGCGAGATGCGATTCCTGAATCATCGAATGCCCCGGAATGGACAACTCCCCACCGAGGTCAAACAAATCATTCTGAATCTGCGTCAGTGCCGCTCTGACGTCCGAAGGCATCGGCTCACACAACAAAACGCCGATACACGAATTCAACTCATCCACATCGCCGATCGCGGTGATGCGCGCATCGTCCTTCGACACGCGGCTGCCATCGCCCAGCCCCGTGGTCCCATCATCGCCGGTACGCGTGGCGATCTTGCTCAAGCGGTGACCCATCACTGACTCCCTGAAAAGCGCACAAAAAACCGGCCCATTATAGGCACGCCGACGCGGCGAAAACGCGCCCAAAACCCCGCCCCGCCAGCCTTCCCACCGACGGCGTAAAATGAGACAAACACCGTACGGTATTTCGCGCCAACCGCAGAACGAACCCGCAACGCGCATACCAAGCGCGCAAGCCAAGAACACAAATCCGCACCGCCCGGAGACACGCACGTGAATCACCCCACCGAACACCACGCGCTCGAAAAGCGCCCCTTCCCCGCCACGCTTCTCGAAGCCCTGAAGCAGAAATTCGCCGGCCGCGTCTCGACAGCGCAGGCCGTAAGAGAACACCACGGCCGCGACGAGTCCCCGTTCGACCCGCAACTCCCCGACGCCGTCGTCTTCGCGCGCAGCACGGACGAAGTGCAAACCATCGTCAAACTCTGCGCCGAGCACGACGTCCCGATCATCCCCTACGGCAACGGCTCCTCGCTCGAAGGCCATCTGCTCGCGGTGCAAGGCGGCGTCTCCATCGACCTGTCCGAGATGAATCAGGTTGTCTCGATCAACGCCGAGGATCTCACGGTCACGGTGCAACCCGGCATCTCCCGCAAACAACTGAACGAAGCGCTCAAGGACACCGGCCTGTTCTTCCCGATCGACCCCGGCGCGGACGCCAGCATCGGCGGCATGTCCGCGACGCGCGCCTCCGGCACCAACGCCGTGCGCTACGGTTCGATGCGCGAAAACGTCCTCGCGCTCACCGTCGTGCTCGCCGATGGCCGCGTCATCAAGACCGGCACGCGCGCCCGCAAATCGTCGGCGGGCTATGACCTCACGCGTCTTTTCGTCGGCTCGGAAGGCACGCTCGGCGTCATCACGGAAATCACCGTGCGCCTCTATCCGCAGCCCGAAGCGATTTCCGCCGCCGTGTGCGCGTTCCCGTCGATGGGCGATGCCGTACGCGCCGTCATCGAGACCATTCAGATGGGCGTGCCGATCGCGCGCGTCGAGTTCGTCGACAAGCTCGCCGTGCGCGCGATCAACCGTCACTCGAACCTGACGCTGCGCGAGTCGCCGATGCTGTTCTTCGAATTCCACGGCACCGAAGCAGGCGTCAAGGAACAGGCGCAGACCGTGCAGGAGATCGTCGCGGAGAACAAGGGAGAGGACTTCGAATGGGCGACGCGCCCCGAAGACCGCAGCCGTCTGTGGAACGCCCGCCACTCGGCCTATTTCGCGATGCTGCAACTGAAGCCCGGCTGCCGCGCCGTCACCACCGACGTCTGCGTGCCGATTTCGCGTCTCGCCGAATGCGTCGAGGAAACGGAAAAGGATTTGCAAGGCTCGTATCTGCCGAGCCCGATCGTCGGCCATGTCGGCGACGGCAACTTCCACGTCGCGATGCTGCTCGATCCGAACAAACCCGAAGAACTGAAAGAAGCCGAGCGCATCAACAAGCTGATCGTGGGACGCGCCCTGAAAATGGGCGGCACCTGCACCGGCGAACACGGCGTCGGGCTGCACAAGATGGGCTTCATGATCGAGGAGCACGGCGAGGACGCCATCGCGACGATGCGCGCCATCAAACAGGCGCTCGATCCCAGGAACCTGATGAACCCGGGGAAAATCTTCGCTTTCGAAGGCTGACGAAGTCGCGCAAGATGCACGCATGCACGCACGAATAAGCACGCGGCACTGACCGCGCAGGCATCGAAAGGATCAAAACGGGAGGAGACGTGAACGCACCCGACGAGCTCAAGTCCGAGCGGATGTCGCCCAACCTGCCGCACGAGGACGCGCCCGCGCTGAGCGAAGATCAGCTCGCCGCGCGACAGCGTGAAGTCGTGCAGGCGCTGATGGCCGTGCTGCCAACGCATTGCCTGCTCTTTCGCGAGGAAGACACCGCGCCGTATGAATGCGACGGTCTCGCCGCATACCGGCGCCTGCCGCTCGCGGTCGCGCTGCCGGAAACCGAGGCGCAGGTGCAACGCGTCGTGCAGATCTGCGCGCGTCTTTCCATTCCGATCGTGCCGCGCGGCGCGGGCACCGGCCTCTCGGGCGGCGCAATGCCGATCCGCCACGGCATCGTGTTGTCGCTCGCGCGTTTTCGCAAGATCGTCGAAGTCGATCCCTACGCGCGCACTGCGACCGTGCAGCCCGGCGTGCGCAATCTGGCCATTTCCGAAGCGGCCGCGCCTTATGGTTTGTACTACGCGCCCGATCCGTCGTCGCAGATCGCCTGCACCATCGGCGGCAATGTCTCCGAGAACTCCGGCGGCGTGCACTGCCTGAAATACGGCCTCACCGTGCACAACGTCCTGCGCGTGCGCGCGGTGACGATGGACGGCGATGTCGTCGAGTTCGGCTCGCTCGGCCCCGACGCGCCGGGCCTCGATCTGCTCGCAGTGCTGATCGGCAGCGAAGGCATGTTCGCGATCGTCACCGAGATCACCGTCAAGCTGATTCCGAAGCCGCAGACGGCGCAAGTCATCATGGCGAGCTTCGACGATGTCGTGAAAGGCGGCAACGCGGTCGCGGCGATCATCGCGGCGGGCATCATCCCGGCCGGCCTCGAAATGATGGACAAACCCGCGACGCGCGCGGTCGAAGAATTCGTCAACGCGGGCTACGACCTCGACGCCGCCGCGATCCTGCTGTGCGAATCCGACGGCACGCACGACGAAGTCGCCGAGGAAATCGTCCGCATGACGGCGGTATTGCGCGAGTACGGCGCGTCGCGCATCCAGATTTCGCGTTCCGAAGCCGAGCGCCTGAAATTCTGGTCCGGGCGCAAGAACGCGTTCCCGGCGGCTGGCCGCATCTCGCCTGACTATTACTGCATGGACGGCACCGTGCCGCGCCGCGCGATCGGGCCGCTGCTCAAGCGGATCGAAGAGATGGAGAAAAAGTACGCGCTGCGCTGCATCAACGTGTTCCACGCCGGCGACGGCAACATGCACCCGCTGATTCTTTTCAACGGCAACGATCTCGACGAATGGCATCGCGCCGAGGCTTTCGGCTGCGACATTCTGGAGTGTTGCGTCGAGCTGGGCGGCACGGTGACGGGCGAGCACGGCGTCGGCATCGAGAAAATCAATTCGATGTGCGTGCAATTTTCGCCGGAAGAGCGCGACGCGTTCTTCGCCGTCAAGCGCGCGTTCGATCCGCCGGGGCTGCTCAATCCCGACAAGGGCATCCCGACGCGCGCGCGCTGCGCCGAGTACGGCAAGATGCATATCCGGGGCGGGCTGCTGCCGCACCCCGAATTGCCGCGCTTCTGAAATCCCGCGAGGCGCGGCGCGCGTTCCGCTATCCACGTTTCTCCGAGTGCTACGGCGTTAAGCGGCCGGTACAATCGACCGGACAGCCGTAAGAAAGCCGAAACCAGAAGTCGAATTCCGAGTTCGACGATAAAGCGGGACACCATGGAACAGGACGACATCGTCGCCGGCTGGTCGGAGAGGATCGCCCGGGCCACCGAAACCGGCGCGCTGCTGCGCATTCGCGGCGGCGGCACGAAGGACTGGTACGGCCAGACGCTCCAGGGAGAGATCCTCGACACGCGCGCGTATCGCGGCATCGTCGCCTACGATCCGGCGGAACTCGTCATCACCGCGCGAAGCGGCACGCCGCTCGCCGAGATCGAAGCGGCGCTGCGCGAGCACAATCAGATGCTGCCGTTCGAGCCGCCGCACTTCGGGCGCAACGCGACGCTGGGCGGCTGCATCGCCGCCGGGCTCGCGGGCCCGCGCCGCGCCTGGACCGGCGCGCCACGCGATTTCGTGCTCGGCGCGGTCGTCATGAACGGGCACGGGCAAGTGCTGCACTTCGGCGGTCAGGTGGTGAAGAACGTGGCGGGTTATGACGTCGCGCGCCTGCTCGCCGGATCGCTCGGCACGCTCGGACTGATTATCGAACTGTCGATCAAGGTGCTGCCGCGCCCTGTCGCCGAAGCCACGCTGAAATTCGACATGCACGCCACCGACGGCGTGCGCAAGCTCAACGAATGGGGCGGCCATCCGTTGCCGATCTGCGGCAGCGCGTGGCGCGACGGCACGCTCGCGCTGCGTCTCGCGGGCGCGGAAGCCGCCGTCAAGACGGCGCGCAACACGCTCGGCGGCGAAGTCGTCGATGCGGTCGAAGCGGACCGTTTCTGGATCGGCATGCGCGAGCAGACGGACCCGTTCTTCGCCGTGATCGAACCGCGCTCGGCGCTGTGGCGGCTCGCGTTGCCGTCGATCGCGGAGCCGCTGCATCTGCCGGGCGCGCAACTGATGGAATGGGGCGGCGCGCAGCGCTGGTGGATCACCGACACCGATCCGCAGACCGTCCGTATCAGCGCGAAGCAGGCGGGCGGCCACGCGACGATCTTCCGCGCCGGGTCCGCCTACGATCGCAATGCGGGCGTCTTCACGCCGCTGCCCGCGCCGCTGATGAAGATTCATCGTGGATTGAAAGCCGCATTCGATCCGGCGCGCATCTTCAATCGCGCTCGTCTGTATCCCGACTTCTAGGCGCCTCGATGCAAACCAATCTCGCCGATTTCATCCGCGGCACGGCCGATGGCGACGAAGCCGACGCCATCCTGCGCAAGTGCGTGCACTGCGGCTTCTGCACGGCGACCTGCCCGACGTACCAGATACTCGGCGACGAACTCGACGGGCCGCGCGGACGCATCTATCTGATGAAGCAGATGTTCGAAGGCGCTCCGGTCTCACGCAGCACGCAACTGCATCTGGACCGCTGCCTTACGTGCCGCAATTGCGAGAGCACCTGCCCGTCGGGCGTGCAGTACGGACGGCTCGTCGAGATCGGGCGCAAGGTCGTCGAAGAGAAGGTCGAGCGGCCGATGCGTCATCGGCTGCAACGGCGTCTGCTCGCGAGCTTCCTGCCGAACAGCACGCTCTTCACGCCCGCGATGAAGCTCGGTCAGCAGTTTCGCGGCATCCTGCCGCGCAAGCTGCGCGCGAAGATTCCCGTGCCCGAGCGGCCCCTCGTCGCGCCCACGAACAAACACGAACGCAAGATGCTGATGCTCGCCGGTTGCGTGCAACCCGCGATGATGCCCAACGTCAACACGGCGACCGCGCGCGTGTTCGATGCGCTCGGCATCGAGATCGTCACGGCGCCGGGCGCGGGCTGCTGCGGCGCGATCCGCCTGCATCTCGGCTACAACGAAGACGCGCTCGACGACGTGCGCAACAACATCGACGCCTGGTGGCCGTATGTGGAAAGCGGCGTCGAGGCTATCGTGATGAACGCATCGGGCTGCGGCGCGACGGTGAAGGAGTACGCGCACTTGCTGCGCAACGATCCGGCGTATGCGTCGAAGGCGCAGAAGATCGTCGAACTGACGCGCGATCTCGCCGAAATCCTGCCGATGTTCGAGGAAGAACTCGTCTCGCTCGCGCGCCGGCGCGGCGTGCATACGGTCGCGTTCCATCCGCCGTGCACCCTGCAGCACGGGCAGCAGATTCGCGGACGCGTCGAGCATCTGCTGACCGCGCTCGGGCTCGAAGTGCGCCTGCCCGTGGATAGTCACTTGTGTTGCGGATCGGCCGGCACGTACTCGGTCCTGCAGCCGAAGCTCTCGTACACGCTGCGCAACCAGAAGCTCGACCGGCTGGAGAAGCTGGAGCCGCAGCTGATCGTGTCGGCGAATGTCGGCTGCATCGCGCATCTGCAAAGCGGCACGTCGACGCCCGTCACGCACTGGATTCAACTGCTGGAGCATCTCCTGTACGGTTGACGCCGCTTCGTATAATGAGTGGCTCGATCGAACTGAACGCCCAGCATGTCCATCGCCCAACATCTCGAAGAAGTCCGGCAACGCATCGCGAAGGCGGCGCACGACGCGTCGCGCGATGCGGCTTGCGTCAAGCTGCTCGCCGTGTCCAAGACCTTTCCCGCGAACGACGTGCGCGCCGCCTTCGAGGCCGGCCAGCGCGCGTTCGGCGAGAACTACGTGCAGGAAGGCATCGCGAAGATCGCCGAACTCGCCGATCTGCGCGCTGAAATCGAATGGCATTTCATCGGGCCGCTGCAGTCAAACAAGACGAAGCTCGTCGCCGAGCAGTTCGACTGGGTGCATTCCATCGACCGGCTAAAGATCGCCGAGCGGCTTGCGGCGCAGCGTCCCGAAGGCGCGAGCGCGCTCAACGTCTGCATTCAGGTGAACGTGAGCGGCGAGGACTCGAAGAGCGGCGTCGAACCGGATGAGGCCATCGCGCTTGCGCATGCCGTGGCCGCCCTGCCCCGCCTACGCCTGCGCGGCCTGATGGCGATACCCGAGCCTGCCGAAACACTCGATGCGCAGCGCGCGCCGCACGCCCGCCTGCGCGATCTGATGAATACGCTGCGCGCCGACGGCCTCGATCTCGACACGCTCTCGATGGGCATGTCCGCCGACCTCGAAGCCGCCGTGCTCGAAGGCGCGACGATGGTGCGTATCGGCACCGCGATTTTCGGCACGCGCACTTACACCACCTGACCTCACCTTCAATCATGAAAATTGCATTCATCGGCGGCGGCAACATGGCCGCGGCGCTCATCGGCGGTCTCGTCAAGCGCGGCACGCCGGCGTCCGATATCTACGCCGTCGACATCAACGACGAAGCGCGCGAGCGCACCGCGAAGCAATTCGGCATCGCGACTGGCGCGGCCGTCGACGCGACGCTCGCGGGCTACGACGCGATCGTGCTCGCCGTGAAGCCGCAAGTGCTCAAAGGCGTGGCCGAAGCGCTCGCGCCGCATCTGTCGAAGCAGACGATCATCAGCATCGCGGCGGGCATTCGCGCGAGCGATCTGTCGCGCTGGCTGAACGGCTATACGCAGATCGTTCGCACGATGCCGAACACGCCTGCCTTGATCGGCATGGGCGTGACGGGCCTCGCGGCGTTGCCCGGCGTGAGCGATGCGGCGAAGGCGCTTGCGTCGCAAGTGCTGGAAGCGGTCGGCACGGCCGTGTGGTTCGACGACGAAGCGAAGCTCGACGCCGTCACCGCGATTTCCGGCAGCGGCCCGGCCTACGTGTTCTATTTCATCGAAGCGATGCAGGAAGCCGCGCGCCGGCTCGGCATGGACGAGGAGCAGGGCCGCGCGCTCGCGGTCGCCACCTTCACCGGCGCGGCGCAACTGGCGGCGCAATCGGGCGAGCCGGCGAGCGTGCTGCGCGAGCGCGTGACCTCGAAGGGCGGCACGACGGCGGCAGCGCTCGCCTCGTTCGACGCTCAGGGCGTGAAGGACGCGATCGTGCGCGGCGCGCTGGCGGCAGAGGCGCGGGCGAAAGAGATGGGGGATGAACTGGGCGGGGCTTGAACGTGCATGCACGCCCGCCGCGCCTGGCTCAAAGCTTCTGCACGACGAACTCGATGCCGCACTCCGCAAACGCGGTGCGCGTCTGATCGTAGCGTTCCATGCCGTGCAGGAAGCTGTGATCGAGGCATTCGACCTTCTTCACGCTCACTTCACGCTCGAATTCGCGTAGCAGATCCAGCACATTGATCGAGACAGGCGACCAGCTCTCGCGCTTGAAGAGCGTGAACGTGTGTTTGTGGTCGTCGTTGAACGTCGATGGCCACGCGCCCTGCTCGTACATGTCCTCGTCCGGCACGGTGATGACGAGATGCCCGCCCGGCTTGAGCACGCGCAGCCAGTGGCGCAATGCGACGCGCGGGTCCATCACGTGTTCGAGGCAGTGCGCCGAGTAGACGAAATCGAAGCTGTCGTCACGCACGTTGTCGAGGATTTGCGCGTCGCCCTGCGCCCACTCATAGACCGTCACGCCTTGGATGCGCGGGAACAACGTGCGGTACAGCGCGATGCTGTCGTTGCCGCCGCCGATATCGAGCCCGTTGCCCACCAGCCAGCGATTGCTGAAGCGCGCGTCGAGCAGACGTCGATTGAGCGATATGCAGGTCGTGCCCGGCACGCCCAGCCCGAGCACCAAAGGCTGGGTCTGGTCGCCGGGCAGTACCCATTTTTTGAGGCCGTAGTCGCCCCAGGCGCGCGGCCAAAGCACCGCATAGCCGGTATCTTCACCGTGCCAGTGCAGCGCGTGCGTGGAGTCGAAGGATGCGAGCAGCGCGAGGAAGGTCGCTTCCTGATCGAAGCCATTCTCGGCCCAATCCGGCAGCGTCCCCGTGCTCGTCTGGAAGTCGCGCCGGTAGATGCGCACGTCGTCCAGAATGATGAGCGCGTTATCCACCCGGCCGCGCAGCGCTTCGAGCTCGGCGATCAGCGGCAGGCGTTCCGTCGCACTATGCTCCTGACTCTTGTAGCTCTTGCCGCCATAGTCCGCGCCGGGGTAATGTGCATCCAGAAAAACGAGGCAGCGTTGCTCGCCCAGCACGCCTTGCACCGTCGGCGAACGCAGGAATGTAAGGCTGTCCGTGTTCGCAACATGGAGCTGTTCGCTCTGCTTCACCTCCGCGAAAAGCGGCTCGAAGATTTCGCACGACAGCGCTTTACGGAAACCGGCGGCCAACGCGGCGCGGCACGAATCACCGCGTCCGTAGCCGGTCTCGACGAGACAAGCGACCTGATGTCCGGCAACCAGCCTGCCCAGATCGAAGCGTGCAAGGGATCCCATGTTTAACAGACTCTGAGTGATACAGGCGAACGAACGCCGCCGCGAAGCAAAACCCGCGGCATTCGTTAGGCATGTTGAAAGAAGGGCCGGCGCGTTTGATGACGAATGGCCGGGCGGTATGAAACAGCTTGCTTCGGCCATTCCATAGTTAGCTAAATGCTTAAACTATGAACTTATCAAAAGATATCGCCGTGAAGCCGTAATGCGAAGAAATTTGTCGTTCTTAGACTGTTTCGGATATTGACACAAAGCAGTCTTCACGCCTGCTGCAACATGCATTGCACACGTTGCAGCTCGCGATTCACGCGAAAAGAGTTAGCTCGCCAGCGCGTAATGCAGCGCGATTCCCGCGAACAGCATCCCTCCGAGCCAGTTGTTGTGCTTGAACGCGGCAAAGCACGCCATCCGCTCGCGGTTGCGGATCAATCCGTAGTGATACACCGCGCAGCCCGCCGCCGCGAGCCAGCCCAGCCAGTAGAGCCAGCCATAACCCAGCGCGATGCCGATGCCCACGTAAATCGCAAGCGTCACCGCATAGCACAGCATGACGGCGAGCACGTCGAACCGGCCGAACGTGAGCGCGGACGTGCGAATGCCGATCTTGATGTCGTCGTCGCGGTCGACCATCGCGTATTCGGTGTCGTATGCGACCGACCAGAACACGTTCGCCGCGAGCATGATCCACGCGATCATCGGCACGTGGTTCTGCACGGCGGCGAAGGCCATCGGAATGCCGAAGCCGAACGCGATGCCGAGGTACGCCTGCGGAATCGCAAAGAAACGCTTCGTGAACGGATATGTGCCCGCGACGAACAGCGCGAACACCGACAGCTCCTTCGTGAGCGTGTTGAGCGGCAGGATCAGCAGAAACGCGACGAGCGCGAGCGCTGCCGCGAGCGCCACCGCTTCCCAAGCCTTGATCTTGCCCGACGTGATCGGCCGCTCGGCGGTGCGCTTCACGTGGCGGTCGAAATCGCGGTCGGCGTAGTCGTTGATCGCGCAGCCCGCCGAGCGCATCAGGATCGTGCCGATGGTGAAGATGACGAGCAGCATCGGCGACGGACGGCCTTCGGACGCGATCCACAGCGCGTTGAGCGTCGGCCACAGCAGCAGCAGGCTGCCGATGGGCTTGTCGAGGCGCACGAGGCGCATGTAGAGCGGAAGACGGGCGAGCATGGCGGAGTTCGTTGCGGAGAAACGCGATGCGGCTATTTTAGAACAGCTTGAAAAGCACAAACCCCGCTCGAGTGCGGGGTTTGCTCGCTTCGAAACCAGAAACGTCTCAGGCCAGCATCGCGCGCAGCATCCACGCGGTCTTCTCGTGCGTCTGCATGCGCTGCGTGAGCAGGTCGGCGGTCGGTTCGTCGTTGGCGGCTTCGGTCGACGGGAAAATCTCGCGCGCCGTACGCACCACGGCTTCCTGACCTTCCACCAGCTGGCGGATCATCTCTTCGGCAGCCGGCACGCCGTCCGCTTCGGGAATCGACGAGAGCTTCGCGAACTCCTTGTAGCTGCCCGGCGCATGCACGCCGAGCGCACGGATACGTTCCGCGATCGAATCGACGGCGAGCGCGAGTTCGTTGTACTGAGTCTCGAACATCAGGTGCAGCGTGTTGAACATCGGACCCGTGACGTTCCAGTGAAAGTTGTGCGTCTTCAGATACAGCGTGTAGGTATCGGCCAGCAGCCGGGACAGCCCCTCGGCGATCTTCTTGCGGTCCTTGTCGCTGATGCCGATGTTGACGGCGGGTGCAGTGCCTTTCTTCGCCATGATGACTCCGTGAGAGAGTGATTCGAACGGTGCGGACGCCGCGCGCTTCGTGTTGCCGCGCGGCGTTTCGAGCGTCCGACAGTCTACCGTAGAAACGGGGAACGACTCATTGCGCGACGGGGCTTCAAAGCGCATTGCACTGCGCCCTGATGCCGCGCTCAGGCGCCGACGATCCCGCTCGCGACGACCAGCCCATACCCCGCCGCGACAATGCCGAATGCGAGCGCGACGCGCACCCCGCGCGAAGCCTGACGGCTCGTCGCCTCGATATGCCCGACGGCCTGAGCGATGTGATCCAGCGCTTGAGACATGATGTTTTCTCCCGTGTGTTCAGACGGCGGCCGTGTCTTTCTCGTCGACGATCTGGCCGAGCTTCGCGAGCGCGTCGGTCACGCCCTGCGCATAAGCCGGATCGATGCGGCGGAAGTGCCCGATCTGCCGCGCCACGATCTCGTTCGGCACGCCGTGGATGTGCCGCGCGATGTTGCCGAAGAAGCGTTCGCGCTGCGCGTCGTCGAAGAGCCGGAACAGCGCCGCCGGCTGGCTGTAGTAATCGTCGTCCTCGCGATGGTCGTAGCGGTACACCGTGCCGCCCGCGAGCGGCGGCTCGTTCACGCTGGCGTCCTGTGCGAATTCGCCGTAGCGGTTCGGCTCGTAGTTCACGCGGCCGCCGAGATTGCCGTCGGTACGCATCGCGCCATCGCGATGAAACGAATTGGCGACCGGCGCGCGCGGCGCATTCACCGGAATCTGGTGATGGTTGATGCCCAGGCGATAACGCTGCGTGTCGCCATACGAGAACAGGCGGCCCTGCAACAGCCGGTCCGGCGAGAAGCCGATGCCCGGCACCACGTTCGCGGGCGTGAACGCGGCCTGCTCCACGTCCGCGAAATAGTTCTGCGCGTTGCGGTTGAGTTCGATCACGCCGACATCGATCAGCGGATAGTCCTTGTGCGGCCACACTTTCGTGATGTCGAACGGATTCGTCTTCGACTGCGCGGCCTGTTCTTCCGTCATCACCTGGATGCGGAAATTCCAGCGCGGAAAGTTGCCCTCGTCAATGTTGCCGACGAGATCGCGCTGCGCGCTTTCGCGATCGTTCGCGACCACGGCGGCCGCTTCGGCATCCGTGTAGTTCTCGAGCGGCTGCTGTGACTTGAAGTGGAACTTCACGTAGAAGCGCTCGTTGTCCTCGTTGATGAACGAGAACGTGTGCGAGCCGAAGCCGTGCATCTGCCGATAGTTCTTCGGAATGCCGCGGTCGCTCATCAGTATCGTCACCTGATGCAGCGATTCCGGATGACGCGACCAGAAATCCCATGCCGCGACGTTGCTGCGCATGTTCGTGTACGGATCGCGTTTTTGCGTGTGAATGAAGTCGGGAAATTTCAGCGGGTCGCGGATGAAGAACACCGGCGTGTTATTGCCGACGACATCCCAGTTGCCTTCTTCCGTGTAGAACTTGATCGAGAAGCCGCGCACGTCGCGCTCGGCATCGGCCGCGCCGCGCTCGCCTGCGACCGTCGAAAAGCGCATGAAGATCGGCGTTTCCTTGCCGATGTCGGCGAACAGCTTCGCCTTCGTATAGCGCGAGATATCGTGCGTCACGCGGAAGGTGCCGAACGCGCCGGAGCCCTTCGCATGCACGCGGCGCTCGGGAATCACTTCGCGGTCGAAATGCGCGAGCTTTTCGACGAGCCAGAAATCCTGCAGCGTGACCGGGCCGCGCGGACCCGCGGTCTGCGCGTTCTGGTTGTCGCCGACGGGTGCGCCTGCGGCGGTCGTGAGTCGTTGGGTCGTCATCGTGATACTCCTGCTTGTGCGTTTGCGTTGGATGATGTGGGGCGCGCGCTCAGGCCACGCCAGCGAGATCGGCGAGAAGGCAAACCGCCATGTCGCGAAGGCTGGTCCAGCGGTGGAAGAAGTTCATGGAATCCTCTCTTCGTCGTGGTCGGCTAAGCGTCGACCGTGAAAAGGATCCTAACTTAGGCTATCGATTTTTATAATTCGATTAAATTTATATATGCGATAGGTCAAGGTTTGCGCTGGTTTCGCCCGCGCGCGACACCACAAACAGAAACGCCGCGCTCCGTTGCCAGAGCGCGGCGTTCGCAAGATAGAAAGCGTGATCAGTTCACTGCGACGGGCATGTCCAGCTTTCTCACGCCCGGCAGATCGCAATTGGCGATCGCTTCGCAGATGGCGTCGATGGCCGGCATGCGCGTGAAGCTCTTGCGCCACGCCAGCACGACGCGCCGATCCGGCACCGGCTCGTCGAACGGCACGTAGCTGAGCAGACCGGAATCGATGCCGCCCGCATGCGGCCTCACCTCGCTCACCGACATGCGCGGCAGCACCGTGATGCCGACGCCGCTCGCGACCATATGCCGGATCGTCTCCAGCGAAGATCCTTCGAAGGTCTTCTGGATGCCGTCCGCGTTCTGCGAGAAACGCATGAGTTCGGGGCACACGCCGAGCACGTGATCGCGGAAGCAATGGCCGCTGCCGAGCAACAGCATGGTTTCCTGCTTGAGATCGTCGGGATCGATCTTCGCGCGGTTTTCCCACGCATGGCCCGAAGGCATCGCGACGACGAACGGCTCGTCATAGAGCGCGCGCACCATCAGCCCGGTTTCTGGGAACGGCAGCGCCATGATGGCGACATCGATTTCGCCCTGCTTCAGAAGCTCGATCAGCTTGAGCGTGTAGTTCTCCTGGAGCATCAGCGGCATCTGCGGGACCGCCTTGATCATCTGCTTGACCAGAGTCGGCAGCAGATACGGCCCGATCGTGTAGATCACGCCGAGACGCAGCGGACCGACCAGCGGATCCTTGCCCTGCTTGGCAATCTCCTTGATGGCGAGCGTCTGTTCGAGCACGCGCTGCGCCTGCGTCACGATCTGCTCACCGATCGGCGTCACGCTGACTTCGCTCGTGCCGCGCTCGAAGATCTGCACGTTGAGTTCGTCTTCGAGCTTCTTGATCGCCACCGACAGCGTCGGCTGGCTGACGAAGCACGCCTCGGCCGCGCGGCCGAAATGCCGCTCGCGCGCAACCGCGACGATGTACTTCAGTTCAGTAAGGGTCATTGGCGGCCAATGAATTGCATTGATTCGATAGGTTTGAGTTATACACCTGCAGGTAGCGGTTCGACAACTTTTGCCGATTCACCCGTCCGCGCCGCCTAAATAGGGACCGACGCAGCCAGCGCGAGTTCAGTCAGGCCTTCAAATAGTGCTCCCGCGCGCCGAGCCAGCGCGCGAGATGACGCGTAACCGCTTCGGGGAAGCCCTTGAGCATCTGATCGGCGGCTTCGCGTGCGGGTTCGATCAGCCAGCCGTCGTTTTCGAGGCTCGCAAAACGCAGCATCGCTTCGCCCGATTGACGCGCGCCGAGAAACTCGCCGGGACCGCGAATCTCCAGGTCGCGACGCGCGATCTCGAAGCCATCGGTGGTTTCGCGCATCGTCTGCAGACGCGCGCGCGCCGTCTGCGACAGCGGGTTCGCATACATCAGCACGCACACGGACGCCGCGCTGCCCCGCCCCACGCGCCCGCGCAACTGATGCAACTGCGCGAGCCCGAAACGCTCCGCGTGCTCGATCACCATCAGCGACGCGTTCGGCACGTCCACGCCGACTTCGATCACCGTCGTCGCGACGAGCAGTTGCACTTCGTTGCGCGAGAACGCATCCATCACGCCGGCCTTCTCGGCGGGCGCAAGCCGTCCGTGAACCAGTCCGACGCGCAACTCCGGCAACGCGGCGACGAGCGTTTCATACGTCTCGACGGCGGTCTGAAGCTGCAGCGTCTCGCTTTCCTCGATCAGCGGACAGACCCAGTACACCTGCCGTCCGGTCAGCGCCGCCTCGCGCACGCGGCCGATGATCTCGTCGCGGCGCCCGTCCGACACCACTTTGGTGAGAATCGGCGTGCGGCCGGGCGGCAATTCGTCGATGGTCGAGACATCGAGATCGGCGTAGTAGGTCATCGCGAGCGTGCGCGGGATCGGCGTCGCGGACATCATCAGTTGATGCGGCTGGAAGTCCCGCGCGCCGTCCGCCGCGTTCAGCGCCTTTGCGCGCAACGCGAGCCGCTGCGCGACGCCGAAGCGATGTTGTTCATCGACGATCACCAGCCCCAGGCGCGCGAACTCGACCGCATCCTGAATGATCGCGTGCGTGCCGATGACGAGCTTCGCCGTGCCGAGCGCCGCCGCCTCGGTCGCGGCGCGCTTTTCCTTCGCTTTCAGGCTGCCCGCGAGCCACGCGACGGTGACGCCCAGCGGCTCCAGCCAGCCGCGCAGCTTGCGCGCGTGCTGCTCCGCGAGGATTTCGGTCGGCGCCATGAGCGCGGCCTGATAGCCCGCGTCGATGGCCTGCGCCGCCGCCAACGCCGCGACGATCGTCTTGCCGCTGCCGACATCGCCTTGCAAAAGACGCTGCATCGGATGCGCGAGCGTGAGTTCGCCCGCGATCTCCGCGACCACGCGTTGCTGCGCGCCGGTCAGCGCGAACGGCAGCGCGCGCAACAGCCGCCCGACGAGCGATGTTTCGTCGTCGGGCGAACGGCGCGGCATCGCGGGCGCGGCGCGCGTGCGCCGTTCCTCGTGCGCGCGCTTGAGCGACAGTTGCTGCGCGAGCAATTCCTCGAACTTGATGCGCGTCCACGCCGGATGCGTGCCGTCGATGAGCGCGGTTTCATCCGAATCCGCGTGCGGATGATGCAGCGTCTTCACGGCGTCGAGCAGTCCGGGCACGTTCAGTGGCGCGAGATGCGCGCGCGCGATCGGCTCAGGCAGCAGTTCCGGCAGCGACACGCGCGAAATGGCCGAATCGATCGCCTTGCGCAAGTACGCCTGCGAAATGCCCGCCGTCGACGGGTAAACCGGCGTGAGCGCCTGCGGCAGCGGCGCGCCGTCATCGACGGGACGCACCGCCGGATGCACCATCTCCAGGCCGAAGAAGCCGCCGCGCACGTCGCCGCGCACGCGCAGGCGCACGCCGATGGCCATCTGCTTGACCTGCGAGCCGTAGAAGTTGAGAAAGCGCAGCGTGAGTTCGTCGCCGGCGTCGTCGTGGATTTTCACGAGCAACTGGCGGCGCGGCCGATAGGCGATCTCGTTGTCGAACACGACGCCTTCGGTCTGCGCGATATCGCCCGGAATCAGCTCGCCGATGGGCGTGAGCGAGGTTTCGTCCTCGTAGCGCATCGGCAGGTGCAGGACGAGATCGATGTCGGACTTCAGGCCGAGCTTCGCGAGCTTGTCGGCCGTCTTCACGACCGGTTTGACTTTCTTCTCCGCGCTCTCGGCCGGCTTCGCCCGCTTGCGCGCGACAGGGGCGTCGGCTTCGTCCGCGGTCGGGAGTGCATCGGTCGGGGAAGCCGGGCGGCGGTCGGACAAGGGCATCGACTCTCTTCGCAAGTACAATGTGAGGTTTGTTCGGCGCGTTTCTCGTGTCGTTCCTGCCTAAGTTGCGTCACTCAGTCACGCCATGTTCACGCTTTCCGATTTCGATTTTAATCTGCCGCCCGAGCTGATCGCGCAGAGCGCGCTCACCGAGCGCAGCGCGAGCCGTCTGCTCGAAGTGGACAACCGCGCCACGCCGGCCATCTTCGTCGACCGGCGCTTCGCCGAACTGCCCGGGCTCATCGCACCGGGCGATCTGCTGGTGTTCAACGATACCAAAGTCCTCAAGGCGCGGTTCCTTGGCCAGAAGGCCAGCGGCGGGCGCGTCGAAGTGCTGGTCGAGCGCCTGACCGGCGCGACCACGGCGCTCGCGCAGATCCGCGCGAGCAAGAGCCCGGCCGCAGGCAGCACGATCCGGCTCGCGGATGCGTTCGACGTGACCGTCGGTGAGCGCGTCGAGCCGTTCTACACGCTGCACTTTCCGGCCGAATGCCTGACGCTCATCGAGCAATACGGGCGCTTGCCGCTGCCGCCGTATATCGAGCACGACGCCGACGCCTACGACGAAACGCGCTATCAGACCGTTTATGCGGCCAATCCCGGCGCGGTGGCCGCGCCGACTGCGGGCCTGCATTTCGACGACGCGCTGTTCGCCGAACTCGATGCGCGCGGCGTCGAGCGCGCGACCCTGACGTTGCACGTCGGCGCGGGCACGTTCCAGCCGGTGCGCGTCGAGAACATCGCCGAGCACAGGATGCACAGCGAGTGGTACGAGCTGCCGCAATCGCTGGTCGATCGCATCGCGGCGGTGAAAGCGCGCGGCAACAAGGTGATCGCGGTCGGCACCACATCGATGCGCGCGCTCGAAGCCGCCGCGCGCGATGCAGCCGACGCCGGCCATCCGCTCGCCGCGACGCAGGCCGAAACCGATATCTTCATCACGCCGGGCTACGCGTTTCGCGTCGTCGACCGGCTGGTGACGAACTTCCATCTGCCGAAGTCGACGCTGCTGATGCTCGTGTCGGCATTCGCCGGGATGGACACGATCCGCGAGGCGTATCGTCACGCGATCGAGCAGCGGTACCGCTTTTTCAGCTATGGCGACGCGATGCTTCTGACGCGCCGCGACTAGCTTTCTTCAACCGATGCGCTGGACTGTTTTCCAGTGGCAGGAACCCACATGACCGCAACCCACACTCCGCCCGAGAACGGGCTCAAGTTCGAATTGCTGACGACCGACGGCCAGGCGCGCCGTGGCCGTCTCACGCTCAACCACGGCGTCGTGGAAACGCCGATCTTCATGCCGGTCGGCACGTACGGCACCGTGAAGGCGATCCAGCCGCGCGAGCTCGAAGAGATTCGCGCGCAGATCATTCTCGGCAACACGTTTCACCTCTGGCTGCGTCCGGGGCTGGAAGTCATCGGCGCGCACGGCGGCCTGCACAAGTTCATGGGCTGGAACCGGCCCATTCTGACTGACTCTGGCGGCTTTCAGGTATTTTCGCTCGGCGAACTGCGCAAGATCACCGAAGAAGGCGTCACGTTCGCGTCGCCGATCAACGGCGACCGGCTGTTTCTGTCGCCCGAAGTGTCGATGCAGATTCAGAAAGTGCTGAATTCCGACATCGTCATGCAGTTCGACGAATGCACGCCCTATTCGACCAACGGCATCCCGACCTCGCACAAGGACGCCGCCGATTCCATGCGCATGTCGATGCGCTGGGCGAAGCGCTCGATCGACGAATTCAACGGCCTCGGCAATCCGAACGCGCTCTTCGGCATCGTGCAGGGCGGCATGTTCGAGGACCTGCGCGACGAGTCGCTCGCGGGTCTGTCCGAGATCGGCTTTCATGGGCTGGCCATCGGCGGGCTGTCGGTCGGCGAGCCGAAGGAAGACATGATGCGCGTGCTCAATCACATCGGCCCGAAGCTGCCGGCCGACAAGCCGCATTACCTGATGGGCGTCGGCACGCCGGAAGATCTCGTCGCGGGCGTCGCGGCGGGCGTCGACATGTTCGACTGCGTGATGCCCACGCGCAACGCGCGCAACGGCTGGCTCTTCACGCGCTTCGGCGATCTCAAGATCAAGAACGCGACGCACAAGAACTCGATGAAGCCGCTCGACGAATCCTGCGGCTGCTACACCTGCCAGAACTTCACGCGCGGCTATCTGCACCACCTGCATCGCGTCGGCGAGATTCTCGGCGCGCAGCTGAACACGATTCACAACCTGCATTACTACCTGCAACTGATCGGCGAAGTGCGTGAGTCCATCGAAACGCACACCTTCGAGGCGTTCCGTAAGACCTTTGCGGAGAATCGGGCGCGCGGCGTCGATTGAATTCGACGTCGAAACAGCCGATCCAGCATTACAATCGCCTTTCTATCGCTCGAGAAAATGCTGTCGGACGCGGGCGGACTGCGCTGTAACGGCTTGATGACAAAGCGCATTCCCGGAGTGTCGCGGCATGGGCGAGTGGTAGAATAGCGGGCTAATTTCCATTCGAGTTTTTCGAACGTATTTCTGACGTTTTAACGGAGAGACCAACGTGTCGTTCATTTCCAATGCCTTTGCACAAGGCACAACCGCGGGTGGCGCGGAATCGAGCCTGATGAGCTTCCTGCCGCTGATCCTGATGTTCGCGGTGCTGTACTTCATCATGATTCGTCCGCAGATGAAGCGTCAGAAGGAGCATCGCAACATGCTCTCCGCGATGGCCAAGGGCGACGAAGTGGTGACGAACGGCGGTATCGTCGGCAAGATCACGAAGGTGACGGACGCTTATGTCGGCGTGGAAATCGCCGAAGGCACGGAAATCACCATCCAGAAGGCTGCCGTGACGACCATTCTCCCGAAGGGCACGATCAAGTCGCTGTAAGGCCACTCGTTCCACCGCGTCCGGCGCGGCCTCGCTCATCGAGCCATCTCAGGTTTATCCACCGGCTCGTCGCGCATAACGCCGGACGCCCTCTTCCCCGAAGCCAACTTTCCGGTCGGCCATCTCATGAATCGTTATCCCCTCTGGAAGTATGTCGTGATGCTGGTGGCGCTCGTCATCGGCCTCGTGTACACGCTCCCCAACTTCTTCGGCGAAGCGCCCGCGGTGCAGGTGTCGAGCGGCAAGGCGACGGTCAAGCTCGATTCCACGACGCTTTCGAACGTCGAGGCCGCGCTCGCCGCGAGCAACATCAAGCCCGACGAAGTCACCTTCGACAATTCGCAACTGAACGCGAACATCCGTGTGCGCCTGAAGGACACCGACACGCAATTGCACGTGAAGGATCTCCTCTCGAAGTCGCTGAACACCGATCCGAGCGATCCGCAGTACATCGTCGCGCTGAACCTGCAGAGCGCCTCGCCGCGCTGGCTGACGGCCCTGCACGCGCTGCCGATGTATCTCGGTCTCGACCTGCGCGGCGGCGTGCACTTCCTGCTGCAGGTCGACATGGCCGGCGCGCTCAACAAGAAACTCGACTCCGACGCCGCCGACGCGCGCACCTATCTGCGCGACCGCAATATCCGCGACGGCGGCGTGAACCGCGTGGGGCAATCGGTCGTCGTCAGCTTCTCGGATCAGTCGGGCGCGGACAACGCGCGCACCCTGCTCCAGACAGGCGTGTCCGAGCTGAACTGGGTCACGCGCCAGGGCGGCGACGGCTTCCAGGTGGTCGGCACGTTCTCGCCGGGCGCGCAGAAGATCGTCGAAGACAGCGCGCTCAAGCAGAACATCACCACGCTGCATAACCGCGTCAACGAACTCGGCGTCGCGGAGCCGGTGATCCAGCAGCAGGGCTCGGACCGCATCGTGGTCGAACTGCCCGGCGTGCAGGACACCGCGAAGGCGAAGGACATCATCGGCCGGACGGCGACGCTCGAAGCGCGCCTCGCCGATCCGGTCAACACCTACATCGGCCCGAACGAGCCGGTGCCGCCCGGCGACGAAGCGTTCAAGCAGGGCGACCGCACCGTGCTGCTGCGCAAGCAGGTGATCTTCACCGGCGACCGCATCGTCGATGCGTCGGCGGGCTTCGATGAACATCAGCGCCCGTCGGTCAACATTCGCCTCGATTCGGCGGGCGGCCGCGCGGTGTCGGCGGTGTCGCGCGACAACATCGGCAAGCCGATGGCCATGGTCCTGTTCGAAAAGGGCAAGGGTGAAGTGCTGACGGTCGCGACGATCCAGTCCGAACTCGGCGACCGCTTCTCGATCACCGGCCAGCCGACGCCGCAGGCCGCCACGGACCTCGCGCTGCTGCTGCGCGCCGGCTCGCTCGCGGCACCGATGGACATCATCGAGGAACGCACGGTCGGCCCGAGCCTCGGCGCGGACAACATCAAGAAGGGTTTCGATTCGGTCACCTACGGTTTCGCCGCGATCGCTGTCTTCATGATCGCGTACTACCTGCTGTTCGGCGTGTTCTCGATGCTGTCGCTGTCGGTCAACCTGCTGCTGCTGGTCGCGATCCTTTCGCTGCTGCAGGCGACGCTGACCTTGCCGGGCATCGCGGCTATCGCGCTCGCGCTCGGCATGGCGATCGACGCGAACGTGCTGATCAACGAACGTATCCGCGAGGAACTGCGCAACGGCGCGCCGCCGCAGACCGCGATCCAGGAAGGCTTCAAGCACGCCTGGGCGACCATTCTCGATTCGAACGTCACCACGCTGATCGCCGGTCTCGCGCTGCTCGCGTTCGGTTCGGGCCCGGTGCGCGGCTTCGCGGTCGTGCACTGTATCGGCATTCTGACGTCGATGTTCTCGGCGGTGTTCTTCTCGCGCGGCCTCGTGAACCTGTGGTACGGCGGCAAGAAGAAGCTGAAGTCGCTCGCGATCGGTCAGGTGTGGCGTCCGGAAGGCTCGAACGCCGAAGCGGCCGCGGCGGCCTATCTCGCGGCGCAACGCGGTGACGAATCGCCTGTCGACGAGATCGTGAAGACCGCCAAGGGCAAGACCAAGACCGCCGTGGCGGCGCCGCGCGCGGCGGCACAAACGCCTGCGCGCTCCGGCAAGCCGACGGTGCGCCGCCGCTCGGGCCCCGGCATCGATCAACAGAAACCGGGCGAGTCCCGCTGAAACCGCTGAGTCCGGAGCACTAGACAATGGAATTCTTCCGCATTCGCCGCGACTTGCCGTTCATGGAGCGCGCGTTGATTTTCAACGTGATTTCGCTCGTGACGTTCCTCGTGGCCGTATTTTTCCTGATGCATCGCGGCCTGCATCTGTCGGTGGAGTTCACCGGCGGCACGGTCGTCGAAGTGCAGTATCCGCAGGCGGCGCAGCTCGAGCCGGTGCGCGCGTCGATGGCGAAGCTCGGCTATCCCGACGCGCAGGTGCAGAACTTCGGCACCTCGCAGGACGTGCTGATCCGTCTGCCGCTCAAGCAGGGCCTGACGTCCGCGCAGCAGAGCGATCAGGTGATGACCGCGCTCAAGACCGAGAACGCTCAGGTGAAGCTGCAGCGCGTCGAGTTCGTCGGCCCGCAGGTCGGCAAGGAACTCGTGACGAACGGCCTGCTCGCGCTCGCGTGCGTGGTGATCGGCATCGTGATTTACCTGTCGTTCCGCTTCGAATGGAAGTACGCAGTGGCGGGCATCATCGCGAACCTGCACGACGTGGTGATCATTCTCGGCTTCTTCGCGTATTTCCAGTGGGAGTTCTCGCTGTCCGTGCTGGCGGCGATTCTCGCGGTGCTCGGTTATTCGGTGAACGAGTCGGTGGTTATCTTCGACCGGATTCGCGAAACGTTCCGCAAGCAGCGCAAGATGACCGTGAAGGAAGTGATCGACCACGCGATCACGAGCACGATGTCGCGAACCATCATCACCCACGGCTGTACGGAAATGATGGTGCTGTCGATGTTCTTCTTCGGCGGCCCGACGCTGCATTACTTCGCGCTGGCGCTGACCGTCGGTATTCTGTTCGGTATCTATTCGTCGGTGTTCGTCGCGGCCGCGCTCGCGATGTGGTTCGGCGTGAAGCGTGAGGATCTCGTGAAGGACAAGAAAGACAAGTTCGATCCGAACGATCCGAATGCGGGCGCGCAGGTTTGAGCTTCATGCGCTCCAAGCAAGCATAAAAAAACGGCCGGTCTGCAAAGACCGGCCGTTTTGTTTCAGCGCGCCGAACTTACTGCTTGATGCCCTCGGCCTGAATATGCAGCACTGTCTTGAGGCTGAAACCATACGCCTTGCCGTAGTCCATCCCGAAGTCGCCACGATCGAAGGTCGTCGTCGCTTCGACGCCGCACACTTCCTTCTTCATCATCGGATTCACGAAGCACTTGAAGTTCTCGACCTTCAGGTTGATCGGCTTCGTCACGCCATGCATCGTCAGCGTGCCGATCACTTCCGAGGGCTTGTCGCCGTCGAACTTGATCGACGTGCCCTTGTACACCGCCGTCGGATACTTCGCGGCATCGAAGAACTCGGCCTTTTGCAGATGCTCGTCCAGCTTCACGTTGCCGGTATTGATCGAGGCCACGTCGATGGTCACGTCGACCGTGCCGGTCTTCGCCGCGCGATCGAGCACCACGGTGCCGCTGCTCTTGTTGAACTTGCCGCGCCAGGTCGAGACGCCGCCGAAGTGGTCGGCCTCGAAGCTCGGGTACGTGTGGTTCGGGTCGAGTTGATACGTGTCGGCGGCGAAAGCGCTCACCGAAGCGACGGACGACAGACCCAGTGCGAGCGCGCCCGCGGCGATGATCGAAAGCTTTTTCAAGTTCTTCTCCTGACTAACCAGATACGCTGAATGCGTGTGTGTGACGAAAGTGCCGCTCACTTCTTCGCGGCGACGATGTGAAACTTGATGACGACGTCGTCGGCGACGATCGACGTGTCTTTCCATTCACCCGTTCCGACATCGAACTGGGTGCGCTTGATGGGCAACGCGCCATCGAAGGTTTCCGTCGCGCCCTGCTGCGTGACCGTCACGGGCACCGTGACCGTCTGCGACTTGCCCTTGATGGTGATCTTGCCCGTCACGTTGTACTTGTTGGCGCCCGCGGGCGCGATCGCGCTGGAGACGAAGGTCGCGCTCGGGAACTTGCCCGCGTCGAACCATTCCGCGCCGCGCACCTGCTTGTTGTACTCGTCGTCGCCGAGGTCGTAGCTGCCGGTGTCGATCGTGATGTTCGCCGAGCCCGCCGCCGGCTTCGCCGGATCGAACGCGATCTGCGCGGTGAACTTGTTGAACTTGCCGTCGGTGGGCACGTTCATCTGCTTCGAGGTGGCGATCACCGTGCTCTTGCTCATGTCCACCTGCGCGTGCGCGCCGGCGACGAGCGCGAGCGAAGCGGCCGTAACCAGCATCCAGCGATTGAGTTTCACTTTCATGTGTGCCCTATTTCAAGCGGTTCGACCGAACAAACCAATATTGGAAATCAAAAGAACGCGAGAACAATCAGCCGTGGGGAAACGTCCTGCCAACGGCGAGGAAACAATGCGATGCGCCTGTCCGAGTCATCTGAGAAAAGGCAGCATGCGCCCGAGCAAGCCGTCGCGATCGACGAAGTGATGCTTCAGCGCGGCGAGCACATGCATCACGACGAAGAACAGCAGCGTGTAGTTCAGCGCGACGTGCACGATGCGCAGCGTCGCCTTCAGCGCCTTGTCCGGACCGATGATCGTCGGCAGCGGCAGCACGCCGAGATAGACCACCTGGATGCCCGCCGCCGAACTGTAGAGATAACCCGACGCCGGAATGATGAGCATCAGCGCGTAGAGCAGGAAATGTGCGAAATTCGCCGCGCGCTGCTGCCATTGCGGCATGCCATCGGGCATGGCCGGCGCCGCATGAGTCGCGCGCCAGATGAGACGCAGGAGCGCGAGCGCGAACACCGTCACGCCGATCCACTTGTGCCACGAGAAGTACTTGAGCTTGGTCGGCGTGATGCCGGGAATATCGGTCATGATCCAGCCGAGCCAGAAGCCGCCTACGATCAACAACGCGATCAGCCAGTGCAGCCCGATCGCCGTGGCGCTGTAACGTTGCGCCGGCGCGGTAGCCGCGATGCGTGCGCTGCTTTCCATATTGCTTTCACCCAGGTGTTCGATGTTTCCCGTCTTGCCGTCGCCCGACGACAAGCATGTAAGGCCGCCATGCTACCTCAATGCCAACGATTTGCCAGCGCGTGAAAAAAGCCTGCCGGAAATCCGCAAAACCAGTCCCCGCGTGGCTTTGCGGGCGATCGAGCCATATTCCCGCGCCTCGCGTGCCGCGCGTGCAACGAACTATTCCATGCGTGCAACGGTCGATGAAGGCGCGAAGAAGAAGCGGCATCAACCGCGACGGATTCCGGCATCAATGTATTAACGCGCGACGCAGCGATTTCATTCCGTCCATGACGAGGCGACCCGCCCAATGACGTCGGCAAGTCGCCATTTGATACCATGCTGCTACCATTCGCGCTGGCCCGCAGCTTGCTATGCTCCGTCGGAGCCGGTACTCGCGGCACCCGACAAATACGCTCGACCAGTCTCGGGCCTCGACCATGAACGCGAACGATCCGGAAGAACTCATCGCGTGTCACGAATGCGACGCGCTCTATCTCAAACGTGCGCTGCCTCAGCGAAGCTCGGCGAAATGCCACCGCTGCGGATCGCTGCTTTATCGCAGCATCTCGTCGAACCTCGACAAAATCTGCGCGATGACACTCGCCGCGCTCGTCACCTTCGTGATCGCGCAGGGCTTTCCCATCGTCGAGCTGGACGCCAACGGTCTCACGTCGCAGACCACGCTCATCGGCGCGATCGTCGCATTGTGGAACGAGCAGATGGAGATCATGGCCGTGCTCGTGTTCTGCTCGACCATTCTGTTTCCCCTGTGCGAGCTGCTCGCGCTGCTTTACGTACTGCTTCCGATGCGCTCGGGCTACGTTCCGCCGGGCTTCAACGCGCTGTTGCGCGGCATTCAGTTCGTGCGTCCGTGGGGCATGATCGAAGTGTTCATGCTCGGCGTGCTCGTCACGCTGGTGAAGATGGTCAGCATCGCGCGCGTGATTCCCGAAGCGGCGCTGTTCGCGTTCGGCGCGCTGACGCTCATGTTCGCGGTTGTCGTGAGTTTCGATCCGCGCGCGCTCTGGGATCTCGCGGAAAAGCTCGGACAGCGCGGCGAGCCGAGGCGAGCAGGCAGCCAGAAGCACCTACCCTCCGACGCGAGGCAGAAATCGTGAACGATTCAGTCGATTCGAACACCGGCGAGCCAGCGAGCGAGACGCACTACACCACAGCGTCGCGCGCGCACGTCGTGAGCTGTCACGCGTGCGGGCTCGTGCAGCCGCTCGCGCGCACCGTCGAGAAGCAGCGCTGCACGCGCTGCGATGCCGTCGTGCACCGGCGTCATCCGGACAGCATCGCGCGCACCTGGGCGCTGCTCATCAGCGCGGCGATTCTGTATATCCCGGCGAATCTCTTTCCGATCATGCATACGTCGTCGATTCTCGGCTCCGAGGACGACACCATCATGAGCGGCGTCGCGCTTTTCTGGAACGACGGCGACTATCCGCTCGCCGCGGTGATTTTCATCGCCAGCATTCTCGTGCCGATGTTAAAGCTCGTCACGCTCGGCTTTCTCGTCATCAGCGTGCAGCGGCGCTCGATCTGGCGACTGCGCCAGCGCACGACGCTGTTTCGCCTCGTCGAGGGCATCGGCCGCTGGTCGATGCTCGATATCTTCGTGATCACGCTGACCATCGCGCTGGTGCGCTTCAAGTCGCTCGCCGTCATCACGCCGGGGCCGGGCGCGCTGGCGTTCGCGTCGGTCGTCGTGCTGACGATGATCGCGTCCATGCAATTCGACCCGCGCCTCATGTGGGACAACATCGAACCGTCAGGAAAGAAACATGACTAGTGCCCAAGGTCCGAACGACCCGAAGCAGCCCGCGCCGCCGTCCTCAGGTGACAAAGGCGACGGCGGCCTGCCGCCGAATCTGCCCGAGCCCGTGATCGAACCGCGCAGTCGCTGGCTGCCTTCGCTCGTGTGGGTGATTCCGCTCGTCGCGGCGCTGATCGGCGTGATACTCGTCGTGAAGACGGTGTCGAGTCGCGGACCGACCGTGACCATCAGCTTCGTGAGCGCGGAAGGCCTCGAGCCCGGCAAGACGAAGGTGAAGTTCAAGGACGTCGATATCGGCACGGTCAAGACCATCACGCTGTCGAAGGATCATTCGCGCGTGCTCGTCGATGTTTTGCTCACCAAGGAAGCCACCGATTTCGCCGTGAAGGACACGCGCTTCTGGATCGTGCGTCCGCGCGTGGCGGCGAGCGGCGTGACCGGTCTGTCGACGCTGCTGTCGGGTGCGTATATCGGCGTCGACGCGGGCAGGTCCACCGAGGACCAGACCTACTTCGTCGGTCTCGAGACGCCGCCCGCCGTGACCGGCGACCAGAAGGGCCACACCTTCACGTTGCATGGCGAATCGCTCGGCTCGCTCGATATCGGCTCGCCGGTCTATTACCGGCGCGTGCAGGTCGGGCAGGTCGTAGCCTTCTCGCTCGACAAGGACGGCACCGGCGTCACGCTGCAGGTGTTCGTCACCGCGCCTTACGATCAGTACGTCGGCACGAACTCGCGCTGGTGGCATGCGAGCGGCGTCGACCTGCGGCTCGATTCGAGCGGCTTCACGCTCAACACGCAGTCGCTCGCGACGGTCGTGCTCGGCGGCATCGCGTTCCAGACGCCGCCCAACCAGCAGTCGGGGCCGCAGGCGCAGAACAACGCGACCTTCAGTCTCGCCGGCGATCAGGCCGACGCCATGCGCGATCCGGACGGCCAGCCCGTGCACGTCGTGATGAACTTCAATCAGTCGCTGCGCGGCCTGTCGGTCGGCGCGCCGGTCGATTTTCGCGGCATCGTGCTCGGACAGGTCACGGGCATCGGCGTGCAGTACGATCCGAAATCGCGTTCGTTCATGATGCCGGTGACGATCGATGTCTATCCGGATCGCCTTGGCAAGCGCTCGAAGCACGCGTTGCCGGAGCAAGGCTCCGCCGCGAGCCAGGACATGCTGCAGATGCTCGTCAATCGCGGCCTGCGCGGACAGTTGCGCACCGGCAACCTGCTGACGAGTCAGTTGTATATCGCGCTCGACTTCTTCCCGAAGGCGTCGCCCGTGAAAGTCAACGTCAACGCCGATCCGTTCGAACTGCCGACCGTGCCGAACACGCTCGACGAGCTGCAACTGCAGATCGCGGACATCGCGCGCAAGATCGACAAGATTCCGTTCGACGAGATCGGCACTAACCTGAACGGCTCGCTCAAGAATGCGAACGCGCTGTTCGACCGGATGGACAAGGAAGTCCTGCCGGAAATGCGCGACACGCTCACGCAGGCGAAGAAGACCTTCGGCCAGGCGCAATCGACGCTGCAATCGGACTCGCCGCTTCAGTCGGACGTGCATCAGGCGTTGCAGGAACTCACCCGCACGCTGCAATCGCTCAACTCGCTCGCGGACTATCTGGAACGCCATCCGGAGTCGCTGATTCGCGGTAAATCGGGAGACAAACCATGAAGTTCGGCTCGTTGATATCGATCCTGAGCGCGGCGGCCATGCTCGCCGCCTGCGCCTCGCCGTCGAGCCGGTTCTACACGCTCGGCGGCAGCGACGCGCGTCCCGTGCCGTCCACGCCCGCTTCGTTCTATTTCGAGCTGGCGCCCGTCGACATGCCGCAGCAGGTCGCCAAAAATCAGTTGGTCGTGCAGACGAGTCCCGCGCAGGTGCGCGTGCTCGAAGAGGAACGCTGGGCGTCGCTGCCCGGCGACGAAGTGCGCCGCGCGCTGTCGGCCGATCTCACGCAGCAGCTCGGCGCGATCGATGTCTACGGCACGCCGCATCCGGAGTCGGTGCCGGTGTATCGCGTCAAGGTGAACGTGCAGCGCTTCGAATCGTGGCCGGGCTCGCAGGCCGTGATCGACGCCGTGTGGAGCGTGCGCGCCGCCGGATCGGATACCGTGCTGACGTGCCGGACCGTCGCGCAGGAGCGCGTGGACACGGGCTACGACGCGCTGGTCGATGGTCATCGCAAGGCGGTCGATGCGCTCGCCTCCGCGATCTCGGCAGGCGTGCGCAGCCTGAGTTCATTGCCGCACGCGAACGCGAGCGCGCCGGGTGCGTCCACGAAGGGCAAAAGCGGCGCGATCACGAAGCCCGCTGCCGCGCCGGTCCTGCCGTGTCCGTCCGCGAGCGCCGCGACGACTGCCGCCGCGCAATGAACCGATGTTGTCCGCAGGCGACATTGTCCGACACCGCTATCTCTAATTTGCCGATGGTTCGTGCGCGCCCGGTTAAGATCGTCGTCGCCCGCATTCCGAATCAACCGTGAAAATTAGATGATGAAACTGATCGGTTCGCATCCCAGCCCGTTCGTCCGCAAGGTACGGATCGTCATGGCGGAGAAGAAGATCGACTGCGAACTGGTGCTCGAGGACGTTTGGGCATCCGATTCGAAGATCCACGACTACAACCCGCTCGGCAAGGTGCCGTGCCTCATTCTGGACGACGGCGAAGCGGTGTTCGACTCGCGCGTCATCTGCGAGTACGTGGACACGCTCACGCCTGTCGGCAAGCTGCTGCCGCAGGAGCGCCGCGAGCGCACCGAAGTGCGTTGCTGGGAAGCGCTCGCCGACGGCATGCTCGACGCCGCCGTGCTGATGCGTCTCGAAGGCGTGTTGCGTGAGGAAGCGCATCGCAGCGAGAAGTGGATCGCGCGTCAGCGCCACAAGATCGACGACGGTTTGCGCGCGATGGCGCGCGGCATCGGCTCGAAGCAGTGGTGTTCGGCGAACCGCTTCACGCTCGCGGATATCGCGTGCGGCTGCGCGCTCGGCTATCTCGACTTCCGCGTGCCCGATGTGAACTGGCGCGAGGCGCATCCGAATCTCGACAAGTACTACGCACGCATCTCGCAGCGTCAGTCGTTCGTGGATACCGCTCCGGTCTGACGTAAAACCAAATTCCATCTACGACTAGATAGACAGTCGGTTACGGTAGAACCATATGACCGTGCGATGCGCTCGCGTTTTCCTCGCGTGAAGTCGTATGACCGGCCACTTCGACGAACCAGGCGCATCGCGGATCGAATAACTGGTTTTTTCCGCCAAAATCTATCTATTCAAAGATAGATGATCGAACGCCCATTCACGGGTTTTTCACACGGTTATCCACAGGGTTATCTACCGGCGCACGGCGTCCGTGACTTCTTCGAGCCGCGCGCGCGTCTGGAACAGGCGACACGCGAGCAGGCTGCCCTGAAATGTCGCATACAGCCTGCGGGCCGCGGCTTCGGGATTGCCGCCCGCATCGAGCGTGTCCTGCGCTTCGCCTTCGGCAAGCACTTTCGCCAGCCAGTTCTCGTTGGCCCTGTAGAACGACTGGACCGCGTATCGCACTTTCTCCGGCAATGATTCGATATCGGACGCCAGCATGCCGCACAGGCAGATCTGATTGCCCCCGCCGATGATCCGCCCGAACAGCCTGGCATAACGGTCCAGCTTCTTGTCGGCTGGGGCGGAACTGTCGATCGCGTAGATCGACGACATCAGGTCCGCGCTGTACGCGTTGACGGCTTCGAGCGCGAGATCTTCCTTCGTTGGAAAGTAATAGTGGATGCTGGACGTCTTCACGCCGACCAGATTGGACAGGTCGCGGTAACTGAAACCGTTGTAGCCGCGCGTCATCAGCAGCGTCTGGGCATGGTCCAGCAGCGCTTCGCGTACCGTGTTCTTGTCCATTTGTGTGATTGTCCCTGCCTTCGATGTGCGTAATTTATCTACCACTAGATAGACGGTCAAGCGCTTGTATCAAAAAAGCTTTTATCGGATCGATAGGGAAAATGAAAAGCCCCGGACACAGCCGGGGCTCGCCGATGAACCAACCTGCCGGACCTCAGCGCGCGGCAGAAAGCAACGCAGCCTGCGACGATTCCTGCCCCACCGTCGCGTGCTCGATGATGCCCCCGCCGAGACACACGTCGCCCTGATACAGCACGGCGGATTGCCCGGGCGTCACCGCCCACTGGGCTTCGTCGAAATGGAGCGCGAAGCGGGCGTCGTCGGCATTGGCGAAGCGGCACGCCGCGTCCTGCTGCCGATAACGCGTCTTGGCGCCGCACCCCGCGCCCTCTTCCGGCGCGAAACCCGCGACCCAGCTCGTGTTGCCCGCGACGAGCGTCGGCGACAGCAGCCACGGGTGATCGTGTCCCTGCACGACATACAGCGTGTTGCTCGCCATATCCTTGCCGGCGACGAACCACGGCTCGCCGCTGCCGTCCTTCGCGCCGCCGATGCCGATGCCCTTGCGCTGCCCGAACGTATAGAACGCAAGCCCGATATGCTCGCCGACGACCTTGCCTTCGGCCGTCTTCATCGGGCCCGGCTTGGTCGGCAGATAGCGGTTGAGGAATTCGCGGAACGGCCGTTCGCCGATGAAGCAGATGCCGGTCGAATCCTTCTTCTTCGCGTTCGGCAGGCCGATCTGCGCGGCGATCTCGCGTACTTTCGTCTTCGGGATTTCGCCGAGCGGGAACAGCGTCTTCGACAATTGCGTCTGATTCAGCCGATGCAGGAAGTACGACTGATCCTTGGTCGAATCGGTGGCCTTGAGCAACTGGAACAGCCCGTCGTGCTCGCGTACGCGCGCGTAGTGCCCCGTCGCGATGGTTTCCGCGCCGAGCGACATCGCGTGGTCGAGGAACGCCTTGAACTTGATTTCGGCGTTGCACAGCACGTCGGGATTGGGCGTGCGGCCGGCCGAGTATTCGCGCAGGAATTCCGCGAACACGCGATCCTTGTATTCGGCGGCGAAATTGACCGCCTCGACGTCGATGCCAATCAGATCCGCGACCGATACCACGTCGATCCAGTCCTGACGCGTCGAGCAGTATTCGCCGTCGTCGTCGTCTTCCCAGTTCTTCATGAAGAGGCCGACCACGTCGTAGCCCTGCTCCTTCAGAAGCCATGCCGTCACGGACGAATCCACGCCGCCCGACATGCCCACCACTACCTTTCGCTTGCTCATAGGGATATCACGCCCGCACCACCGGCGCGACCGAATGCGTATGAATGAAATCGAGCGGCACGCGCCGCCCGGACAAGTAATCGTCGACACACTTCATCACGAGCGGCGTGCGATGCCGCTCCGCCGACGCGCGCAGTTCGTCGGCCGTGAGCCACATCGCGCGCACGATGCCTTCGTCGAGCGAACGACCGCTCTCTTCGCCCGACGACTTGCCGCAGAACGTGAATCGCAGATACGTGACATCGCGCCCCGGCCCTGTGAAATGCGTCATGTACGCGCCGACGAGCGCCTCGGGTTCGAAGCGATGCGCCGTTTCTTCGAGCGTCTCGCGAATCACCGCTTCGACGAGCGTTTCGCCCGCCTCGAGATGACCGGCCGGTTGGTTGATTCGCAGCCCTGCCGACGTGTGCTCTTCGATGACGAGAAAGCGCCCGTCGCGCTCGACGACGGCGGCCACCGTAACGTGGGGGGCCCAAGTATCTGATTTCATGGTCAGATATTTTACCGTCCCGGCGGCGTTCCCGCCCGGCCGTCCTAAGGGTAAGCGCTGAGCGTCGAATGCGGAACGAGTGCCGGATCGCATTCTTGCGGGCGCATTCTTCGGTTACAGTTGCGATAGCCGTCAGTTCCAGCATTTGAAATAAAAAACTCAGCCTTAAGCCTTCCTAAGCCCTTGCCCGGTGACGAAGGCAACAAAGACAGGAGAATTGAAGATGCACATTGGAGTGCCTGCAGAAACGCGGGCGAACGAGGCGCGCGTCGCCGCCACGCCCGAAACGGTCAAAAAGCTCGTCACGCAAGGACATCGCGTTTCTGTCCAGAGCGGTGCGGGCTTGCCGGCAAGCTATATCGACGATGCCTTCGCGCAAGCGGGCGCGGATCTCGTCGATGCCGCCACGGCCTTTTCCGCCGAGATCGTCCTCAAGGTGCAGTCGCCGAGCGAAAGTGAACTGGCGATGCTCAAGCCGGGCGCCGTGCTCATCGGCATGCTCGATCCATTCAACACTGAAAACACCGCGCGGCTCGCATCGTCGGGTGTCACCGCGTTCGCGCTCGAAGCCGCGCCGCGCACGACGCGCGCGCAGAGCCTCGACGTGCTCTCGTCGCAGGCGAACATCGCCGGGTACAAGGCGGTGCTGATGGCCTGCCAGTATTACCAGCGCTTCATGCCGATGCTGATGACCGCCGCCGGCACCGTGAAGGCGGCGCGCGTGCTCGTGCTCGGCGCGGGTGTAGCGGGCCTGCAGGCGATTGCGACGGCCAAGCGTCTCGGCGCGGTCGTCGAAGCGTCCGACGTGCGTCCCGCCGTGAAGGAGCAGATCGAGTCGCTCGGCGGGAAGTTCGTCGACGTGCCTTTCGAAACCGACGAGGAACGCGAGGCGGCGGTTGGCGTCGGCGGCTATGCGCGCCCGATGCCGGCAAGCTGGCTCGCGCGGCAAGCGGCGCAGGTGCACGAGCGTGCGAAGGCGGCGGACATCGTCATCTCAACGGCGCTGATTCCCGGCCGCCCCGCGCCGACGCTGATCTCCGTCGAAACGGTCAAGCACATGAAGCCGGGCTCCGTGATCATCGATCTCGCCGCGGGTCGCGGTCCCGAGTTCGAGGGACGCAAAGGCGGCAACTGTCCGCTCACCGAAGTCGATCAGGTGGTGATGAAGCACGGCGTGCATATCGTCGGCCATACGAATCTCGCTTCGATGGTCGGCGCCGATGCCTCCGCGCTCTACGCCCGCAATCTTCTGGACTTCCTGAAGCTGATCCTGACCAAGGAAGGCACGCTCAACATCGACCTCGCGGACGACATCGTCGCGGCCACGCTCCAGTGCCGCGATGGACAAGTCACGCGTCCGGCCGCTTAACGCCGATACGGAGACGCACATGGATGTCATCAATCACACGGTGATCAACCTCATCATCTTCGTGCTGGCCATTTATGTCGGCTATCACGTGGTGTGGAACGTCACGCCCGCGCTGCATACGCCGCTGATGGCCGTGACCAACGCGATCTCGGCGATCGTGATCGTCGGCGCGATGCTCGCGGTCGGCCTGACGGTCGGCGTGGCGGGCAAGTTTTTCGGCACGCTCGCCGTGCTGCTCGCGGCGGTGAACGTGTTCGGCGGCTTTCTCGTCACACGGCGAATGCTGGAGATGTTCAAGAAGAAAGAGCCGAAGAAGATTGCCAGCAAGGAGGGCGTGTAATGAGCCTTAACGTCGTCACACTCCTCTATCTCGTCGCCTCGGTGTGTTTCATCCAGGCGCTGAAGGGCTTGTCCAATCCGAAGACCGCGCGCATCGGCAACACGTTCGGCATGACGGGCATGGCGATCGCCATTCTCACCACGCTCGCGCTGATCGTGAAGCAGGCCGCGTATCTCGAAGCGAATCTGGCGCTCGGGCTGTCGCTGCTGTTCGTCGCGCTGATCGTCGGCGGCGGCGCAGGCGCGTATATCGCGGCGAAGGTCGAGATGACCAAGATGCCCGAGCTCGTCGCGGCCATGCACTCGCTGATCGGTCTCGCGGCGGTGTGTATCGCGTATGGCGTGGTTGCGGAGCCGGCTGCGTTCGGACTCGCGCCGCCCGGCGATCCGATTCCGTATGGCAATCGCGTCGAGTTGTTCATCGGCACGTTCGTCGGCGCGATCACGTTCTCGGGTTCGGTCATCGCGTTCGGCAAGCTGTCGGGCAAGTACAAGTTCCGGCTGTTTCAGGGCGCGCCGGTCACGTATTCGGGCCAGCATCTGATCAACCTGCTGCTCGCCATCGCGATGATCGGCTTCGGCGTGATCTTCATGCTCACCGAATCGTGGCTGCCGTTCATCATCATGACGATCATCGCGTTCGCGCTGGGCGTGCTGATCATCATCCCGATCGGCGGCGCGGACATGCCGGTGGTCGTGTCGATGCTGAACTCGTACTCGGGCTGGGCGGCGGCGGGCATCGGCTTCTCGCTGAACAATCCGATGCTGATCATCGCGGGTTCGCTGGTGGGTTCGTCGGGTGCGATTCTGTCGTACATCATGTGCAAGGCGATGAACCGCTCGTTCTTCAACGTGATTCTCGGCGGCTTCGGCGGCGAGGCTGGCGGTGCGGCCGTGGGCGGTGCGACGGAGCAGCGGCCGGTCAAATCCGGTTCCGCCGACGATGCCGCGTTCATGCTCGGCAACGCGGAAAGCGTGGTGATCGTGCCGGGGTACGGTCTTGCCGTGGCGCGCGCGCAGCACGCGTTGAAGGAGCTGACGGACAAGCTCGTCGAGAAGGGCATCGATGTGCGGTACGCGATTCACCCGGTCGCGGGACGGATGCCGGGGCACATGAACGTGCTCTTGGCCGAAGCCGAAGTGCCGTACGAGATGGTGCAGGAGATGGACGAGATCAACAGCGAATTCGGCCAGACGGATGTCGTGCTGGTGCTCGGGGCGAACGACGTGGTGAATCCGGCCGCGAAGACCGACCCGAAATCGCCGATCGCGGGCATGCCGATTCTCGAAGCGTACAAGGCGCGGACGATCATCGTGAACAAGCGGTCGATGGCGGCGGGTTATGCCGGTCTCGATAACGAACTGTTCTATATGGACAAGACGATGATGGTGTTCGGCGATGCGAAAAAGGTGGTCGAGGAGATGATGAAGGCGGTGGAGTAAGCATTACGCGGCTCGTACACCGCTAGGCCGATCGCGCCAGCCTCCCACTGCGGAGGCTGGCGCTTTCTTTTTCCGACGATGAAACGGCGCAGCATGCCCAGCGGACCGCCCGCGTACAATACCGCCTTTGAACGCCAGAAACGCCTCTCATGTCCTCCCCTCTCTTCGACTGGTTCGTCCCCTGCCCGCGCGGTCTTGAAGCACCTCTTGCCGCCGAGCTCGCGGAGATCGGCGAACGGCATGTCGCCGGCGCGCCGCTGTCGGGCGGCGGATCGCTGGTCGTCGGCGCGCAGGTGCCCGGCGGCGTGCATTTCCGTGGCGGCTGGGTCGCGGGCATGGCGGCGAACCTGCATTCGCGCATCGCGAGCCGCGCGCTGCTCAAGGTCGCGCACGGCCCGTATCGCAACGAGCACGACATCTACGAACTCACGCATCGGCAGCGCTGGGAGCAATGGTTCACGCCGAGCCAGACGATGCGCGTCGACCTCACCGCGATCAAATCGCCGCTCAAGAGCCTCGAATTCACTACGCTGCGCGTGAAGGACGCCGTTTGCGACCGTCTGCGCGATGTCGCCGGCGCGCGTCCGAGCATCGACACCGCGCAGCCCGACGTGCGCGTGTTCGCGTTCCTCACGATCAACGAGTGCACGCTCTATCTCGACACTTCCGGCGAGCCGCTCTTCAAGCGCGGCTGGCGTCTCGACAAAGGCGCCGCGCCGCTGCGCGAGAATCTCGCGGCGGGCATTCTGCGCCTCACCGGCTGGACACCCGGCACGCCGCTCTTCGATCCGATGTGCGGCAGCGGCACCTTCCTCGCCGAAGCCGCGCAAACGGCGCTCAATATCGCGCCGGGCAACGATCGGCGTTTCGGCTTCGAAAAGCTCAAGCCATTTCACCCCGGCATGTGGCAAAAGCTCAAGACGGCCGCGCTCGAACAACGCCGCGCCGCGCGCGCCTCGCAGGCCGAGCTGAACATCTTCGGCAGCGACATCTCCGGCGACATGCTCGACAAGGCGCGCGCGAACCTGAGCCGCGCGGGCATCACGGACCTGTCGCTCAAGCAGGTCGACGCGCGCAATATGGTGCCGCCGGCCGACGCGCCCGGCATCCTGCTCGCGAATCCGCCATACGGCGAGCGTATCGAAGTGCGCGGGCGCGGTCCGCGCGGCGAAATCCGCGATACGGCGCGCAGCCGCCGCGAAGACGACGACACATTCGCCCGCGCGCAGCCCGATCCCGCCGACACCGAGTTCTTCATCTCGTTCGGCAACGCGCTCAAGCAGCGGTTTCCCGGCTGGCGCGCCTACGTGCTCACGTCCGACCGCAAGCTGCCGGGCCTGCTGCGGCTGCGCGAATCCACCAAGACGCCGCTCTTCAATGGTGCGCTCGAATGCCGCCTGTTCCGCTTCGATCTGATCGCGGGCAGCGTGCGCAATCGTCCGGCCGACGAGTAAGCTTGCCGTGCGCGAGCGCGCCGGCGCAATAGGCCGAATGGCCGAGTGCAGTCATCGCCAAGCCGGCGCTACAATCGGCGCATGAACTCACCGACCGAACTCGCCAGTCCTATCGCCGTCGATATCTACCGCGCGCGTCGCGAGCGCGTGCTCGCCGCGCTGCGTGCGCAAGGCGGCGGCGTCGCCATCGTGCCGACCGCGCCGGAAGTCATGCGCAATCGCGACACGGACTACCCTTTCCGTCACGACAGCTACTTCTACTATCTGACGGGCTTCGACGAACCCGATGCGACGCTCGTGCTCGACGCGAGCGCGCAGAACGGCGCGCCCGCATCGATACTCTTCTGCCGTGAGAAGAACGTCGAGCGCGAGACGTGGGAAGGCTTTCGCTTCGGCCCCGAGGCCGCGCGCGACGCCTTCGGTCTCGACGCGGCGTTCCCCATCGACGCACTCGACGCAGAAATGCCGCGCCTGATCGCCGGCAAGCCCGCGCTGCATTACGCGCTCGGCACATCGGCGGAACTGGACGCGCAGGTGCGCGACTGGCTCGCCGCCGTGCGCGCGCAGAGCCGTAGCGGCGTGCGCGCGCCCGCGAAGGCAGAGCATCTGCTGCCGATCCTCGACGAGATGCGCCTCGTCAAAGACGCCCACGAGATCGCGATCATGCGCCGCGCCGCATCGATTTCCGCCGAAGCGCACCGGCGCGCGATGCGCGCGTGCCGTCCCGGCATGCGCGAATACGAGATCGAAGCGGAGTTGCTCTACACGTTCCGCCGCCACGGCGCGCAGGCGCCGGCGTACGGATCGATCGTCGCGGCGGGCGCGAACGCGTGCGTGCTGCACTATCCGGCGGGCAACGCGATCGCGCGCGACGGCGACCTGATCCTCATCGACGCCGCGTGCGAACTCGACGGCTACGCCTCCGACATCACGCGCACCTTCCCCGCGAGCGGCCGCTTCACGCCCGCGCAACGCGAGCTCTACGACATCGTGCTGGCCGCGCAGGCCGCTGCCGTCGACGCGACACGCGCCGGTGTCAGCTTCGATGCCCCGCATCAGGCCGCGCTCAAAGTGCTGTCGCAAGGCCTGCTCGACACCGGAATCCTCGACAAGACGAAATTCGGCAGCGTCGACGATGTCCTCGCGCAACACGCCTACGCGCGCTTCTACATGCATCGCACGGGACACTGGATCGGCATGGACGTGCACGACGCGGGCGAATATCGCGAGGCGGACGGCCCGCTCGATGAGCAAGGCGCGCGTCCGTGGCGCACGCTCGTGCCCGGCATGGCGCTGACAATCGAGCCGGGGCTCTACGTGCGCCCGGCCGAGGATGTGCCCGAACGGTACTGGAACATCGGCATTCGCATCGAGGACGACGCCATCGTCACGAAAGACGGCTGCGAGCTGCTCACGCGTGAAGTACCCGTCGCCGCCGAAGAGATCGAAGCGCTTATGCGCGAATCAAACACATACTGACCATGAGCGACGTTCAAGGCATCGAACCGCATTTCGACTATGACATCGCCATCGTCGGCGCGGGGCCGGTCGGGCTCGCGCTGGCCGGCTGGCTCGCACGCCGCAGCGCGACTTCGCGGCTTTCGATCGCGCTGATCGATGCGCGCACGCCCGAAGCCGCCGTGAACGATCCGCGCGCGCTCGCGCTGTCGCACGGCAGCCGCGTGATGCTCCAGCCGCTCGGCTTTCCCGCCGACGTCACGCCGATCCGCCACATTCACGTATCGCAGCGCGGGCATTTCGGGCGCACCTTGATCGAGCACGACGAACACGAATTGCCCGAACTGGGCTACGTGGCCCGCTACGGCTCGCTGGTCGGCGCATTGGCCCACGCGGTGCGCGCTACTCATGTCGACTGGCTCACCGACACATCCGCCCTCGCGCCGCTGCAGGATCACGATGGCGTCACTTTGCCGCTGCAATCGGCGAGCGGCGAGCGCACCATCCGCGTGAAGGTGCTGGTGAATGCCGAAGGCGGTCTCTATCAGAAACGCGATGTCGCCGCGCCCGGCGAGCGCCGCGCGCGGGATTACGGGCAGACGGCCATCGTCGGCACGGTGAGCGTGTCCGATCCGCGCGCGAATGTCGCGTGGGAGCGCTTCACGAGCGAAGGGCCGATCGCGCTCCTGCCGTGCGGCGGCCAGCGCCACGCGGACTATTCGCTCGTCTGGTGCTGCTCGCCCGATGAAGCCGCGCGCCGCATGCAACTCGACGACGACACGTTCCTCGCCGAACTCGGCGCGGCTTTCGGCACGCGCATGGGCCGCTTCACGCGCATCGCGTCGCGCGCCGCCTTCCCGCTCGGGCTGACCGCGCTCGACGTGCTCGTGGACCGGCGCACCGTCGCGATCGGCAATGCGGCGCAAACGCTGCATCCGGTGGCGGGACAGGGGCTGAATCTCGGCCTGCGCGACGCGCTCGCGCTCACCGACGCGCTGTCCGCCGATGGCCCGCGCCCACTCGCGCTCGCGCGCTTCGCGCAACGTCGCGCGCTCGACCGGCGTCTGACGATCACCGCCACCGACACGCTCGCGCGCCTCTTCACGATCGACTTCCCGCCGCTGGCCGCGATGCGCGGACTGGCGCTCACCGCGCTCGAATTCCTGCCGCCGGTAAAAACCGCCCTCGCCCGCCAGATGATGTTCGGCCAGCGACGCTGATTCGACCTGGAAAAAGGCAATCGTCAGTGGCAAGTCGATGAACTTATCCTCTACGACCGCCCGCGCTTTCATAGAAGATTTAAAGACTTGCACGCGATTGCTCTTAAATTCAGCACGCGCTTCGCGTTAAAATAGTGGTTTCCCCTTCAGAAACGTTGCATCCGCCTGACGCGGCTTCGGCCGACTTCCGACAGCGCGGGTCCTTTAGCCTTCATGCCCATCATCGGTTCACATGTTCTGCGCAATAACCTGTTCGTCGCTCCGATGGCAGGCGTCACCGACCGCCCGTTCCGGCAGCTCTGCAAGCGCATGGGCGCGGGCTACGCGGTGTCGGAGATGGTCGCGTCGAACGCGCAGTTGTGGAAAAGCGAGAAGACCATGCGCCGCGCCAATCACGCGGGCGAGGTCGAGCCGATCTCCGTGCAGATCGCCGGCGCCGATCCGCAGATGCTCGCCGAAGCCGCGCGCCACAACGTCGCGAACGGCGCGCAGATCATCGACATCAACATGGGCTGTCCGGCCAAGAAGGTGTGCAACGTCGCGGCGGGCTCGGCGCTGCTGCAGAACGAGCCGCTCGTCGCGCGCATCGTGGAAGCCGTGGTGCAGGCGGTCGGCGTGGGTCCGGACGCGGTGCCGGTCACGCTCAAGATTCGCACGGGGTGGAATCGCGAGAACAAGAACGCGCTGACCATTGCACGCATCGCGCAGGACGCGGGCATTTCGATGCTCACCGTCCACGGCCGCACGCGCGCCGATCTCTACAAGGGCGACGCGGAGTACGACACCATCGCGGCCGTGAAGGCGTCGGTGAAGATTCCGGTCGTCGCGAACGGCGACATCACGACGCCCGAAAAAGCGCGCGACGTGCTCGCCGCGACCGGCGCCGACGCCATCATGATTGGCCGCGCGGCGCAGGGACGTCCGTGGCTGTTCCGTGAGATCGAACATTTTCTGAAGACGGGCGAGCGCCTGCCGCCGCCGCGCATCGACGAGATCCAGCAGGTGATGAACGAACACCTCGAAGATCACTACGCCTTTTACGGGGAATTCACGGGCGTTCGGACTGCGCGCAAGCACATCGGCTGGTACACTCGCGGCCTTTCCGGCGCCAACACCTTTCGGCACCGGATGAATACGCTGGACACGACCAAAGAACAATTGCTCGCCGTCAACGAATTCTTCGACGCACAAAAGGCGTTGTCCGACCGTCTCGTCTACGTAGACGAGTCCGGTGACGCCGAAGACGCGGACGGGGAAGAATCGTGCGGCGCGCTCAACAACACGACAGACCGACTGATTGCCGCATGAGCAGACATAACATCGAACAATGCGTCCGCCAGAGCCTCGACAACTACTTTCAGGATCTGGACGGCTCCAACCCGCACGACGTGTACGACATGGTGATTTCGTGTGTGGAAAAACCTCTGCTCGAAGTGGTGCTCGAGCAGGCGGGCGGAAACCAATCGCTCGCGGCCGAATATCTCGGCATCAACCGCAACACGTTACGCAAGAAGCTTCAGCAGCATGGATTGATTTGATTCATCGGACCGGGGCACGCGCCTCGGTCCGGCCTGGGTTCCCTTTTCGGTTTCAGTGTTCATCATGATCAAGCAAGCGCTCCTCTCCGTTTCCGACAAATCCGGCATCGTCGATTTCGCCAAATCGCTGTCGGAGCTCGGCGTCAAGCTCCTCTCGACCGGCGGCACCGCGAAACTGCTCGCCGACGCGGGCCTGCCCGTGACCGAGGTCGCCGACTACACCGGCTTTCCGGAAATGCTCGACGGGCGCGTGAAGACGCTGCATCCGAAGGTTCACGGCGGCATCCTCGCGCGCCGCGATTTGCCCGAGCACATGGCCGCGCTCGAGAAGCACGACATTCCGACCATCGACTTGCTGGTCGTGAATCTGTATCCGTTCGTCGAAACGGTGTCGAAGGAGAAGTGCTCGCTGGAAGACGCGATCGAGAACATCGATATCGGCGGGCCAACGATGCTGCGCTCAGCGGCGAAGAATCATCGCGATGTGACGGTCGTCGTCGATCCGGCTGACTACGCCGCCGTGCTCGACGAAATGCGCGCGAACAAGAACGCCGTCGGCTACAAGACGAACTTTCGTCTCGCGACCAAGGTGTTCGCGCACACCGCGCAATACGACGGCGCGATCACGAACTATCTGACGAGCCTCACCGAAGAGCTGCAGCATTCGAGCCGCAACACGTATCCGGCGACCTTCAACATGGCGTTCGAGAAGGTGCAGGACCTGCGCTACGGCGAGAACCCGCATCAGAGCGCGGCGTTCTACCGCGACCTGTCCGTGCCCGCCGGCGCGCTCGCGAACTACGAACAGTTGCAAGGCAAGGAACTGTCGTACAACAACATCGCCGATTCGGACGCCGCGTGGGAATGCGTGAAGACGTTCGATGCGCCCGCCTGCGTCATCATCAAGCACGCGAATCCGTGCGGCGTGGCAGTGGGCGCGGATGCGGCCGAAGCTTACGCGAAGGCGTTCCAGACGGATCCCACTTCCGCGTTCGGCGGCATCATCGCGTTCAATCGTGAAGTCGATGAAACCACCGCGCAGGCCGTCGCGAAGCAGTTCGTCGAAGTGCTGATCGCACCATCGTTCAGCGAAGCCGCGCGCGCGGTGTTCACGGCGAAGCAGAACGTGCGTCTGCTGCAAATCGCGCTCGGCGACGGTCACAACGCGTTCGATCTGAAGCGCGTCGGCGGCGGCCTGCTGGTGCAGTCGCTCGATGCGAAGAACGTGCAGCCGCACGAACTGCGCGTCGTGACGAAGCGCCATCCGACGCCCAAGGAAATGGACGATCTGATGTTCGCATGGCGCGTGGCGAAGTACGTCAAGTCGAACGCGATCGTGTTCTGCGGCGGCGGCATGACGCTCGGCGTCGGCGCGGGCCAGATGAGCCGCGTGGATTCGGCGCGCATCGCGGGCATCAAGGCGCAGAACGCCGGCCTGACGCTGAACGGCTCTGCGGTGGCGTCGGATGCGTTCTTCCCGTTCCGTGACGGCCTCGATGTCGTCGTGAACGCGGGCGCGACCTGCGTGATCCAGCCGGGCGGCTCGATGCGCGACGACGAAGTGATCGCCGCCGCCGACGAGCACAATGTCGCGATGATCCTCACCGGCACGCGTCATTTCCGCCATTAATCACTGCGGGTTCATTTAAGATTGGCCTGTTTGCGCCGAACGCGGTGCAAGCAGGCCTTTTTGATTTGCACAGGCGCATCGCGAACGAATGAGAATCCTAGGCATCGACCCCGGCCTGCGCGTGACGGGCTTCGGCATCATCGACAAGACGGGGCACACGCTCAATTACGTGACGAGCGGCGTCATCAAGACGGCCGATGCGGATCTGCCTTCGCGTCTCAACACGATCTTCAGCGGCATCTCGACACTGGTCGCGCAGCACAATCCGGATCAGGCCGCGATCGAAAAGGTCTTCGTCAACGTCAATCCGCAATCGACGTTGCTGCTCGGCCAGGCGCGCGGCGCGGCCATTTGCGGGCTCGTCGCGAGCGGCGTGCCGGTGGCCGAGTACACGGCGTTGCAATTGAAGCAGGCTGTCGTCGGCTACGGACGCGCGACGAAGGAGCAGATGCAGCAGATGGTCGTGCGGCTTCTGAGCCTCTCCGGCGTGCCCAGCACCGACGCCGCCGACGCGCTCGGCATGGCTATCTGTCACGCGCACGGCGGCACGGGTCTCGCGGCGCTCGGCGGCATCGCGCCGGGGCTTGCGAAGAAAGGCTTGCGCGTGCGTCGCGGACGGCTCATCGGCTAACAACACTTCTCTTCTCTTTGGCTCGAACACATGATCGGTCGTATCGCCGGCGTTCTGCTGGAAAAAAATCCGCCGCACCTGCTCGTCGACTGCAATGGCGTCGGCTACGAAATCGACGTGCCGATGAGCACGTTCTATAACCTGCCGAATGCCGGCGAAAAGGTCGTGCTGCTCACGCAACTGATCGTGCGCGAGGACGCGCATCTGCTGTACGGTTTTCTCACCGCGCAGGAGCGCTCGACGTTCCGCGAGCTGCTGAAGATCAGCGGCATCGGCGCGCGCATGGCGCTGGCGGTGCTCTCGGGCATGAGCGTGCATGAACTCTCGCAGACCGTGACGACGCAGGACGCCGCGCGCCTCACGCGCGTGCCGGGCATCGGCAAGAAAACGGCGGAGCGTCTGCTGCTGGAACTGAAGGGCAAGCTCGGCGCGGATCTCGGCGCCATTGCGGGCACGGTCTCGCAGTCGGATCACGCGTCCGACATTCTCAATGCGCTGCTCGCGCTCGGCTATTCCGAGAAGGAAGCGCTCACGGCGATCAAGAACGTGCCGGCGGGAACCGGTGTGTCCGAGGGCATCAAGATGGCGTTGAAGGCGCTTTCGAAGGGGTGAACGGTACGGTTCGAATCGATGCTAAGATAGTGGCCTGGAGCGTTGGTGCGCCGGAGGTTTCAAGTTACCCGGGCGAACGCTTCAGAGCATTCAAGGCCGCTTTCGAGCGGCCTTTTTCTTTTTCAACGCACAGGCGGCTTGCGGATGTCGCCCTTCGGAATGACCGAGAAAAGCTCTGCGCGCGGTTTGCGCTGGGTCAGTTCGAGTATCGCCCGATCTCGCACCTCGTTCCCGTAGCCATCCGTTCGAAGCACCGGCGCATCCAGCGCGGTCATTTTCCGGGACGACACGACGACCGATTCCGCGTCCAGCGCGCTCGTGATCTGCGTGAGAACGTCGCCGACGCTGTAGCTGTCCCGCACGATACGACTCTCGTGAACATGTCTGCCGATGAAAACGATCTCCGGGTCGCCCAATTTTGGCAACTCGTGAGCCAGCCTGTGCGAATTGACGGCTTGATGCTGCACGCTGGTCAAGCGACCGATGGGAACGGCCAATACTCTCCGGCCCTGTTGCAATTCCTCCAGATTCACCTGGATCAGATATAAACCGTTGTCGTAGAGCGGCATGTCTCGTTGCTGTGCGCAGCGTCGTATGGAACGTGCAGACTCTGCCGCCCATTTGCACTGCCCGCCATTCACCCATTCGGCCAGCTTCTCCCCGCGAAACCTCGCTGTACAATCGACCCATGATCGAAACCGACAAACTCGCCGCCGAACGCGTCATCACGGCCAAGCCCGTCTCGCCGAACGAGGAAGCGTTCGAGCGCGCGCTGCGTCCGCACAAGCTCGATGAATACATCGGGCAGGAAAAGGCGCGCGGCCAGCTCGAAATCTTCATCGAAGCGGCGAAGCGTCGTTCGGAGGCGCTCGATCACGTGCTGCTGTTCGGACCGCCGGGTCTCGGCAAGACGACACTCGCGCATATCATCGCGCGGGAAATGGGCGTGAATCTGCGGCAGACATCGGGGCCGGTGCTGGAGCGCGCAGGCGATCTCGCCGCGCTGCTCACCAATCTCGAAGCCAACGACGTGCTGTTCATCGACGAAATTCACCGGCTTTCGCCGGTCGTCGAGGAAATCCTGTATCCGGCGCTCGAGGATTATCAGATCGACATCATGATCGGCGAAGGGCCGGCCGCGCGCAGCGTGAAGCTGGATCTGCAACCGTTCACGCTCGTCGGCGCGACCACGCGCGCGGGCATGCTGACGAATCCGCTGCGCGATCGCTTCGGCATCGTGTCGCGGCTGGAGTTTTATAACGCGAGTGAACTGGCGCGCATCGTGGCGCGTTCGGCGTCGCTGCTGAAGGCCGAAATCGTGCCCGAAGGCGCGCTGGAAATCGCGAAGCGTTCGCGCGGCACGCCGCGGATCGCGAACCGCCTGCTGCGCCGCGTGCGCGATTACGCCGAAGTGAAAGCGGACGGCACGATATCCGCCGATGTCGCCGACCGCGCGCTGAAGATGCTCGACGTCGATCCCGTCGGCTTCGACCTGATGGATCGCAAGCTGCTCGAAGCGATCCTGCACAAGTTCGATGGCGGTCCGGTCGGCGTGGACAATCTCGCTGCGGCCATCGGCGAGGAGCGCGATACGATCGAAGATGTTCTGGAGCCGTATCTGATCCAGCAAGGCTTCCTGCAGCGCACGCCACGCGGGCGCGTCGCGACGATGCTCACGTATCGGCACTTCGGCATCGCGGCGCCCGATGCGGGTCCTATCCGCGATCTCTGGGATACGAGTAACGGCTAGGCGCGCTTGCGCAGATTGTCGTCGTCGGTATCCGTGGACAGATGCGTGACATCGCCCCACGACACGACCGTTGCCCCACCATCCGCGTAGTCCACCACATTGACGCTGCAATTGAGCAGCGGCCAGTTTCGCGGCTCGTGCAGCGACAGCTTCATCGCGAACCGATAGATGCAGTCAAGCACGCCGCCATGCGCGACCACGGCGATACGTCCGCCCGGATGCGCGGCGACGATCGGCTCCATCGCGTGCACTACACGGTGATAGAACACGCGCTGCGATTCGCCGTCGCCGGGCGGTGCGAAACCGGGATCGCGCGTCTGCCATTCGACATATTCGGCGGGAAACTTGTCGTTGATCTCGTCGCTGTCGTGGCCCTGAAACGCGCCGTAGAACCGCTCGCGCAATCTTTCCGATAAACGCAATTCGAGCCCGAGCGCATCCGCGAAAGGACGCGCCGTCTGCTGCGCGCGTTGCAGATCGCTGGAATACACGGCATCGATCCGGCCTTCGCGCGCGAGGCGTTGCCCGAGTTGTTCCGCTTGCAGGAAACCATGCTCGGACAACGGAATGTCGATATGCCCCTGAATGCGCTTGATGCGATTCCAGTCGGTTTCGCCGTGCCGGATGAAAAGAACCTGAGTCGTCATGGACGTACCTGAAGCCAGAAAGTGACCGGTCCGTCGTTCACGAGAGAGACCTGCATCTCCGCGCCGAACTCGCCCGTCTCTACGATGGGATGCTTCGCACGCGCCTGCCCGACGAAGTAGTCGAAGAGCCGCTTGCCTTCGTCGGGCGGCGCGGCGGGCGTGAAGCTCGGACGCAGGCCGCTCGATGTATCGGCGGCGAGCGTGAATTGCGATACCAGCAGAACGCCGCCCGCGCGACCCGCGCCATCCATGTTCGACACGGACAGGTTCATCTTGCCGGCGGCGTCGCTGAACACGCGGTAGGCGAGCATCTTCGCGAGGAGCTTGTCGGCGGCGGCTTCGTTGTCGCCGCGCTCGGCGCAGACCAGCGCGAGCAGGCCTGCGTCGATCGCGCCGGTCACGCGCTCGCCCACACGCACATCGGCGCGCTTCACACGCTGAATGAGCGCGATCATCGGGTCAGGCAGTCAGCGTGACGCGCGCGAAGCGGCGCTTGCCCACCTGCACGACGAACTCGCCCGCCTCGATCTTCAGGCCCTTGTCGGAGACGGTCGCGCCGTCGATCTTCACGCCGCCCTGCTCGATGTTGCGCAGCGCCTCGCTCGTCGACGGCACGAGACCCGCCTGCTTGAGCAACTGGCCGATCGCGATCGGCGCGCCAGCCAGCGTCACCGAAGGAATATCCTCGGGCACGCCGCCCTTCGCGCGATGGTTGAAGTCGTCGAGCGCGCGCTCGGCATCCGCCGACGAGTGGAAGCGCGCGACGATCTCCTGCGCGAGCATCACCTTGAAGTCGCGCGGATTGCGGCCGCCTTCGGCTTCCTGCCTGAAACGCGCGATCTCCTCGATACTGCGGAACGACAGCAATTCGAAGTAACGCCACATCAGCACGTCCGAAATGCTCATCAGCTTGCCGAACATGTCGGTCGGCTTTTCGCTGATGCCCACGTAATTGTGCTTCGACTTCGACATCTTCTCGACGCCGTCGAGACCTTCGAGCAGCGGCATCGTCAAGATGCACTGCTGTTCCTGGCCGTACTGCTTCTGCAATTCGCGGCCGACGAGCAGGTTGAACTTCTGGTCCGTGCCGCCGAGTTCGAGGTCCGCGTTCAGCGCGACGGAGTCGTAGCCCTGCATCAGCGGATACAGGAATTCGTGGATGGAGATCGGCACGCCGCCCTGAAAGCGCTTCGTGAAGTCCTCGCGCTCCAGAATGCGCGCGACCGTGTAGCGCGACGCCAACTTGATCATGCCGTCGGCGCCGAGCGGCATCGACCATTCGCTGTTGTAGCGAATTTCGGTCTTCTCGCGATCCAGCACGAGCGCCGCCTGCTCGAAATAGGTCTTCGCGTTGTTTTCGATCTGCTCGCGCGTAAGCGGCGGACGCGTCGCGTTGCGCCCCGACGGGTCGCCGATCAGCGACGTGAAATCGCCGATCAGAAAAATCACCTGATGGCCGAGGTCCTGCAACTGACGCATCTTGTTCAGCACGACCGTATGGCCGATGTGAATGTCGGGCGCCGTCGGATCGAGACCGAGCTTGATGCGCAGCGGTTTGCCCGTCGCGGCGCTCCTCGCGAGCTTTTGCGCGAATTCGTCTTCGATCAGCAGTTCGTCGCAGCCGCGCTTTGCGATGGCGAGCGCGTTCTTCACGTCGTCGGTGATCGGAAAGCTCTGCGCCGCGGGCGCGGAAGAAGCGTTGGAATCAGTGGTCATGCTTGCGGCTTGTGAAGTCAAAAGGGTTCGATGGCAGGCGGATCGGCGGCGCAGTGTGGCCTCGATGCCGTCGTTGCGGTCCGGCCTGGCCGGCAGGGACGGCGCGCGCGGAAAATGACGAAATCGCGCGCAATTGCTTGTTCAGGCTCAGGATTTTACGCGATGACGTCGCCGCTCGCGCCTTTTCGTGTCGTTTCGAGCCGTTTTGCGCGGCTTTCGGCGCATCGGAACGTGCCGCGCGATACGGACAGCGTTCAGAGGCATCTTAACGATTCGGTCCATAACGCGGATAATCGCCGCTTGGGCGAAACCCGGCAACGGCGCATCGAAGAGGAGAGCAGCGTGGGAAAGAAGACCGAAGCAATCGAAACCGGCAAGGCGGACGGCGTGTACTTCGGTTTGATGTCCGGCACCAGCATGGACGGCGTCGATGGCGTCGCGGTGCAGTTCACGACGGGCAAGCCGCCGGTTGTGCTCGGCGAAGCGCATGTGTCCTTCTCGAAAGGCTTGCGCGACGCGCTGTTCGAATTGCAGTCGCCCGGCGACAACGAGATCGAACGCGCGGCGCTCGCGGCCAATGCGCTCGCCACGCGCTACGCGGTCTGCTGTCACGAATTGCAGAGCATGAGCGGCTATTCGTCGACCAAGGTGCGCGCGATCGGCGTGCATGGGCAGACGGTGCGGCATCGGCCGGAAAAGGGCTTCACGCGGCAGATCAACAATCCCGCACTGCTCGCGGAGATGACCAGCATCGATGTGGTCGCTGATTTCCGCAGCCGCGATGTCGCCGCGGGCGGTCAGGGCGCGCCGCTCGTGCCCGCGTTCCACGCGACGATGTTCGGCGCGCCGAACGAGACGCGCGTCGTGTGCAATCTCGGCGGCATCAGCAACATCACGATTCTGTCGGCGAGCGGCGAGGTGCGCGGTTTCGATTGCGGCCCGGCGAACGCGCTGATCGATGAATGGGCGTTGCGTCATCTGCAAAGACCCTACGACGATGGCGGGCAATTCGCGGCACAAGGCGCAGTGCATCGGCCGCTGCTCGACGCCCTGCTAGACGAACCGTTTTTCGACCTGACGCCGCCGAAGAGCACGGGCCGCGACCTGTTCAATCCCGCGTGGATGGATGCGAAACTCGCCGCCTTCCCGAACCTCGCGCCCGCCGATGTCCAGGCGACGCTCACCGCCCTCACCGCGACGACGGTCGCCCGCGAGATCGCGCGTCACGCATCGGACGCGCGCGCCGTGTACGTGTGCGGCGGCGGCGCGCGCAATCCGGTGCTGATGAAGATGCTGCAGCAGGCGCTGGAGGATGGCGGCGTCGCCGGCGTGCCAGTCATGACCACCGAGGCGCTCGGCGTGCCGCCGCAGCAAGTGGAAGCATTCGCTTTCGCATGGCTCGCGATGCGATGCGTCGCGCGTGAGCCGGGCAATCTGCCCACGGTGACGGGTGCGTCGGGCGCGCGCGTGCTCGGCGCGATCTATCCGCACTAGGACTAGGCCGCGCACCAAACAAAAACGGAGCCCGAAGGCTCCGTTTCGCTTACATCGACTGATTCGTGCTCAGACCGAGAACGACGAACCGCAACCGCAGGTCGTAGTGGCGTTCGGATTCTTGATGACGAACTGGGCGCCGTTGAGGTCGTCCTTATAGTCGATCTCCGCGCCGACGAGATACTGATAGCTCATCGAGTCGACGAGCAGTTGCACGCCCGCCTTGTCCAGCACGGTATCGTCTTCGTTGACGTCTTCGTCGAACGTGAAGCCATACTGGAATCCCGAGCATCCGCCGCCCTGCACGAACACGCGCAGCTTCAGTTCCGGATTGCCTTCTTCGTCGATCAATTGCTTGACCTTCTCCGCAGCCGCGTCGGTGAAGACGAACGGCATCGGCATTTCGGTCGTGGGGGTGTCGCTGACAGCGCTCATTCGAACTCTCCAATTAAGCTTCTAACCGCTATTGTAGGGCTGATCTCAATATCGTGCCGAATGTCCATAAAATCAATGGGCTATATGCAGATCCAAGATGCCCCGATTCCGCCGCGCCGAAGCGAAAAAGCCGCCGGCACCAAGGTGCGGGCGGCTTTTGCAGCAGCTTCGCCAGCGAACCGGGAGACCCGGGGCGGCGAAACCGAAGCGCTTAACGCTTCGAGAATTGCTTCCTGCGGCGTGCCTTGTGGAAACCGACCTTCTTACGTTCCACTTCACGCGCGTCGCGGGTGACGAAGCCAGCGTTCGACAGTTGCGACTTGAGCGTTGCGTCGTAGTCCATCAGCGCGCGCGTGATGCCGTGGCGAACCGCGCCTGCCTGACCCGTTTCACCGCCGCCATTCACGTTGACCTTGATGTCGAACGTGGTGCCGTGGTTCGTGAGTTCCAGCGGTTGACGCACGATCATCAGCGACGTTTCGCGCGAGAAATAGTCGGCGATGGGCTTGCCATTGACGATGATCTCGCCCTTGCCCGACTTGATGAAGACGCGAGCGACGGCGCTCTTGCGGCGGCCCGTACCGTAGTTCCAGTTACCGATCATGTGGGCTCCCCTTAGATCTCGAGCGCTTTAGGCTGTTGAGCCGTATGCGGATGCGTTGCTTCGGCGTAGACCTTGAGCTTCTTGATCATCGCGTAGCCGAGCGGACCCTTCGGAAGCATGCCCTTGACAGCCTTCTCGAGCGCGCGGCCCGGGAAGCGCTCTTGCATCTTGCCGAACGTCGTTTCGTAAATGCCGCCCGGGTAGCCCGAGTGACGATAGTACTTCTTGTCCGTGGTCTTGTTGCCGGTGACCTTCAGCTTGGCAGCATTGACGATGATGATGAAATCACCAGTGTCGACGTGCGGAGTGAATTCAGGCTTGTGTTTGCCGCGAAGACGGCGTGCCACTTCGCTGGCGACACGGCCGAGAACCTTATCCGTCGCGTCAATCACGTACCATTCGCGCGTCACCTCTTCGGCTTTTGCGGAAAACGTCTTCATGATCGATCCAAAAAATTGATCTGCCCTTGAGCTTTGACTTGTTCGGCCCTGCTTATATGGGTGCGTTCAGGACGCGTGCAGGCTCTCACAAGCTTCTCTCCGCGGGCGTAGGGCGAAGAGAACTTTGAATTATAAAGGGATTTCGAGCGCGACGTCAAAGCTTTGCTTCACGCGGCGTATGGACGAAAAAAAGCCCGAGCAAACGGTGGCTCGGGCTTAATCCACCAAGGAGGAGGTGGAGGAGACAGGAACGAGTATAGGCACGGTCATGCTGCAAGGCAAGAAGATTTGCATGGTGAAAATGAATTTCATAATTCGAAATTCTGATATGGTAGTTTTTCGTGGATTTTCCACAGCAAAATCAATACGTTACCCTATTCGTTTATCTGAATTTTCGGTCAAACGGGCATCTAGAGTGTGTCCTCCAACCCACCGCGACCGAATCCACGCGCCGATTTTCGCTTCGTCAACCGGTAGATGCTCGTAAGCAGCGGCGGATCGAAACTTCCTGAGCCGCTACAATGAAGCCTCTGTAACGACGCGCTGAGCAGCTGGAGCCTGAGCATGGAATGCAAAGTTAGCTGGATGGGACAAGACGGCATGGCCTTCGCCGCCGAAACGGGAAGCGGCCATCTCGTCAATATGGATGGCGCACCGGAAGGCGGCGGCCGCAATCTCGCGCCGCGCCCGATGGAAATGGTGCTGCTCGGCACGGGCGGCTGCACGGCCTACGACGTCGTGATGATCCTGAAAAAGAGCCGTCAGGAAATCCAGGGCTGCTCGGTCACGCTGAAAGCGGATCGCGCGAGCGAGGACCCGAAGGTTTTCACCAAGATCCACTTTCATTTCACGGTGACCGGCAAGAATCTGAATCCGGCGACGGTCGAGCGCGCGATCAACCTGTCGCACGACAAGTATTGCTCGGCGTCGATCATGCTGGCGAAGTCGGCGGAGCTGACACATTCGTTCGAGATCGTCGAAGCGTAAGACGCGGCGCCAAGCCCAAACAAAAAGAGCCGACGTCGCGAGACGCCGGCTCTTTTCTTTTGAATGACGACAAAGCGGGCCGATAAGCCGGATTCTGTGCACGCGCTTAGCCGAAGCCGAGCGCACGTGGCAATCATTCCTCTAGACGCGCCATTGCTGACGCGCTCAAGCTTCCTACCCGCAGACGGACGGGGGCCCCGTCCTGCATCGCGAGGATGCGCGCCTGCCTATTTGGAATTGCTCCGGGTGGAGGTTACCGTGCCGGAGCGTCTCGCGACGTCCGCGGTGCGCTCTTACCGCACCGTTTCACCCTTACCTGATCTTCGGACTCGCGCCCGAAGCCATCGGCGGTTTGCTTTCTGTTGCCCTGTTCCGCGTGTTGCCACGGATGGCCGTTAGCCATCACCCTGCCCTGTGGAGTCCGGACTTTCCTCGCCCTCTTCGGCCGAAACCGTCGAGGCCGCGATTGCCTAGCCTGCTTTGCGGCATCGATTCTAGCATCAGCGGCTGCGGCGGCCCGGCCGGAAGACGGTCGTATCGTCGTAAAAGTCGGGCGCTGCGTTCGCGTGCCACCAGCCCGGCACTCCCAGCACCGGCAGCGGCGCAAACGCGCGGCTATCGAGCGGTTCGGTGTTCAGCCGTTGCGCCACCCGTTCGTCGATCAGCGCGCGACGGGCGGCATCGTCGAGTGAGAAATAGTCGGCGGGGACGTCGACGATCCATGCGTGACCCGTGCACGCCTTGTACGGCGCGACGAGCTTTTCCAGCAACGCGTGTCCGAAGATGCGCGCTTCGCAACGCGCGCCCCACGCCGCGCGCTCGACGACGAACAGCATGCGCCAGTCGAAGCTGCGCAACGCATCGGCGAGCGATGCATCCGCGCAGGCGAAGAGCACCGCGTTTTCATCGAAGAGCGTGAGGGCGTCGCGCACGCCGCCGCGCGTCGGACCGATGCCGAGCGCATCGATCTGTTGCGCCTGGCGGGCGTTGAGCGCTGCCTTGATGCGCGGATACGCGAACCACATCGAGCCGTTGAAGAAATCGTGGAGATTGTGGCGCGTCGGCACGCGGCCAGTCCGCGCGATGTGGCCTTCGTAGGACGCGCCCGCCGGCAGCTCTTCCTGCGCGATGAACGCGAGCCGCTCGCCACGACCCGTAACGAGCGCGGCGTGGAGCGCGTCTTCGTTCAACGCCGCGAGATAGTCCGCGTAACCGTTGAGCGCGGCCGCCTGCCAGCGCCTGCCGCGCGTTTCGATCGGCGCGAGCCAGGGCCGCGCCCAGTCGATATCGGCGAAACCCGCGCTCACGTGCGACTGGCTTAATGCGCGTCCGCGAAGCGCCAGCCGATCGACTCGCCGCCGCGCAGCGGCACGATCGTCGCGTCGCCGGCGGTGAATTCGGCGGGCAGCGTCCACGATGCGCGTTCCAGCGTCACCCGTTCCGCGCTGCGCGGCAGACCATAGAAGTCCGCGCCGTGGAAGCTCGCGAAGCCTTCGAGCTTGTCGATCGCGCCGGCCTTGTCGAAGGCTTCGGCGTAGAGCTCGAGCGCGTGCAGCGCCGTGTAGCAACCCGCGCAGCCGCACGCATGCTCCTTCAGGCCCTTCGGATGCGGCGCGCTGTCCGTGCCGAGGAAATAGCGCGGATTGCCGGACGTCGCCGCTTCGACGAGCGCCACGCGATGCGTCTCGCGCTTGAGCACCGGCAGGCAGTAGTAATGCGGCCGCATGCCGCCGACCAGCATGATGTTGCGGTTATAGAGCAGATGATGCGCGGTGATCGTTGCGCCGATCGGCCCTTGCGCTTCGCGCACGTAATCCGCCGCGTCCTTCGTCGTAATGTGCTCGAACACGACCTTGAGCGCCGGAAAATCGCGGCGCAACGGCGTCATCACGCGGTCGATGAACACTTTTTCGCGATCGAACACGTCGATGTCGCCATCGGTCACTTCGCCGTGCACCAAGAGCGGCATGCCGGTTTCCTGCATCGCTTCGAGCGTTTTCGCGCACTTGCCGAGGTCGGTCACGCCCGCATCGGAATTGGTCGTCGCGCCTGCCGGATACAGCTTCACGCCGTGCACGAAGCCGCTCGCCTTCGCGCGGCGGATTTCGTCGGGCGGCGTGTTGTCGGTGAGATAGAGCGTCATCAGCGGCTCGAAGCGCGCGGCCGCGCCGTCTTTCGGCAGCGCCGCCAGAATGCGCTCGCGGTACGCCGCGGCCAGCTCCGTCGTCGTCACGGGCGGCTTCAGGTTCGGCATGATGATCGCGCGGCCGAACTGGCGCGCGGTGTGCGGCAGGACGGCCGCGAGCGTCGCGCCGTCGCGCACGTGCAGATGCCAGTCGTCGGGGCGCGCGATCGTGAGCGAATTGAGCGAGGAAGAGGTAGCGGACATGGCGTGATGACGGGGAACGTTGGAATGGCGCAGGTCCACGCGAAGCCAGGGAAAAATCGCCGTGGAAATTCCACAACGCGCACGGTTATGAGCGGTTGCGCGATTTTTTCGGCCCGACCTCGGTGATATGCTTGTCGGACGTATTGTAACAACAGGCCATAAGCCGCCCGCCCCAGCATCATGTGCCAACTTCTCGGAATGAATTGCGCCGAACCGACCGACGTGACGTTCTCGTTCACCGGCTTTGCGGCGCGCGGTGGCGTCACGGATCATCATGCGGACGGCTGGGGCATCGCGTTCTTCGAGGACAAGGCCTGCCGGCTTTTCATCGATCATCAGTCGTCGGCCAGCTCGCCGCTCGCGGACATGGTGAAGCGCTATCCGATCAAGTCAAAGAACACGATCGCGCATATCCGCAAGGCGACGCAGGGGCATATCCTGCTCGAGAACTGTCATCCGTTCATGCGCGAACTGTGGGGCCGCCACTGGATCTTCGCGCACAATGGCGATCTGAAAGGCTACGCACCCGAACTCTCCGGCGTCTATCAGCCGGTCGGCACCACCGACAGCGAACTCGCGTTCTGCGCGCTGCTGCAAGGCCTGCGCCGCGCGTTTCCCTGCTCGCAGCCGCCGCTCGACGAACTCTTCGAGGCGCTCGCAGAACTCACCCGCGACATCACGCAGTACGGCGTCTTCAATTTCCTGATGTCGAACGGGCAGGCGCTGTTCTCGCACTGCTCGACGCATTTGTACTATCTGGTGCGTAGCTGGCCGTTCTCGACGGCACATCTGATCGATGCGGACATGTCGATCGATTTCGCCAAGTACACGACGCCGGAAGATCGCGTCGCCGTGATCGCCACGTCGCCGCTCACCGACAACGAAACCTGGACGCGCTTCGCACCCGGCGATCTCGCGATGTTCCAGAAAGGCGATCTCTCGCGCACGGTGAATATCCCGGTGCCGGAGGAAATCGCGAAGAAGGCGGCCGAGCCGCTTGCCAAGGCGTGCGTCGGATCGGCACTGAAGATCGGTGAGATTCAGACGACGGCGGCGGTGGAATCGGAACTCGGGATCGAATAAAAAACGGCGCTTCGTTTCGGAAGCGCCGTTTTTTTTCGCGACGAGGTCAGTGCAGAATCTTCGCCAGAAAGTCCTTCGCGCGATCCGATTTCGGATTCGCGAAGAACGCTTCCTTCTGATCATCCTCCACGATCAGCCCGCGATCCATGAAGATCACGCGGTTCGCCACCTTCTTCGCGAAGCCCATTTCGTGCGTCACGCACATCATGGTCATGCCTTCCTGCGCGAGCTCGACCATCACGTCGAGCACTTCGTTGATCATCTCGGGGTCGAGCGCGGAGGTCGGCTCATCGAAGAGCATCGCGATCGGGTCCATCGACAGCGCGCGCGCGATCGCCACGCGCTGCTGCTGACCGCCCGAAAGCTGACCCGGAAACTTGTCCGCATGCGCGCGCAGGCCGACGCGATCGAGCAGCTTCATGCCCTTTTGCGCCGCTTCCTCGTTCGAGCGGCCGAGCACCTTCACCTGCGCGAGCGTCAGGTTCTGCGTGATCGTCAGATGCGGAAACAGCTCGAAGTGCTGGAACACCATGCCGACCTTCGAGCGCAGCTTCGACAGATTGGTCTTCTTGTCGGTGAGCGATTGCCCGTTGATCGTGATCTCGCCCTTCTGGAACGGCTCCAGGCCGTTCACGGTCTTGATGAGCGTCGACTTGCCCGAGCCCGACGGGCCGCACACCACGACGACCTCGCCCTTCTTCACTTCGGTCGTGCAGTCCGTCAGCACCTGGAACTGCCCGTACCACTTGGAAACATTCTTGATAGAGATCATCTTGCGACCTTTTTCTGAAGACTTTTGACGAGCGCCGACGCCACCACGCAGATCACGAAATAACACGCTCCGGCGAACAGGACCATTTCGACGGTCGTACCGTCGCGGTCCCCGATGTTCGTCGCCGTGCGGAAGAAGTCCGCGAGACTGATGACGTAGACGAGCGACGTATCCTGAAACAGGACGATGGCCTGCGTGAGCAGAAGCGGCACCATCGCACGGAACGCCTGCGGCAGCACGACGAGCTTCATCGCCTGGCCATAGGTCATGCCGAGCGCGAACGCCGCGTTCACCTGCCCGCGCGGCACCGCCTGAATGCCGGCGCGAATGATTTCCGAATAGTACGCGGCCTCGAACAGCGAGAACGCGACCATCGCCGAAGCGAGACGGATGTCGATGTCCGCCGACAGCCCGAGCACGTTCTGCAGCAACTGCGGCACGATCAGGAAGAACCACAGCAGCACCATCACGAGCGGGATCGAGCGGAACAGCGTGACGTACGCGCTCGCGAACCATTGCAGCGGTTTGACGCCCGAGAGACGGAACAGCGCGAGCACGGTGCCCCACACGATGCCGACCACGATGGCGAGCACCGTGATCTGCAACGTGATCCTGGCGCCCGTCATCAGCGTGGGCCACTGCGCAAGGATGTCACTCCAGTTGAACTGATGCATTACTTGCCTCCGATGTAGCCAGGCAGCCGGGTTTTCGCTTCGACCCAGCGCATCAGCTGCATCACGACCAGATTGATGAGCATGTAGGCGATCGTCACCGCGATGAACGATTCGTACGTCTGCGCCGTATAGTCGACGAGCTGACGCGCCTGCGCGGACAAGTCCAGCAGACCGATGGTCGACGCCACCGCCGAGTTCTTGAACACGTTGAGGAATTCCGACGTGAGCGGCGGCACGATGATGCGGTACGCGACCGGCATCAGCACGTATCGATACGTCTGCCATTGCGTGAAGCCCATCGCGAGGCCCGCGTTGCGCTGTCCGGGCGGCAGCGCGTTGATGCCCGAGCGCACCTGTTCGCACACGCGCGCGCCGGTGAACAGCCCGAGACAGATGATCGACGACGAGAAGAACTGCGCCGAGGGCGGCAGTTGCTTGAACCAGTTGCCGATGGAAGGCGGCAGCAATTCCGGTATCACGAGATACCAGATGAAGAACTGCACGATCAGCGGAATATTGCGGAAGATCGCGACGTAGACGGTGCCGATGCCCGCCAGCGTGCGATTCGGGACCGTGCGCAAGATGCCGAACAACGAGCCGACCACGAGCGCGATCACCCAGGCCGCGAGCGACACGGTGATCGTCACCCAGAAGCCGGAGATCAGCCAGCCGAGATAGGTGGTGGGCTCGCCGGTCGAAACCGGACTCAGCAGGACGCCCCAGTTCCAGTGATAAGACATGGACTCACTCCAAAAAGAAACGGAAGAAGCAAGCTCCTTCCGTTTCGTTCGTTCGAGACTCGAACCGGTTAGTCGATTGCCTTGTCATTCGGGCTCTTGTAGAGAGCCTTGATGTCGTCACTTTCCGGGAAGTTGAGGTTGAGGCCCTTCGGCGGGATCGGGCTTTCGAACCACTTCTTGTAGATCTTGTCGGCTTCGCCCGACGTTTCGACCTTGGCGATCGCGTCGTCGACGACCTTCTTGAACTCGGGGTCGTTCTTGCGGATCATGCAGCCGTACGCTTCATGCGATTGCGGCGCGCCGACGATCACGAAATCGTTCGGGTTGTTCGACTTGGCGCGCTCGCCGGCGAGCAGCGCATCGTCCATCATGAACGCGACGGCGCGGCCGGTCGACAGCGTCAGGAACGACTCGCCGTGGTCCTTCGCGCTGATGATGTTCATGCCCATGTTCTTGTCCTGATTCATCTTGCGAAGCAGGCGCTCGGACGTGGTGCCGGCAGTCGTCACGACGGTCTTGCCCTTCAGGTCGGCCCAGTCCTTCACGCCCGAATCCTTCTTGGTCATGAGGCGCGTGCCGATCACGAAGATCGTGTTCGAGAAGGAAACCTGCTGCTGGCGCTCGGCGTTGTTCGTGGTCGAGCCGCACTCGATATCCACCGTGCCGTTCTGCACGAGCGGAATGCGGTTCTGCGAGGTGATCGGCGTGAGCTTGACCTTCAGATCCTGCATGCCGAGCTTCTGCTTGACGGCCTCGACGACCTTCAGCGAGAACTCGTGCGAGTAGCCGACGACATTCTGCTTGTCGTCATAATAGGAAAACGGAATGGACGATTCGCGATGCCCCAGCGAGATCACACCCGTGTCCTTGATTTTCTTCAGCGTGCCGGCGTCCTGAGCGTAAGCGCCCGTGGCGAGAAACCCGAGCGCGGCGACGAGCAGCGCAGCCTTTTTAACCTTCATGTGTTCGATCTCCTGTGGCGAAAAACGGGGCAAGTTTAGCAGGGTAATTATTCTGAAAGAATGATTGTTAACCCACTCCGTCTTATTTGCGAGACGGTCCGGCGCAGCGCCGTAAGACCGCGCATCTTAATGTATTTTTCATGCAAATGCGGGCGGCATTTCCAGGGAAATGCCGCCCGCATTTTTTAAAGGGCGCGAACATGGCCCGCCTCCCGCGGACCACTTGCCCGAAGCTCGTTCCGACGAACGCGCCGTCGCATCGGATCAGGGATACAGACCGCGCATTTCGCGCGCCTGCAGGATCCGCGTACACGCAACGATGAACGCCGCCGTACGCACCGACACCTTGTGTTCGCTCGCGACTTGCCACACGCCGGCGAACGCTTCGCGCATCACGCGCTCGAGACGCTGATTGATCTCGTCCTCGGTCCAGAAGAAGCTGGAGAAGTCCTGCACCCATTCGAAGTACGACACGGTCACGCCGCCCGCGTTGGCGATCACGTCCGGAATGACGAGGATGCCCTTGTCGTTCAGGATGTCGTCGGCTGCCGTCGTGGTCGGGCCGTTCGCGCCTTCGACGACGATCTTCGTGCGAATCTTCGGCGCGTTCTTCTCGGTGATCTGGTTTTCGAGCGCGGCCGGAATCAGGATCTCGCTTTCGATCATCCAGAACTCTTCCGCCTGCACGGGGTCAGCGCCCGTGAAGCCGCCGACGCCGCCGTTCTTCGCGACGTGATCGAGCAACGCGACGGTGTCGATGCCTTTCGAATTGTGAATCGTGCCCGTGTGATCCTGCACGGCGATCACGCGCGCGCCCGCTTCCTGAAACAGCTTGGCCGCGATGCCGCCGACGTTGCCGAAGCCCTGCACCGCGATGCGCGCGCCTTCGATGTCCATACCGATACGCCGCGCCGCTTCCGTGCCCGCGACGAACACGCCGCGGCCGGTCGCTTCCTTGCGGCCGAGCGAACCGCCGAGCGAAATCGGCTTGCCGGTCACGACGCCGGTAGCCGTCTGCCCCTGGTTCATGGAGTAGGTGTCCATCATCCACGCCATGATCTGCTCGTTGGTATTGACGTCCGGCGCGGGAATATCCGTGTTCGGCCCGATGATGATGCCGATCTCGCTGGTATACCGGCGCGTCACGCGCTCGAGTTCGCCGCGCGACAGCGTGCGCGGATCGACGCGGATGCCGCCCTTCGCGCCGCCGTACGGCACGTTCACCGCCGCGTTCTTCACCGACATCCACGCGGACAGCGCCATCACTTCGGAGAGCGTCACATCCTGGTGGTAACGCACGCCGCCCTTGCCGGGACCGCGCGACGTGTTGTGCTGCACGCGATAGCCTTCGAAGTGCGCGACAGTGCCGTTATCGAGTTCGATCGGGCAGTCGACGATGAGAATGCGCTTGGGGCGCTTGAGGGTTTCGAGCCAGCGGGAGAGAGAACCGAGATACGGCGCGACGCGATCGACCTGCTGCAGATAGTTACCCCAAGGTCCGAGATCGTCGGCGTGGAGATACGACGGGATGGCGTGTTTTGCGTCCGGCGCTTGCACAGGTTGCTTCGAGGCAGACATTGAGGCTCCAGCGTTGAAGGAATGCGCCCATTGTCGAAAAACGCCGTTTCCAAATCCAATGCCGTTTCCTTATCCCGTCATGCAAATCCGGCATAACGTCGCGGAGCCTTACGCGGCGGGCCTCTCCGACTGCGCCTTCAGCAATTCCTCACCAACCGCATCCCAGAGCGCGCGCATCAATGCCTGACGCGGCTCTTCGCCTTGTGCCGCGAGCTTGTCGCGATACAGACGGATTTCCATCGTCAGCGTGAACTGGCCGGCGGGCGTGCCGCGTGTGCCGCGATCGAGGCGGATGAGCCGCCCTTCCTCCACCGCATCCTCGACCGCGCTGTGCGGCAGGAACGCGACGCCGTGGCCGGCGAGCGCCATCGCTTTCAGGCCTTCGGCCATGTCGGTTTCATAGACCTTGTCGAGATAGAGCCGCGCGGGCGCCGTCGCGATGATGACTTCCGTCATGCGCCCGAGATACGCGTTCGGCGTGTACGACAGATACGGCACCGGCGATTCGGCGCTCGCCGGCAGCGTGAAGCGCGCGCGCCCGCCCTTGGTGACGGCGGAGAACGGGCTGAGCGGTTCGGCGCCGAGCGTGAGCATGTCGTAGCGCGCGGGATCGAGCGCGACCGGATGACTCGGATGGTGATAGCCCATCACGAGATCGCAGCCGCCTTCGACGAGCGACAGCACCGCATCGTGCACGTTCAGCGCGCGCAGCCGCGTGCGGATGCGCCCGAGCCGCGCCTCGATGTGTTCGAGCCAGCGCGGAAAGTAGGTGAGCGAAAGCGTATGGGGCACCGCGAATTCGATGGTCGCCGACGGCACGCCGCCCTGCCCGCGCAGCAGCGTGCGCGCTTCGTGGAACTGCGAAAGCATCGCGAGCGCCTGCTCGTAGAAGACATTGCCGGCTTGCGTGAGCCGCGTCGGATACACCGAGCGGTCGATGAGCTCCGTGCCGAGCCACGCCTCGAGCGCCTGAATGCGTCGCGAGAAGGCAGGCTGCGTGATGTGCCGCAGTTCAGCGGAGCGACTGAAGCTGCGCGTCTCCGCGAGCGAGACGAAGTCTTCGAGCCATTTCAGTTCCATGCAATTCGTGCGCGAGCGGCGCTTGTTCGGCAAAAGCGCATTCTAGCGGGCGCGTGAACCGAGCGAAGGCGCGACGCACCATTCGCATGCGGTCGCGCACGGGCGCGGTGCCGTCGCCCGACGCGCGAATGCCGGCCCGCAACGCCGCGCGCATGGGCTTGAACGCCGCGCCCACGCTGGCTCCACGCGATGCATCGATTAAATATGCATTCCATTGGCATGATGCTTGCAGTTTTCCGGCCCGTCGCGTGCTCGTCCGGCAGCACGCGCGTATACGGAAAGCCCGCAATGTCCAACCTGTTCGCATCGCTCAAGAGCGGCAACTGGCGCTCGCTCCTCGCCTGCTTCCTTTATTTCGATACGGGCTTCACCGTCTGGGTGCTGTATGGGCCGCTCGCGCCGTTCATCGGCCGCGACGTGACGATGTCCGCCGCGCAGCAAGGCTTTCTCGTCGCGGTGCCGGTGCTGGCCGCGGCCATCCTGCGCGTGACGCTCGGCAATCTCTATCAGTCGACCGATGGACGGCGCGTCGCGCTGATGGGCGTCGTGCTGTCATCGATTCCGTCGATCGTGCTGCCGCTCATGCCCGGCGTGCCCTCGTATGCGTTGTTGCTCGTGCTGGGCGTGTTTCTCGGCATGGGCGGCGCGAGCTTCGCCGTCGCGCTGCCGATGGCAGGCAGCAACTATCCGCCGAAAGTGCAAGGGCTGGTGCTGGGTCTCGCCGCCGCTGGCAACATCGGCGCGGTGCTCGACGGCTTCCTGTTTCCCCATCTCGCCGATGCCTTCGGCTGGCAGATGTCGACCGCCGCCGCGCTGCCGCTGCTTGCGATCACGGCGGTCGCGCTGTTCGCATGGGCATCGGACGCCGGCGAGAAATCCGGCAGCACGATGCGCGCGCTGTCCAGCTTCGCGGTGACGCTGGTCAGCCTGATCGTGCTGGTGCTCGCGGTGAACGGCGGCGTGTTCGGCGGCGGCAGGGCGGGCGTGTTGCTCCTGCCGGTGATCGGCGCGCTGATCGCCATCGCGGTGTTGCCGCGCCACTATCGGTCGGTGCTCGCCGAGCGCGACACGTGGGTCATCATGCTGATCTACAGCATCACGTTCGGCGGGTTCGTCGGCATGTCGTCGTATGTGACGCTCCTGCTGACGTCGCTCTATCAGATGCCCAAGCTCGAAGCAGGGCTATTCATGTCGCTGCTCGCGTTTCTCGGCGCGATCGTGCGGCCGTTCGGCGGCTATGTCGCCGATCGCGTGACCGGCGTGCGTGCGTTGCTCGTATTGCTTGCGGCAATCGCCATCGGCGACTTCGCGTTCGCGATCTGGATGCCGCCGGTCACGGGCGGTCTCGCGATTCTCGTCTGCCTGTATGTCGCGTTCGGTCTCGGCAACGGCTCGACCTTCCAGCTCGTGCCGCATCGGTGGAAGGGCAGGACGGGTTTGCTGTCGGGGATCGTGGGCGCGGCGGGCGGCATCGGCGGGTTTTATCTGCCGGTGATCATGGGCATTGCGAAGGAAAGCACGGGCAGCTATCAGATGGGCTTCGCGACCTTCGGCGTGCTCGCGATCTGCGCGTTCGGCGCGTTGTTCCTGCTGCGCGGGCGGTGGCTGCGGTGGTCGTCGACGGCGGCGCAAGGGCGTGAGACTGTCGCCATCGGTGGCGCGCACGCGATGGAGTGACGCCAGGACCGGGCGGCGTCGTTCGCGTCGTCGCCCTATTCGGGAATGGTCGAGGTATCCCGCTGATCCACCGCCGCCTCCTCCGCCCGTTGCTGCTGCAACGCCCACATCTGCGCAAACATCCCACCCGCGCGCAGCAACTCCGAGTGCGTCCCCCGCTCCACGATGCGCCCATGATCCATCACGATGATCTGCTGCGCGTGCACGACCGTCGATAGCCGGTGCGCGATGATGAGCGTCGTCCGCTCGCGCGCGATCGAGTCGAGTTCGTGCTGGATCGCGCGCTCGGACTTCGAATCGAGCGCCGAGGTGGCCTCGTCGAAGATGAGGATCGGCGGGTCCTTGAGCAGCGTGCGCGCGATCGCCACGCGCTGCTTCTCGCCACCCGAGAGCTTCAGGCCACGCTCGCCGACAGGCGTGTCGTAACCCGCCGGCAACGCCTCGATGAAGTCGTGGATATGCGCCGCGCGCGCCGCCGCGATCACTTCCTCGCGGCTCGCGGAAGGACGCCCATACGCGATGTTGTAGTAGATCGAATCGTTGAAGAGCACCGTGTCCTGCGGCACGATGCCGATCGCCGCGCGCAACGAATCCTGCGTGATGTCGCGAATATCCTGCCCATCTATCCGGATGCCGCCATCCTGCGCGCGATCGAGATCGTAGAAGCGGAACAGCAGCCGCCCGAGCGTCGACTTGCCCGAGCCGCTGTGTCCGACCACCGCCGTCGTCGTGCCCGCCGGAATCGTGAAATCGACGCCATGCAGAATCGGCCGCGCTTTCTCGTACGCGAAGCTCACGTCATCGAAACGCACTTCGCCGCCGCGCACGGCAAGCGGCTGCGCGTTCGGCGCATCCGGCACTTCGCGGCCCGCGCCGAGCAGCGTGAACATGCGGTCCATGTCGGTCAGCGCCTGCTTGAGTTCGCGATACACGACGCCCAGAAAATTCAGCGGGATGTAGAGCTGCAACATGAACGTGTTGATGAGCACGAGATCGCCGAGCGTGAGACGCCCCGCCATCACGCCCTGCGTCGCGCGCCACAGAATGAAGACGAGCCCGGTGCCGATGATCATCTGCTGCCCGAAGTTGAGCATCGACAGCGAGCGCTGCGACTTGATCGCCGCCGCGCGATAGCGTTGCAGGTTCTCATCGTAACGGCGGGTTTCCCACTCTTCGTTGCCGAAGTACTTCACGGTTTCGTAGTTGAGCAGCGAATCGATCGCGCGCGAGTTCGCCTTCGAATCGAGATCGTTCATCGTGCGACGGAAATGCGTGCGCCACTCCGTCACCTTCACCGTGAACACGATATACGTGACGAGCGCGATGAGCGTGACGATCGCGTAATACGCTTCGTACTTCGTCACGAAGAACGCGAGCACGAGCCCGACTTCGACGAGCGTCGGCAGAATGCTGTAGAGCGAGTACGAAACGAGTTGCTGGATGCCGCGCGTGCCGCGCTCGATGTCACGCGACATGCCGCCTGTCTGCCGCTCGAGATGAAAGCGCAGCGATAGCGAATGCAGATGGCGGAACACTTGCAGCGCGAGCTGCCGCACGGCGCTTTCCGTGACCTTCGCGAACAGCAGTTCGCGCAACTCGGTAAAGAGCGAAGTGGAAAGCCGCGCGCCCGCGTACGCGATCACGAGCAGCCCGATGCCGCCGATCAGCACGATGCCCGGCGAATCGCTCGCGCGTCCGAGCGCGGTGAGATGCTGCACGGAAGCGAGGCTATCGACGATGCGCTTCATCACGATTGGCACGCCGAGGTTCGCGACCTTCGCGCCGATCAGACATGCGAGCGCGAACGCGACGCGCCATTTGTACGTGGTGAGATAAGGCAGCAGCGAGCGGATCGTCTGCCAGTCGTTGCGCGGGCCCTGAGCCATGGGGCCCGGCTCTGCGTTCGGGAAGCGGCGCATGAGTTCGTATCGTTCAGGCGCGCCGCGCGAGCGGAACCGGACGCGGCGTGGCCTTCAGGGGGACGTTTTTATCGTCGAAGCGGGAGCACGTCGCTGGCATGCTTTCCCGTACAATTTACTGCAAGCCCCCGGCGCCATCGAGGTCATTGCCTCGCGCCACGGGGTCATCCATAAATAGGCATTGTCGCAGAAGGTTCAAGTGGCCGCTCGTGGCCGCCGGCCTTCCCGGCGCCTTGCAAACCGGAACCTCTCCCATGGCCGACCAATCGAGTCTTCCCGAAAAACACGTCGCGCTGCGCGTCGTGCCGCAGCCCGCCGACGCCAACGTCCACGGCGACGTCTTCGGCGGATGGATCATGGCGCAGGTGGACATCGCCGGCTCCATTCCGGCGAGCCGGCGCGCGAACGGCCGCGTCGCGACCGTCGCGGTGAATTCGTTCCTGTTCAAGCATCCGGTGTTCGTCGGCGACCTGCTGAGCTTCTACGCCGATATCGTCAAGACGGGCAACACGTCCGTCACCGTGTCGGTCGAGGTGTGGGCGCAGCGCCTGAGCCTCGCCGAAGAAGTCGTCAAGGTGACGGAAGCGACGCTCACCTATGTCGCGACCGACCGCGATCGTCGTCCGCGCGTGCTGCCGTCGCTCGATTGAAGACGCGCAATCAGTGGGGCAACACGCCCTGCTGCAAGAGGCCCGGTATCGCTTCGTGCGGCATCGGGCGCGAGAACAGATAGCCCTGCATTTCGTCGCAATCGCGCTCGCGCAGGAAATCGTGCTGCGCGTGCGTTTCGACGCCCTCCGCGATCACCTGCAATTCCAGCGAATGCGCGAGCGCGATGATCGCCGCCGTGATGGTTTCGTCGTCGCCCGACGAGCCGATGTCCGCGACGAACGAGCGATCGATCTTCAGCCGATGCACCGGGAAGCGCTTGAGATACGACAGGCTCGAATAACCCGTGCCGAAGTCGTCGATCGCAATGCCGATGCCCAGCGCCGATAGCTCCGACAGCATCGTGATGGCTTCCTCGGCATTGCGCATGATCGCGCTTTCGGTGAGTTCGAGTTCGAGATAGCGCGGTTCCAGCCCGGTCTCTTCGAGCACCGACGTCACGAGCCGCGCGATGTCGCGCTGCTGGAAATGCCGCGCCGACAGATTCACCGACACGCGCGCCGGCGGCAGCCCGGCATCCTGCCACGCCTTGTTCTGGCGGCACGCCTCGCGCAGCACCCATTCCGACAGCGGCCCGATCAGGCCGCTCTCCTCCGCCACCGGAATGAACGACGCCGGCGACACCAGCCCCTGCTCCGGATCGCTCCAGCGCACCAGCGCCTCGATGCCGACGATCGAGCGCGTCGTCATATCCACCTGCGGCTGATAGTGCAGCAGGAATTCGCCATCGCGCAGCGCGCGCCGCAAACGGCGTTCGAGATTCATGCGCGCGCCGACGCTCGCGTTCATCTCCGGCTGATAGAACTGATACGTGTTGCGGCCCATGTCCTTCGCGCGGTACATCGCGAGATCGGCCTTCTTCATCACGGTTTCGGCGTCGTCGCCGTCCTGCGGAAAGAGACTCGCGCCCATGCTGCAGCCGACGTACAACTCTGTATCGTCGAGCCACACCGGCTCCGAGATCGCCGCGCGTGTGCGCTCCATCCATGCGATGAGACCGGCTTCGTCGGTGAGATCGGGCAACACGACCACGAACTCGTCGCCGCCGTGACGCGCCACCGTATCGCTCGAACGCGCCGAGCGCGCGAGCCGCTCCGCGATCACCGCGAGCAGCCGGTCGCCGACGCTGTGTCCGAGGCTGTCGTTGACGTTCTTGAAGCCATCGAGATCCATGAACACCACGGCGATCTTCGTCTCGCGCCGCCGCGCCGTCTCGATCGCGTGCTGCAAGCGGTCGCGCAGCAGATTGCGGTTCGGCAGGCGCGTGAGCGTGTCGTAATTCGCCTGATATTCGAGCTCTTCCTGATAGCGCATCAGGTCGGTCACGTCGTTGATGATGCCGATGTGATGCGTCGTCATGCCCTGTGCATTCGGCACCGGGGCGACGAAAAGCTGGTTCCAGAAGAGCGCGCCGTCCTTGCGATAGTTGCGCACCACGACGCTCGCCTCCAGATTCGCGGCGAGCGCGCGGCGAATCGCGATGAGCCCGTCCTGATCGCCGTCGGGGCCGTGCAGGAAGCGGCAGTCCTGCCCGATCACCTCGCTCGGGTCGTAGCCCGTGATGCGCTTGAACGCCGGATTCGCGTACTCGATCACGTTCGCGCCATCGACCACGCCCGTGATCAGGATCGCGTTCACGCTCGCGTCGAGTGCGCGGCTTTGCAGACGCAGCGCGAGTTCGGCGCGCTTGCGGTCGGTGACGTCGTGATACGAACCGAGCACGCCGATCGTCTGCCCTTCGCCGTCGAGCAAGGGCAGCTTGCTCGTGACCACGGTGCGCAGCTGCTCGCCCATCACGATGTCGCGCTCGAAATGCATCTTCGGCACCGTCGTGACGATGACCTCTTCGTCATCCGCGCGCACGACTTCCGCAAGCGCGCTCCACGGCAACTCGAAATCCGTCTTGCCGATGACCTGCTCGTTGTATGCCAGGCCCGCATCGCGCGCGAACGCGTTGTTGCAGCCGAGATAACGCAGGTCGCGGTCCTTCCAGAACACGCGCTGCGGAATGTTGTCGATGACCGCTTCGAGCATTTCGTTCGACCGGCGCGCCTCGGCTTCGGCGTTGATGCGATCGGTCACGTCGTTGGCCAGCATGAAGATGCCCGGACGGTTCGAATAGGTGAGCGCGTGATGCGACACATCCGCGCTGACGATCGATCCGTCCTTGCCGCGATAACGCCACACGCCCACCGCGCCCTGCCCCGATGCCGCACGCTCGCCCGTCTCGCCGCCGCTGCGCGCGAGCCGCGCGACGAAGCTGTCGAAGTCGTCCGCGTGATGCAGGTCGCGCAGTGTCATGTTCATGAACTCCGGCTCGTTGAAGCCGAAGTGCTCGATCGCGGCGTGATTCACGGCGATGAAGCGCATCGTCTCGCGATCGACGATCCACATCGGCACCGGATGCGCCTCGAACATGCCGCGAAAGCGTTCGTTGCTGCGCTGCCTCGCGCGCACGACGCCGAGCTTCTCGCGCGATTGCCGCTCGTGGCTCGCGAACAGCCAGATCAGCACGGCGCTGCCGGCGAGCATCGTGAAGACGAGTAGCAGCATCGCGCCGCTCGAGGTCTGCGCGGACTGATCGAGCGCGTTGATCGTGGCGGTATCGATGCGCGAGCGCACGGCGGCGAGTTCTTCATCGACCGCCTGCTGGTCTTCGCCGAGCGTGACGAAGGCGGCGTCGGCCCACGCGCGGGATTCTGCGGGACCGGCGGGATCGGCGCGCTTCGCGCGCTCGAATGCGAGATTGGCGTCGTGGCGCATCTCGGCGGCGCGCGCGGCGAGCGCTTCGAAAGCGCCTGTCATGCCGGGCTCCATCACGATCTGCGCGCGCAGGCCGCTTTCGAGCGCATCGAGATGCGCCTCGCGTTCCTGATGACGCGCCTCGGTTTCGGCGATGCCGGTGGCTTCGAAACGGCTCAGTTGCGTGAGCGACTCGCCGAGCGTGCCGCGATACGCCGCCAGATCGCGCAGCAGGCTCATCGAGCGCAGCGTGCGCGCATCGCTGTCGCGCCGTCCGCCGAACTGCTCGCAGGCGACGAAGGCGTTCGCGCCAAGCGCAGCCAGTACCACGGTGATGCTGACGAGCAAGCCTCTGGAGAGGAATCGAGTCATGAGCGGCGGGCTGAATCCTTTGGTGCGCGTCGGATGCACACCGGGCCGATGCGCGTCCACGCGAATGCGCGACATGAACTACGCCCACGTCGCGATTGATGGATAACGCCCAATAACGGCACCGCTCGCCCTGACTTTAGGGCTTGCCTGCAAATAATCTGATTAAAGCGCGCGCTTAACGTTTGCGACCCGCTTTGCGCACCCGGCGCTCACTCGACGAGACCGAATTCTTTCATCGCGGGCAGGAAATCGTGGTTGACCTTGTCCGTGTTGCGCGACAGCTTGGCGAGCGCGTACCGCTGGAAGCGGTCGAGCGCGCCCCAGCGATCGAGGCTCGGCGCGCTCACACCCGAGAGGCTGCTTTGCCGGATGACGGTTTCGGGCACCGCGTCCGCGTGCATCCAGACGGGATCGCGCTCGCGCTCGATCTGCTCGGGCGCGGCATTCACGTGAGTCTTCATCATCTCTTCGAGCGCGAGGTCGAAGTTCTTCTCAAGCTCGGCATCGTCCTCGACGGGGAAACGCGCGAGCAACGCGCGATCGTCGTATGGAAGCTGCTGCCATTGATCGAGCGTGATGCGTTTGCCGAAGCGATCCAGGTTGAAGCGCACGGCAAGCGGAATGAACCGAAGATTGTCAGAGGATTCGACTTCGAATCCGAACAGACGCGCGGCGTCGTAAAGTCCCATAGCGAAGCCTCGTTGGATTGAGCGGGGGTGCGCGACGCGCATCGCCTGCTTAAGTTATTGTAGGGCCTTGAATCTGGCTGGAACCATTGCAATCTAGCCGCTGTTCGCCTCGCGATACGTACGAACAGCAACGATAGCCAGCAAATCACATACCCGACTTTACTCGAAGTGAGCGGTCAGGAGCACTGAAGTGGATCAACTCGAAACCGACGATCAGCCAGGCTATGTCGAGCGGCAGGTGCGCAGGCATCGGAACAGCGACAGCGCGGTCACCGCGGACAACATCGGCCAGGAATGGCCCGTCGCGCTGGTTTTCAACGGCATCTCGCACGCGGTGATGATGTGTACGCCGCGCGATCTCGAAGCGTTCGCGGTGGGCTTTTCGCTGAGCGAAGGCATCGTCGAGCGCGGCAGCGATATCCACGATATCGAAGTCTACTTTCGCGATGACGGCGTCGCGCTGCCGCATGCCGAAGTGCATCTGCAAGTCGTGCAGCAGGCGTTCGCGTCGCTGAAGGACAAGCGCCGCGCGCTCGCCGGGCGCACGGGCTGCGGCGTGTGCGGCATCGAAAGCATCGAGTTGCTCGATCTTCAGGCCGAGCGCGTGCCGGATACCGGTTTTCTCGCGCGCCTTGCGCCCGACGCGATCGGGCGCGCCGCGCGCGAACTGCCGGCGCATCAGCATCTGACGAAGCTGACCGGCGGCTTGCACGCCGCCGCCTGGTGCGATGAAACCGGCGCGGTGCGCTGCGCGTTCGAGGACGTCGGGCGGCATAACGCGCTCGACAAGCTCATCGGCCATTTGGTTTTGCGCCGCGAGGACACGACGCAAGGCTTCGTGTTTCTGTCAAGCCGCGCGAGCTATGAACTCGTGCGCAAGTCGGCGCGCATGGGCGTGCCGATGGTCGCGACCATTTCCGCGCCGACCTCGCTCGCCATCGCGATCGCGAAGCAGGCGGGCCTGCGGCTCGTCAGCTTCGCGCGCGAGAACGGCTTCGTCGAATACGACGTCGACTGACGCCGCTTATTCGAACTGACCGAAGTTCGGCTTGCGCTTTTCGAAGAACGCCTGAAACGCTTCGCGTGCTTCGGGCGCGATCAGCATCCGCGAGAAATGCGCGGCTTCGTCTTCCATGCGCGCGGCCACTTCATGCGTCTGCGCGCCTTTCATCAGCGCCTTGGTCACGCGCAAGGATGACGCCGGCAGCATCGCCAGCCGCTTTGCCTTGTCGAACGCGTACGCATCCAGCTCGGTTGCGTCGATCGCGCCATTCACGAAGCCCATGCCGATCGCTTCGTTCACATTGAACGCTTCGCCGAGCAGAAGCTTTTCCGCCGCGCGCTGATACCCCGCCGTGCGCGGCAGCAACAGACTCGACGCCGCTTCCGGACACAGGCCCAGTTGCGCGAACGGCAACGAGAACTTCGCGTTCGGACTCGCGTAGACCATGTCGCAGTGCAGGAGCATGGTCGTGCCGATGCCCACCGCCGCGCCCGCCACCGCCGCCACGATCGGCTTCGGAAACGCGCTGATGCGCCGCAGGAACTGGAACACGGGCGCGTCGAGTCCCTTGGGCGGATCGTTCAGGAAGTCGTCGAGATCGTTGCCCGCGCTGAACGTGCTGCCGTTAGCGCGAATCAACACTGCCCGCACGGTCGGGTCCATCTCGGCTTCGTAGAGGCCGTCGGCCATTTCCTGATACATCGGCGCGGTGATCGCGTTCTTCTTCTCCGGACGATTAAGCACGATGCTCAGCACGCCGTCCGCGCGTTCGATCTGAATCTCCATCCGCTGTCTCCTTCAAGTCGGTCCGCGAGCGATGACACTCGCGGACCATCAGCCATCAAAGCCGCTCGATGATGCCCGCCGCGCCCATGCCGGTGCCGACGCACATCGTCACCATGCCGTACTTCAGGTTACGCCGGCGCAGGCCGTGCACGACCGTCGATGCGCGGATCGCGCCGGTCGCGCCAAGCGGATGACCGAGCGCGATCGCGCCGCCGAGCGGATTGACCTTCGACGCATCGAGACCGAGATCGCCGATCACCGCGAGCGCCTGCGCCGCGAAGGCTTCGTTCAGTTCGAACCAGTCGATGTCGTCCTGCTTCAGCCCTGCCGCCTTCAACGCGGCCGGAATCGCTTCCTTCGGTCCGATGCCCATGATCTCCGGCGGCACGCCGCGCACCGCGAAGCTCACGAAGCGCGCGAGCGGCGTGAGGTTGAACTGCTTCAGGATTTTTTCCGATACGACGATCAGCGCGCCCGCGCCGTCCGACGTCTGCGAGCTGTTGCCCGCCGTGACCGAGCCCTTGTTCGCGAACACGGGACGCAGCTTCGCCAGCCCTTCCAGCGTCGTTTCGCGCGGGCCTTCGTCGAGCGCGATCTCGCGCGCATTCACGCGCACTTCGCCCGATGCGAGATCCGGGAAGCGTTCGTTGAGCGTGTAGGCGGCGATTTCATCGGCGAATTCGCCTGCCTGCTGCGCCGCCAAGGCGCGCCGATGCGACTCCACCGCGAACGCGTCCTGCGCCTCGCGGCTCACCTTCCAGCGTTCCGCGACCCTTTCCGCCGTCAGGCCCATGCCATATGCGATACCCACGTCTTCATTGCGATCGAAGATATGCGGCGACAGCGACGGCTTGTTGCCCATCATCGGCACCATGCTCATCGATTCGCAACCGCCTGCGATCATCGCATCCGCTTCGCCGACGCGAATGCGGTCCGCCGCCATCGCGAGCGCGGTCAGCCCGGATGCGCAGAAGCGGTTCACCGTCACGCCGCCGACCGTGTTCGGCAGGCCCGACAGCAGCGCGCCCATGCGCGCGACGTTCAGCCCTTGCTCGGCTTCGGGAATCGCACAGCCGACGATCGCGTCTTCGATCACGCTGGTATCGAGTCCCGGCACCTGCGCGACGGCCGATCTGATCGCGTGGACGAGCAGTTCGTCCGGGCGCGTGTTCCTGAACACGCCGCGCGGCGCCTTGCCGATCGGCGTGCGGCTCGCGGCGACGATGTATGCGTCTTGAAGTTGTTTGCTCATTGCTTGCTCCGCGATTAGTTACGCACCGGCTTGCCGGTCTGCAACATGCCCATGATCCGTTCCTGCGTCTTTTGCGTGCCCAGCAGTTCGACGAACGCGCGGCGCTCCAGCGCCAGCAGCCATTCCTCGTCGACGAGACTGCCCGCTTCGACATCGCCGCCGCACACCGCTTCCGCGATGCGGCTCGCGATCAGATAATCGTGATCGCTGATGAAGCGCCCGTCGCGCATGTTCACGAGCGACGCCTTGATCGTCGAGATCGCCGAGCGGCCCGCCACCGGCACCTGCTTCACGCGCAACGGCGGCCGGTATCCCGACGCGCTCAACGCACGCGCTTCCTTCTTCGCGATATCGAGCAGTTCGTGCACGTTGAAGACGATCGTGTCGGACGGCTTCAGATAGCCCATCGCGCGGGCATCGAATGCGGACGACGAGACCTTTGCCATCGCCGCGTTCTCGAACGGCTTCTGCAGGAACTTGAGCAGGTCGCTCGTTGCATTGACGGCGCTTGCGGCTTCCGCCGCGCGCAACGCGGCCTCTTTCAGCCCGCCGCCCGCCGGCACGAGCCCGACGCCCACCTCCACGAGACCGATATAGCTCTCGACATGCGCGACGCGCTTCGCCGATTGCAGCAGCAATTCGCAGCCGCCGCCGAGCGCGATGCCCGATACCGCCGACACCACCGGCACGTTCGCGTACTTCACGCGCAGCATGCCTTGCTGGAACTTCTTCACGAACGGCTCGATGCCCTTCGCGCCGCCCATCATGAACGCGGGCATCGCTTCTTCGAGATTCGCGCCCGCCGAGAACGGGCCGCCCGGCGCGCCGAGTTGCAGTGACGTGGGCTGCCAGATCACGACGCCGCGATATTCCTTCTCGGCCAGTTCGATGGCTTGCGTGAGACCATCGATCACGCCCGGACCGATGGTGTTCATCTTCGTCTTGAACGAGACGATCACGACATCGCCCTGGTCGTCGTCGAGCCACGCGCGCACGTTTTCGGTTTCGAACAGCGTCTTGCCGTAGGTCTTCGGATCGGCGCCCGTTTCACCGACGAGCGGCGCGCGGAACACCTGCTTCTCGTAGACGGGCAGCGTCGAGCGCGGCTCGAAGCGCTTCGACTTCGGCGACCACGAGCCTTCGTTCGTGTGCACGCCGTTCTTCTCGGCGACAGGACCGTCGAGCACCCACGCGGGCAGCGGCGCGTTCGAGAGCGCGCGGCCCGCATCGATGTCTTCCTGCACCCACTTCGCGACCTGTTGCCAGCCCGCCGCCTGCCAGCTTTCGAACGGCCCCTGATTCCAGCCGAAGCCCCAGCGGATCGCGAGATCGACATCGCGCGCGTTGTCGGCGATCGATTCGAGGTGCACGGCGATGTAGTGGAACACGTCGCGGAAGATCGCCCACAGGAATTGCGCCTGCTTGTTGTCCGTTTCGCGCAGGAGCTTGAAGCGCTCGGCGGGCGGACGCTTCAGAATCCGGCCGATGAGTTCTTCGGCCTTCGCGCCGCCGTCGACGTACTGCGCTGTCTTCGGATCGAGCACCTTGATCGCACGGCCTTCCTTGCGATAGAAGCCCGCGCCGGTTTTCTGGCCGAGCGCGCCCGCCTTTACCAGGGCTTCGAGCACGGGCGGCGTCTTGTAGACGGAGAAGAACGGATCGTCGGGCAGGTTGTCCTGCATCGTCTTGATGACGTGCGCCATCGTATCGAGTCCGACGACATCCGCCGTGCGGAACGTCGCGGACTTCGCGCGGCCGAGTCGCGCGCCGGTGAGATCGTCCACTTCGTCGAAGCGCAGGCCGAAGTTCTCTGCTTCGGCGATCACCGCGAGAATCGAAAACACGCCGACGCGGTTTGCGATGAAATTCGGCGTATCCTTCGCGCGCACCACGCCCTTGCCGATCACGCTCGTCAGGAAGGTTTCGAGCTGATCGAGAATCTCGGGCTTCGTGGATGCGGTCGGAATCAGTTCGACCAGATGCATGTAGCGCGGCGGATTGAAGAAGTGCACGCCGCAGAAGCGCGATTTCAGTTCATCGGAGAAGCCGTTCGACAGTTCCGTGATCGAGAGGCCCGATGTGTTGCTCGCGAAGATCGCGTGCGGCGCGAGATGCGGCGACACTTTCTTGTAGAGATCGTGCTTCCAGTCCATGCGCTCGGCGATGGCTTCGATCACGAGATCGCACTCGGCGAGCTTCGCGATGTCGTCTTCGTAATTCGCCGGTTCGATGTATTGTGCGTCGTCCTTTACGCCGAAAGGCGCGGGCGACAGCTTCTTCAGATTCTCGATGGCCTTCAGCGCGATGCCGTTCTTCGGGCCTTCCTTGGCGGGAAGATCGAAGAGCAGGACGGGCACGCGGGCGTTGATCAGATGCGCGGCGATCTGCGCTCCCATCACGCCTGCGCCGAGCACGGCGACTTTGCTGATGTTGAGGGTGCTCATGGGTTAGCCTCCGGTTTTTGTTTCGTTTTGCTTCGCGGTTGTTCGTTTGCTTGCGCTGGTTCGTTTGCTTGCGCTGGTCGTTTGCTTGCGCTTTCGCGGAATCCTGAGTTCGTGTCGGTCTATTAGCACTGCCCCTGTGCGGGGCGGCAGTCACTTTCTTTGCTGCTGCAAAGAAAGTAACCAAAGAAAGCAGCTCGATACGCCCGCGGTCACACGCAATTTGGGTATCCTTCTCCTCACCCGTGGCCTCTGTAGCGAGTGCCCTCATAGGCCACATCCGGCTTGGACCGCGCACGGTCTGCCACATCGCGCCGCGTGCGTGCCTGGTTCAGCACCAAATAGCTCCGGCCCGCTTCGCGGCCGACCGGTCAATCGGGTCTGCTCGTGCTTCTGTGCTAACACCTCCATCTCGCTGCATCGGCGCTTCGTCGGTTTCCCTTGCGTACCCAACGGCAGCGCGTAGCGCTGTGCCGGAACTCTTTCGTGCTGGACCAGCACGCTGTACGTTCTAGCTCGTCAGACCGTGCGCGGTCCAAGCCGGGTGAGTCCTACGAGGGCACTCGCTACTGAGTCCACGAACAACGAGAATAGTGGCCAAATTGCGTGTGACCGCGGGCGGCTCGAGCTGCTTTCTTTGGTTACTTTCTTTGCAGCAGCAAAGAAAGTGACTGCCGCCCCGCACAGGGGCAACGCTCATAGACCGACACGTTCACGGGATCCGGCGAAAGTAAGAAGCTCAGAACAACGCCTCATCGAAATCCATCATAGGCTTGGCGCCGGCACGCGCGGCACGAATAGTCGAAGCGGTCTCAGGCAAGAGCTTGGCGAAGTAGAACCGCGCAGTGGCCAGCTTGGCCTTATAAAACGCATCACCAGACGCAGCGCGGTCGAGGGCAACGCGCGCCATCCGCGCCCAGAAGTACGAGTACACCAGATGCCCAACCGTACGCAGATACGGCACAGCCGCAGCCCCAACCTCATCGGGATTCTGCATGGCCTTCATGCCGATCTCCATCGTGAGCTTCTGCACCTTCTCGCCGATATCCGCGAGCGGATTGATGAACTCCTGCATCTCCGGCTTCACCCCTTCCTGCTCGACGAAATCAGAAACGAGCTTGCCGAAGCGCTTCAGCTTCGCGCCCATGTCGCCGAGAATCTTGCGGCCAAGCAAATCGAGCGCCTGAATGGAATTCGTGCCCTCGTAGATCATGTTGATGCGCGCATCGCGGACGTACTGCTCCATGCCCCATTCGGAAATGAAGCCATGACCGCCATAGATCTGCATCGCCATGTTGGTGCCTTCGAACGCGTTGTCCGTCAGGAAGGCCTTGATGACCGGCGTGAGCAGCGCGACAAAATCCGCAGCCTCGCGACGCGCTGATTCGTCTTCATGCGAAAGCTCCTTGTCGATATTGAGCGCCGCCCAGTACGTGAACGCGCGGCCCCCTTCGGCATAAGCCTTCTGCGTGAGCAGCATGCGGCGCACGTCCGGATGCACGATGATCGGATCGGCGGCCTTTTCCGGCGCCTTCGGGCCGGTGAGCGAGCGCATCTGCAGACGCTCCTTCGCATACACGAGCGAGTTCTGATACGCGACTTCGGTGAGTCCAAGCCCCTGCATCCCGACGCCCAGACGCGCCGCGTTCATCATCACGAACATTGCGTTCAAGCCCTTGTTCGCCTCGCCGACAAGCCAGCCCTTCGCGCCGTCGAGATTCATCACGCAGGTCGCGTTGCCGTGGATGCCCATCTTGTGCTCGATCGAACCGCACTTGATGTCGTTGCGCGCGCCGATCGCGCCGCTCGCATCGGGCACGAACTTCGGCACGATGAACAGCGAAATGCCCTTCGTGCCTATCGGCGCGCCCGGCAGACGCGCGAGCACCAGATGAACGATGTTCTCGGCCATGTCGTGCTCGCCGCTCGAAATGAAGATCTTCGTGCCAGTGAGTGCGTACGAGCCGTCCGGATTCGGTTCGGCCTTGGTGCGCAGAATGCCGAGGTCCGTTCCGCAATGCGGTTCCGTGAGGCACATCGTGCCGGTCCATTCGCCCGACACGAGTTTCGAAAGATAGGTCGACTTCTGCTCCGGCGTGCCGTGCGCGTGCAGGCATTCGTACGCGCCGTGCGAAAGTCCCGGATACATCGTCCAGGCCTGATTCGCCGAGTTGAGCATTTCGTAGAGCGCGTTGTTCACGAACGCGGGCAAGCCCTGGCCGCCGTACTCGGGGTCGCAGCCGAGCGCGGGCCAGCCGGCGTCGATGTACTGGCGGTAAGCCTCCTTGAAGCCGGCGGGCGCCTTCACGACGCCATCGCCCTCGTACGTGCAGCCTTCGCGGTCGCCGCTCTGGTTGAGCGGGAACACGACCTCGGAGCAGAACTTGCCGGCTTCCTCGAGCACCTGATTGATGGTGTCGGCGTCGAGGTCGGCATGCTTCGGCATGCTCTTCAATTCAGCTTCGACGTTCAGCAGTTCGTGCAGCACGAATTGCATGTCGCGAAGGGGGGCGGCGTACTGTCCCATGAGTCTCTCCAGTTTCTCAAGCTTCTGGTTGCGCGCCGCCGAACCCTTCTCGATTCGAACGGCGCCGCTAACGGCTGTCGGTTGGTTGTGAAGTCAGGTTCGTCGTCGCATTCGCCGTCGGCTGCGGCATGCCGGTCGGGGCGAGCGCATTCGACGTCTGGTACGAGACGATCGTCTTCTCCAGCGCGTCCCGCGTCAGTTGCACCGCCTCCGGCAAATGCAGGAAGCGCGCGTCGTGATGCAGGCCGAGCGTAAAGCTGTACAGCTCGAAAAGCATCAGATGCGGGTCCGTCTCCGGCTTCAGATGCCCTTCGTCCTTCGACTGGCGAATCGCGCGCAACAGCGCTTCCCGCCACATGCTCACGCTGTGCACGAGCTGCTCGCGCACCGCGCTCGCGGCGCGGTCGTCGTACTCGACCGCTCCGCTGATGTAGATACAACCCGTGGTCACTTCCTGGATGCGTTTCTCCATCCAGCGATTCATCATCGCGCGCAATCGCGGCAGACCGCGCGCCTCGCGCAGGCTCGGGAAGAACACTTCGTCCTCGAAGCGCCGGTGGTACTCGCGCACCACTTCCACCTGCAAATCCTCGCGCGACCCGAAATGCGCAAACACACCGCTCTTGCTCATCTGCATACGCTCGGCCAACAGGCCGATCGTCAGCCCTTCCAGCCCGTCCCGACTCGCCAGCTCCAGCGCTGCGTCGAGAATCGCGGCCCGCGTCTGTTCGCCTTTTCGCATGATGTCCCTACCGTTCTTATGTGACCCGTAAAATCGAACGGCCGTTCTATTATTGTGGCCGAACTCTGATGAAACAAGCAAATTTTTAGACACGCGTTTCTAAAACGCCAG